>JBKJVF010000183.1:0-12674 GCA_046589965.1 Paracoccaceae bacterium
CGCGACTGGCTGGCAAGCCGTGCCTTGGGATGGTAGTGGCCAGAAATCTCATAGCTTTCCGACGGGTCGGCGATGTGGCGGAACGTAAGGCCATTGATCGTGACCTCGGCCTTGTGGCTGCCGCCGATGTCCAGCGGGCCCGGATCATGGTTGCCCGCGACCCAGATCCAATGGCGCCCGGCCATAAGACGCGCCAGCCAGAGACGGTCGGCCTCGTCCAGCCCCTCGCTTGCCGCCATGTCGTCGAAGCTGTCGCCAAGGCAGATCACGCGGGTCGCGCGGGTGCGTTCCATGTCGGCGTCAAGCTTGCCCAGCGTCGCCCGGGTATCATAGGGCGGCAAAAGTGCGCCCCCGCGCCGGGCCATCCGTTCGGATTTTCCGAAATGCAGATCCGAGACGCACAGGAGATGCTCCGCCGGCCAGAATAGCGCGCCCGATGGAAGGGCATGGAGCGACGCGACTCCCAGGGAAAAGGCGTGGTGCATGGCGGCAGGTGTGCGCGCTTTGCACGCGGATGTGCAAGGGGGAAGGTGGCACGAAAAGTCCCGTTTCAGGAAAAGCGCGCGCAAACGAACATGACCATTCACAACAGCCCAGCAGTTTCCATCAATCGTCGCGCGGCATCTTCGGCCATCCGCTCGCGACCCTCGCCGTGGACGGGCACGCGGCCCGGTTCCAGAAACAGCGGCGCCGCCAGCGGCGTGACGCGGGGCAGCCGTCGCAGGTCGATATTGGGGCCGACGCGGGCAAGAAGGGCCTCGATCCGGCCAAAGTCGACCAGCCCCCGCAGGGCTTCCTGCCGGGTGATCTGCAAGAGCAGGTGGTCGGGATCATATTTGCGCAACGTGTCGTAGAGGATGTCCGATGAGAATGTCGCCTGGCGCCCCGACTTGCGGCGCCCCTGGTGGGACCGTTCAATGAGGCCCGCGATGATCGCGGATGCGCGGAAGGTGCGTTTCATCACGGCGTTTCCCGCCAGCCAGGATTCCAGGCCGCCCCGCAGGGCGTCGAGGTCAAACAAGGGGGCGGCATCGATGACCGGGTCGAGGCCCCAGATCAGGGTCGCGTAGTCGGTGGCGGCGAAACCGAGCGGGGCGAGGCCCACCTCCTCCATCCGCTTGGTGATCAGAAGGCCGAGGGTTTGCTGGCCGTTGCGCCCGGCAAAGCCATAGATCACAAGATGCTCGCGCCCGTCATGGGGAAAGGATTCCAGCAGCAGCGAATGAGGGTCAGGCAGGCGCGACACTTCGCGCTGAAGGGCCAGCCACTGGGCCGTATGGGCGGGCAGGTCCGGCCAGGTATCTTGCTGGAAGATCTGGAGAATCCGGTCGGTCAAGAGGGTCGAGGTGGCGAATTTCGTCCCATTGAACACGGCAACCTTGGGATCGCGACCGGGGGTCTTTGTGACCTCCACCGTCATCTCGCGCAAGCCTTCGTAGCGCACAACCTGACCACCGATCAGAAAGGTGTCGCCGGGGGTCAGCGAGGCGGCAAAGTCTTCCTCCACCTCGCCCAGAGGCGTACCGCCGAACCGGTTCTTGAGGCGCACCTTCAGGGTTTCGATGTCCATGATGGTGCCGAGATTCTGGCGGATCAGGGCCGCGCTGCGCGGATCGCGCAGGTGCCATTTGCCATCCGTACATTTCAGCCGCTGCCAGCGATCATAAGCGCGAAGCGCATAGCCGCCGGTCGCGATCAGGTCGAGGCAGGCGTCAAATTCGGCGCGGGTCAGGGTTGCGTAAGGACCCGCCCCAGTGATTTCGGTGTACAAGGTCGTGGCATCAAAGGGACCGGCGCAGGCCGCGATCAGGATGTGCTGGCAAAGGACGTCGCGGGGACCGGTGCCACGGGGTTCACCGTCAAGGGTATGGGCACGGACGGCATCGAGGGCGGCCTTGCATTCCACCACTTCGAAGCGGTTTGCCGGCAACAATAGCGCCTTGGACGGTGCATTGTAGCGGTGATTGGCACGACCGATCCGTTGCACCAGACGCTTGACGTTTTTCGGCGCGCCGATCTGGATCACGAGGTCCACATCGCCCCAGTCGATGCCAAGATCGAGCGACCCCGTGCAGACCACGGCGCGCAGGGCCCCTGCAACCATCGCGGCCTCGACCCGGTCGCGCTGTTCGCGCGCAAGGCTGCCGTGATGGATCGCCACGGGCAGGTTATCCTCGTTCTGCAGCCACAAGGCGTGAAAGAAAAGCTCCGCCTGGGCGCGCGTATTGTGGAAGATGAGGGTCGTGCGGTGCTGGCGGACCTGATCCAGCACGGCGGCGATGGCATAGCGCCCGCCACCGCCGGCCCATGGCGGGGCCTCGTCTGTTTCAAGCATGGAGATGTCGGGGTCGGGGCCGGGGTCGGCAACCAGGATTTCTGTCTTGGCGTGGAGGAACTGTGCCAGCGCGGGCGGGTCCTCCACCGTCGCAGAAAGGCCGACGAGACGCAGGCCCGGCGACAGGGTGGCGAGGCGGGAGACGAGCAAAGAGAGCTGGTCGCCGCGTTTGGATTCCGCCAGTGCATGGATTTCATCCACGATAACGCGTTGCAATCCCTGAAACATGCGGGGCGCGTCTTCGTAGCTGAGCAGCAGCGCCAGGCTTTCGGGGGTGGTCAGCAGAATGTGCGGCGGGTCGGCGCGCTGGCGGCGGCGCTGGGTATAGCTGGTGTCGCCGGTGCGGTCCTCGACCCGGATGGCGAGGTCTGCGCCCTCGATCGGGGTGCGCAGGTTGCGCCGGATGTCGGCGGTCAGCGCCTTGAGGGGCGAGATGTAAAGCGTGTGCAGGCCAGGGGGCGGTTTTTCCCCCAGTTCTGCAAGGGTGGGCAGAAAACCTGCAAGTGTCTTGCCGCCACCTGTGGGCGCGATCAGCAAGGTGGCGGGATCCGCCGCGCGGGCCAGCATGTCAAGCTGATGCGGGTGCAGGACCCAGCCTTTGGTCGTGAACCAATCGGCCAGAAAGGTGGGCAGGAGGGTCATGCGTCAGATGTAGGCCAAGGGATGCGACGAGGAAAGTGCCATGCGACAACACGGTCTGGCGAGCGCAAGGCCGCAGGACACGGCGGGTGCGGGCCTTGAATCCCCTTGCCCGCGCCCGCGCGCCCGCCTAATCCGGGGGGCATGAAACTACTTTTCCTTGGCGATGTGATGGGGCGGGCGGGGCGCTTGGCGGTGACCGAACGGTTGGCGGGCCTGCGCGCGGACTGGGGTTTGGATTTCGTCGTGGTGAACGGCGAGAATGCAAGCCAGGGGATCGGCCTGACACCAGAGCATGCCAAGGCGCTGCTGGCGGCGGGTGCAGATGTGGTTACGCTGGGCGATCATGCGTTCGACCAGCGGGACATGCTTCAGTTCATCGAGACGGAACCCCGGATCATCCGGCCGCTGAATTTCTCCAAGGTCGCACCGGGTCGCGGAGCGGGGGTGTTCGAGGCGACGCGGGGGCGCCGCGTTCTGGTCACGCAGGTGCTGGGCCAGGTGTTCATGAAGCGACCCTTCGATGATCCCTTCAGCGCGGTGGAGACGGTGCTGAAAACCCATACGCTGGGCGGCGCGGTGCAGGCGTCGATTGTTGATGTGCATGCCGAGGCCACGTCGGAAAAAATGGGCATGGGCCATTGGTGCGACGGGATGGCGTCGCTGGTGGTGGGGACACATACGCATGTGCCGACGGCGGATGCGATGATCCTGCCGAAAGGGACAGCTTATCAGTCGGATGCCGGGATGTGCGGAGACTATGATTCTGTGATCGGGATGGAAAAGCTGGAGCCGCTGCGCCGGTTCATCACCGGCATGGCCAAGGGTCGCTTTGAGCCTGCGGACGGGCCTGCGACGCTGTCTGGGGTCTATGTGGAAACCGACGACAAGACCGGCCGCGCGACTGCGGTCAAGATGATCCGCGTGGGTGGTCGACTGCAAGAGGCGCGGGTTTGAAGGAGCGCTGGTTTTTCGTGGGCGTGCTCGTGATCCTTGGCGTGGGCTGGGGCAGTACGCAATCGTTGGGCAAGATGGCAACGGCGACGGGGCATCAGCCGTTCGGGCTGATCTTTTGGCAGTTGGTGGTCTGTTCGCTGGTGCTGGGCATCGTGTCGCTGGTGCGGCGCAAAGGGTTGGTCTTTTCGCGCGCGGCATTCACCTTTTACGTCGTCATCGCCGTCATCGGGACGATCATCCCGAATGCAAGCTTTTATGCCGCTGTGCATCATCTGCCTGCCGGGATCATGTCGATCATGATCTCGACGGTCCCCCTGATCGCCTTTCCGATGGCGCTAATGGCGGGGATTGACCGGTTTTCGGGGACGCGGCTTTTGGGTCTAACGCTTGGTCTGGCCGGGGTCGGGCTGATCGCGTCGCAAGGCGGGGCCTTGGGTGCGGGCATGTCGCAGACAGCTCTGCTGGGCTGGCTGGCGCTGGCGCTGGTGGGCCCACTTTTCTATGCCTTCGAGGCGACTTATGTCGCGCGGGGCGGAACGGCAGGCATGGATGCGGTGCAGGCGATGTTCGGCGCCTCAGTCGTTGGTATGGTTCTGGCGCTGCCGGTTGCGGTGCTGTCGGGCCAGTGGGTGACGCCACCCCTGCCTTTTGCGCGCCCGGAATGGGCGTTGGTGATCTCATCCAGCGTGCATGCGGTGGTCTATGCAAGTTATGTCTGGCTGGCGTCGAAGGCGGGATCCGTTTTTGCCTCGCAGAGTTCCTATCTGGTGACCGCGTCGGGCGTTTTCTGGGCAATGGCGCTTTTGGGCGAGCGGTTTTCACCCATGGTGTGGGTGGCGCTTGTGATCATGCTGGCGGGTGTGGCATTGGTGCAGCCGCGGGCAAAGGCGTCGGCGCCCGCATAGGTCTGGGGGACTGATGTTCGGATATGTTGTACCGATGGAGGCCCAGCCATGGGTGGCGCTTGCCATTCTGGTGGTGATGTTCGTGCTGTTCGTCCTGGAACGCACGCCCGTTGAGGTGACCGCCATTGGCGCCGCGGCGGTGATGCTGATGTTGGGCATTTTGCCGATCAAGGATGCGACCAGTGTATTGTCAAACTCTGCCCCCTGGACCATCGCATTGATGTTCCTGGTGATGGGGGGGATGGTGCGGACCGGTGCGGTGGAGATGGTGATCACCACGGCAGGTCGCTATGTGGGCGATCGGCCGCGCACCACCATCGTGGTCTTGTTTGCATTCATCGGCGTTGCCTCGGCCTTCATGAACAACACGCCCCTGGTCGCGGTGATGATCCCGGTCGTGATGCAACTGGCGATCCAGATGAACGTTGCACCATCCAAGCTGTTGATCCCGCTCAGCTATATGACCGTTCTGGGGGGGATGATCACGCTGATCGGGACATCCACTAACATTCTGGTCGATGGCGTCGCCAAGGATGCAGGGCTGGAGCATTTCGGGCTGTTCGAGATCGCGCCGCTGGGCATAGCGGTGACGATTGCGGGGGGGATATACCTTCTGGTCTTTGGCGACCGGCTGCTGCCAGTGCGCCAGTCGATGGGTGTCTTGCTGAGCGACAAGCGCAAGATGAAGTATTTCACCGAAGTCGCCGTGCCGGAGGACAGCCAGCTGATCGGGCAGGCGGTGCTGGATGTCGACGTGTTCAAACCCGATGGCGTGCGGGTGATCGACGTGCTGCGCGGCGATGCGTCCTTGCGGCGGGATCTTGCGTCGGTGGTGCTGGAGGCAGGCGACCGCGTGATGCTGCGGACCGAGATGACGGAACTTCTGGGCATGCAGGCGCGCAAGGATGTGCATCTGGTCGACAAGCTGTCGAGCGTGAAGACCGAAACGGTCGAGGTGTTGATCGGTCCCGGCTGCCGGATGGAGGGGAGGTCCCTGGGCGAGCTGCGGCTGCGGCGGCGGTACGGGGTCTATGTCCTGGCCGCACACCGCCGCAACCAGAATATCGGGCGGCAGCTGGATGATCTGATCGTGCGGGTGGGTGACACGCTGCTGCTGGAAGGCAACATCGAGGACATCCAGCGGCTGGCAGCCGACATGGATCTGGTGGATATCAGCCGCCCGAGCGTCAAGGCGTTCCGCAAGGCCAAAGCCCCCATCGCAATTGCGGGGCTGGCGATCATCGTGGTGCTGTCGGCGCTGGAGGTGGCACCGATCCTGGCGCTGGCGCTGCTGGCGGTGGCGCTGATCCTGATCACCAAATGCGTGGACAGCGACGAGGCATTTTCCTTTGTCGATGGGCGCCTGCTGGCGATGATCTTTGCGATGCTGGCGGTGGGGCAGGGCCTGGAGCATTCCGGGGCGGTGGAAATGATCGTGGGCGGCGTGGCGCCATGGTTGGCGACGCTGTCGCCGTTTTGGTTGATCCTGGCGGTCTATTTCATCGGGCTGGTGCTGACGGAGTTTCTGTCCAACAATGCGGTCGCCGTGATCTACACGCCGGTCGCCATCGAGCTGGCGCAGACGCTGGGATATGATCCGCGGCCCTTTGTCGTGGCGGTGATGTTTTCCGCAACGCTCGCCTTTGCGACGCCGGTGGGGTATCAGACCAACATGATGGTTTATGGTCCGGGCGGGTATCGGTTTTCAGACTTTACCAAGGTCGGCCTGCCGCTCAACATCATCGTGATGCTGGTGGCCTGCGCGCTGATCCCGATCCTGTGGCCATTGTGAAAGGGGAATTCATGCGCAAAGTTCTGGTTCTGATGCTGCTGGCGGGATGTGCAGGGACCCTGGGCAATCCGGTGCCGCAGGCGGCGCGATTGTCCGACACGATGCTGACGGTGACACTGTCGGATGGCACGGTCTGCCGCGCTGACTGGGTGGCATCGGGCGGTTCGGGGCGGCTGGACGATTGCGGCGCGGGCTATGGCTATGCGGTCAAGGTGGTGGAAAATCCCAACATTCTGCGCCAGTTGTTCACTGGGCTGGTCGATGCGTTGGGGGCGGATGGCGTGTCGCCGCCACTGGGCGAAGTGGTGATCACCGATGCGGCGGGCGTGGACCGGGTGTTCGTGTCACCGCCAGATGATGGTCTTGCTGCCAACTGACAGGCGCGTCGCGTCGCGATCGGATAGCGCGGACTGTGTTTGGTGGGAAGCCTGCCGGGTTCCGTCTGGCCGCCTCGGACAGAACTTTTCAAGATCTCACCCGAATGTTCGCGCGGTCTGGCAGGGCCGTCGTTCCGACTGGCGCACCAACGACCAGAATTCTGGCGGCGGACTGGCGGATCGCGTCGGTGACTGGCGCAAGCGCGGGGGCGGCAAGCCTGGTGAATTGCCAATAAAGAGGCACATCGAGCGGTGAGTTGGGGATTAACTCGACCAATGCACCGCTTGCGAGGTGGCCCGCGACCAGGGGTTCGGGGTTCAGTCCCCAGGCCAGACCGACAAGGCAGGCGTCGACGAAGGCCTGCGACGCGCCCATGCGGTGGCTGGGGACGTTGGCGCGGCGCGATGCCCCGGCGGTCTGGCGGGTGACCCATTGTTCTTGCAGGCGGTCCTTGTCGGAAAATGTGATCGCGGGCGCTTTTGCAAGGGTGGCGGGGGTTACGCCATGGGGAAACCAACGCTGCACATAGGTCGGTGAGGCCGTGGCGCGGTAGCGAAGGCTGCCCAAGGGGATCGTATCGCAGCCTTGCAGTGGGCCGGGATGGCTGGTGATGGCGGCCACGACCTCGCCACGTTTGAGCCATTCTTGGCTGACATCCTGATCATCAACAATAAGATCGAAGAGAAAGCCGTCTGTGGCGCCGAGCGCGGGGATGACCCAAGTGGCGAGGCTGTCGGCATTGACGGCGACACGCAATGTCGCAAGGCCTTGGCCAAGGCCGGGGAGGTCAGTGCCAAGCGTACGTTCAAGAAGCATGACCTCGTCATGATGGCGGATAAGGCGCAAGCCGGCTTCGGTCGCGCGGCAGGGCTGGCCGCGACGGGCAAGCAAGGTGCCAGAGGCCTCTTCCAATGCCTTGATGCGCTGTGAGATCGCCGAGGGGGTCACATGCAGTTCTGCTGCCGCCAGTTCGAAGGAACCACGGCGGTGGACGGCCGCAATGGCGGCAAGCTGGGCGGGGTCAAGCATTAGCAGGACTTAATCATCATAGGAAAGATTAATTTGAATGAAGGCGCAAAATGTGTTCGGGTCAAGTGAGAAGTAAAAGTGTGTGTTCGTGACGGTGAGTTATTTGAGCAAGATATTTAAGGGTTTAGTGCCAGTTCCGGTCGATAGGTCCTATGGCATCGAGGACATCACAGCATCGTTCTCAGGGCAATTTTCGGCGCCAGACGAGGCGGCACGAGTGGCGTGTCAGCGCTTTGCGGCCCGTCGGGTGCGGATCAGTTCCACGTTGGGCGCCTTTTCGAAGGGTGGGCTGACAGAGGTTTGTTCTGAGGCGTTCGCCGATCACGCATTGCAATCGTACATTGTGCCGACGGCCCAACTCGACCACGGTTTTGCGCCTTTGGCGGGCCAATCCAGCCCGACGGCGACACGCAAGGTGCTTGCCGATGTTTGAGGCCGCGCTTCACGGGTATGTAGTCGCAATCAGCCTGATCCTGGTGATCGGGGCGCAGAATGCGTTTGTTCTGCGGCAGGGTCTGCGGCGCGAACATGTCGGCGCGGTGGTGGCCGTTTGTGCGCTGTCGGATGCGATACTGATCGCGGTTGGCGTGGCGGGGTTTGGGGCGATGTCGGTCGCGGTCCCGTGGCTGGGCGAGGCGATGCGCTGGGCTGGCGTGGTGTTTTTGGTGGTCTATGGGGCGTTGCGGTTCCGGGCGGCGTTGCAGGGTGGCGAGGCGCTACGGCCCACAGAAGGCGGGGGGGCGTCGTTGGGTCGGGTGGTGGCGACCAGCCTGGTGCTGACCTGGGCCAATCCACATGTCTATCTGGATACGGTGATGCTGGTGGGGTCAATCTCGGCGCAATATGCCCCGCATCAAGGCGCCTTCGGTGTGGCGGCGATGCTGGGTTCAGCAAGCTTTTTCAGTGCCTTGGGGTTCGGAGCGCGGTTGTTGGCGCCGATCTTTGCAAAGCCGGTGGCCTGGGTCTGGCTGGAGGTCATTGTCGGGCTGACGATGTGGGCGATCGCGGCAACGCTGTTCTGGGGATAGCGGGGCGTTGCGCCAAAGGGCCTTCGGGCGGGCGGCGCGGAAACCGAATATTGGGCACGGCTTTTTAGCCTTGGGCGTCACAGCGAGCCCCAAGGACAAGCCCCATGCCCGACAACACGCCCATCCTGCAACTGCCCCTGATCCTGCCTGCGCAGGCGCAAAAGCATGTCACCCATAACGAGGCGCTGCGCCTACTGGACCTGATGGTACAACTGTCGGTCCTGACACGGAACCTGACAGTGCCACCCGCAACGCCGTCGGTGGGTGATCGGCATATCGTGCCCACGGGTGCCACTGCGGCCTGGGCAGGGCAGGCGGGCAAGATCGCGCTGTACGCCGTGACCGGGTGGGAGTTTGTGACGCCTCTGACCGGCTGGACCGCGCAAGTGATGGGCGAAGGGCAGGCGGCGGTTTTTGATGGATTGATCTGGAAGGCGCCGTCTGACGGAACCGTTGCCGTCGCGCGCCTCGGGGTATCGACGGCGGCGGATGCGACGAACCGGCTGGCGGTGTCTTCGCCTGCGACGTTGTTGAACCATGCTGGCGCGGGCCATCAGGTCAAGGTGAACAAGGCGACGTCGGGCGACACGGCAAGTTTGCTGTTCCAGACCGGGTTTTCTGGGCGTGCCGAAATGGGCACCGCAGGATCGGACGAATTTGCGATCAAGGTCAGCGCCAACGGATCGGCTTTCTTTACCGCCTTGCAAGCGGCCGGGGCAACGGGCGAGGTGACCTTGCCTGCGCCGATGCATCTGGGCGGGCAGGCCAGCGATCCAGTGACGCCGCCCGACGGCACGCTTTGGCTGAACACCACGACTGGCGAGGTCAAGCTGCGCAGCAATGGCGTGACGCAGGTTGTGGGTGGCGGTGGTGGTGTTGCGGATGGCGACAAGGGCGATGTGACTGTCAGCGGCGCCGGGGCTGTCTGGACCATCGATGCGGGGGTGGTCACCCTGTCCAAGATGGCAGCCCTTGCCACCAGCACCATTCTTGGGCGTGCCACGGCAGGCACTGGTGTCCCCGAGGCGCTGGCGGCGTCACAGGTACGCACGATCCTGAACGTGGCAAATGGTGCGACGGCAAACAGCGCCGATGCAACATTGCTGGCGCGGGCCAACCACACCGGAACGCAAGCCGCCGGAACCATTACGGGGCTGGCTGCCATTGCCACCAGCGGATCGGCCAGCGATCTTGGCAGCGGTACGCTGCCCGCGGCGCGGTTTGACGATACAGCCCACGGCACCCGTGCCGGGGGCGCGCTGCATGCAGGCGCCACGACATCGGTCGCGGGCTTCATGTCGGGGGCCGACAAGACCAAGCTGGACGGGATCGCCACAGGCGCGCAGGTCAATGTCGCGACCGATCTTGCCTATACCGCGTCGTCGCGGCTGCTGGCATCTTCGACGGGGGCGGATGTAAACCTGCCGTTGGTTACATCTGGCGATGCGGGCCTTGCCCCGGCCTCGGGTGGCGGGACGACGAATTTCCTGCGCGCGGATGGAACGTGGGTTGTTCCCGGCGGCGGCGGTGGGGGGTCTGGCGATGTGGTGGGACCTGCCTCTGCGACCGACACAGCCGTCGCGCGGTTTGATGCGACAACCGGCAAACTGGTTCAGAACAGCACGGTTCTGATTAGCAATGCGGGCGAGGTCACGCTACCCAACGTGGTCGCGCCCGCGATACCGGCCGCAGGGAACGGCAATCTGCTGGTCTCGCAACTTGCCGGATACTTCGATGTCCCCGGTTTCATCGGCCCCGACGGGTTCCTGCACACGCTGCAAAACGACTTGGGCGAGTTCAACCTGATGCGGTTCCAACCGCAGCCGAACAGCGCGACGCCAACGGGCGATGGTTCGCTTCTGGTGACGGCAACCGGAACCGGCACGGCGGCCAACGTCAATTCGACAACCAACCTGCATGGGATCATGCGGCGGATCGAACTCTTGGTCTCGGCGGCATCTGCCACTGCCGTCGCGGGCCTGCGCAGTGCGGCCAACCTGGTGCGGATTGGGCGAAGTGCGGCAGCGCCCGGCGGCTTTCTGGCACGCTGCGTGTGGGGCCCGGCGACTGGTGTGGCGACAACAACGATGCGGGGCTTTGCGGGAATGATCCCGTCTGTCGCACCTACCGATGTCAACCCGTCAACCCTGTTCAACATCGTAGGTATGGGCTGGGACGCCGCTGATGCCAACATTCAGGTCATGCACAACAGTGGATCAGGGGCCGCGACTAAGATCGACCTCGGCGCAGACTTTCCATGTCCCACGGCAGACCGCCAGCAGGTCTATGAACTGCAGCTGTATTCCCCCAACGACTTGACGCAATTGGTGCACTATCGGGTGATCCGCTACAACACCACCGACAAGACCATCGCCGCCGAGGCGAGCGGGGTCATCACCACCAACATACCCGCCGTGACGCAGCTGTTGGCGATGCGCGCGCATTGCAGTGTAGGTGGGACGTCTTCGGTGATCGGAGTTGCCGTGATGGGCATGTATCTGGCAACTGTCTATTGAACGGGCAGAGGAACGCGACGGATCGGTTGATGGCCCCGCACAGGTGACATGTCGATTTGACACCTGTCTGGTGCCCTTCTATTGCTCGGCCCCGTAACAACGCGGGGTTGAGCCATGAAAATCGCGATGATCGGGACGGGCTATGTCGGGCTGGTATCCGGGGTCTGCTTTTCCGATTTCGGTCACGAGGTGGTTTGCGTCGACAAGGACCCGGCCAAGATCGACCGACTGCGGCGCGGCGAAGTGCCGATCTTTGAGCCTGGGCTTGAAGATCTGATGGCCAAGAATGTCGCGGCCGGTCGGCTGAGCTTTACCCTTGATCTGGCCGAGGCGGTTGCAGGGGCAGGGGCTGTCTTCATCGCGGTGGGCACACCGACGCGGCGGGGCGACGGGCATGCGGATCTGACCTATGTGATGGCGGCTGCGGCAGAAATCGGTCAGGCGCTGCAGGGCTATGCGGTCGTCGTCACGAAATCGACGGTACCCGTCGGCACCAACCGTAAGGTCGCCGAGGCGATCCGCGCGGCCAACCCGGACGCCGAGTTCGACGTCGCATCCAACCCCGAATTTCTGCGCGAAGGGGCCGCCATCGACGATTTCATGCGCCCTGACCGCGTGGTGATCGGGATTGAGCGCCCGGGTGCCCGCAAGGTCATGGCGGAGATTTATCGCCCGCTGTCCTTGCGCGAATTTCCGGTGGTCTATACCGATCTGGAAAGTGCCGAGATGATCAAATACGCGGCGAATGCCTTTTTGGCCGTCAAGATCACCTTCATCAACGAGATCGCCGCCTTGTGTGAAAAGGTGGGGGCGGACGTCAAGGCGGTGTCCAAGGGCATGGGCATGGACGGGCGCATCGGCAACAAGTTCCTGCATGCCGGCCCGGGCTACGGCGGATCGTGTTTTCCAAAGGATACCAAGGCTTTGGCCCGCATTGGCCAGGACCACGGCCTGCCGATGCAGATCACTGAAACGGTGATCCGGGTGAATGAGGCGGTCAAGGCCCGGATGATCGACAAGGTGGTCGATCTGTGTGGCGGGTCGGTCAATGGCAAGCTGATCACAGTGCTGGGCGTCACCTTCAAACCCAACACT
>JBKJVF010000010.1:0-14607 GCA_046589965.1 Paracoccaceae bacterium
TGGCCACCGACCAGAACTTTGACGCCATCCTGACCGATCACAACATGCCCGACATGGACGGTCTGGCTTTGGCCTTGCGCATCCGGGCGCGCGGGCTAACGATGCCCATCGTCTTGCTGACCAGCAACCCGACCGCCGCGCGCGAGGGGCCGGGGGCCGCCGAACTGGCCGCGGTGATCCAGAAACCCATCCTGCGCGCCGATCTGTACCGCCAGTTGCAGGCCCTGACCGTGTCTGCGGTGACCGAACCTGAGGAGGTGGTGGTGGTGGCCCCGCGACAATTGCGCCAGATGCGAGTCCTGACCGCCGAGGACAACCGGACCAATCAACTGGTGTTTCAAAAGATGGTCAAGGATATGGATATCGATCTGGTCTTTGCCAACAACGGGCGGGAAGCGGTCGATCTGTACCGCAGCTTTCACCCCGACCTGATCTTCATGGACATCTCGATGCCCGAAATGGACGGGCGCGAGGCCGCACGGGCGATCCGCAAAGCCGAAGGGGGCCGCGCCCATATTCCCATCGTGGCACTGACCGCGCATGCCATGGACGGCGACAGCGAAGGCATCCTTGCCGCAGGCATCGACCGCTACATGACCAAACCCCTGCGCAAGGCGGCGATCATCGACACGCTGACCGAGTTTTGCCCGGCAGGCGCGCATCCGGTGCAGACAGCGCGCGAGGATGCTGCCTGAGGCCTAATCGGCCGCCTTCATCTTTGCCCAAATATCCCGGGGGCCCGGGGGCAGGCCCCCGGCACCTTGCCGCCGGCCACAGGATCAGTCCGCCGCGCGGATGACCTCAAGAAACGCCTCGCCGAACCGGTCCAGCCGTGCCGAGCCAAGGTCGGCCACCCGATCAAGGTCCGACAGCGTGCCCGGCCGCGCTTCGGCAATCTTGCGCAAGGTGCCCTGGCTAAGGCTCATCGGCTTGCCGATCCCTTGCGGGCCGCGCGCCAGATCGCGTTCCGCACCGCGCAGCGCATCGAACAGCGCGCCCGCGTCCCGTCCCGCCAGCTTGCGCCGGGCCGGATGGACCGGGTCCGGGGCCGATCCGTTGATCACCGCCAGAAACACCCGCCCGTAGCTTTCCAGCTTTTTCGCGCCCACCCCGGATATGCGCGCCATCGCGTCCAGCGACGCAGGCCGCGTCTCGGCCATCTCGATCAGCGTCTTGTCGGTAAAGATCACATAGGCCGGCACATTGCCCGCATCCGCCAGCGCCCGACGCTGCGCCTTCAGCGTCGCCAGCATCGGGGCATCCGCCTCGGACACCACTGCGCGCACCGAAGGTTCGTGCACCGCCGCATCGACGGTGTCCTGCCGCAGGGTGATCTGCGCCTCGCCTTTCAGGATCGGCACCGCGGCATCGGTCAGGCGCAGGGCACCCATCCGGTCGGGGTCCGGGCGCACTAGATCGCGTCCCATCATCTGGCGAAAGACGGCCCCCCAGCTTTCCTTGCTCATCGCCTTGCCGACGGCGAATGTCGGCAGGCGGTCATGTCCTTTGTCGCGGACCTTGGTCGTCGCGGTGCCCGTCAATATGTCGATCAGATGGCCTGCGCCGAACCATTCACCCGTCCGCAGGATCGCCGACAGCGCCATGCGCACGGGTTCTGTCGCATCAAACAGTTTCGCCGGGCGGTCACACAGATCGCAATTGCCGCAAGGTGCCGAGGTTTCGCCAAAGTAGCCCAGCAGGACTTGCCGCCGACAGGCCACAGCTTCGGCCAATCCCAGCAGCGCATTCAGTCGCGCGTGATCAGCCACCTTGCGGTCCGCAGGCGCGCCGCCTTCGTCGATCTGGGTGCGGCGCAGGCGAATGTCTTCGGGACCGTAAAGCGTCATCGTCTCGGCGGGCAGACTGTCGCGACCGGCGCGGCCGATTTCCTGATAGTAGCCCTCGATCGATTTCGGCAGGTCGGCATGGGCGACCCAGCGGATGTCGGGCTTGTCGATCCCCATGCCAAAGGCGACCGTGGCCACCACGATCAGCCCTTCCTCGCGCTGGAACCGTGTCTCGACCACGCGGCGGTCCTCGGGGTCCAATCCGGCGTGATAGGCGCAAGCCCCGTGGCCCGCATCCAGTAGCGCACGGGCCAGCGTTTCGGTCTTGGCGCGCGTGCCGCAATAGACAATCCCTGATTGCCCGCGCCGCTTGGCGGCAAAGCCCAGAATCTGGTCGCGGGGGGCGTTCTTGACTGCAAAAGCGAGGTGGATGTTCGGGCGGTCAAAGCCACGCAGGAAGATCGCTGGCGGCACCCCGTCAAACAGGCGCGTGACAATTTCCGACCGGGTTTCCTCATCCGCCGTCGCGGTGAACGCGGCCAATGGAACACCCAAAGCCCGCCGCAGATCGCCGATCCGCAGATAGTCGGGGCGGAAATCATGGCCCCATTGGCTGACGCAATGCGCCTCGTCTACGGCGATCATGGTGCAGTTGATGCGCCGCAAAAGGCCCAAGGTGGCGGGAGAGGCCAGGCGTTCGGGCGCCATGTAAAGCAGCTTCAGCCGGCCTTCTTCCAGTGCTGCAAAGACCTCTTCGGTCTCACCCTCGGTATGGCCGGACGTCAGGGCCCCGGCCGCCACGCCCACTTCACGCAAGGCGCGCACCTGATCGCGCATCAACGCGATCAGGGGCGAGATGACCACCGTCACCCCCGGCGCTGCCAGCGCAGGCAATTGAAAACACAAGGATTTGCCGCCGCCTGTCGGCATGATGGCCAGCGTATTGCGACCTGCGGCGACAGCGTCGACGATTTCGGCCTGGCCGGGGCGGAACGAATTGAACCCAAAGACGCTGTGCAATAGTCCCGACAGGTCAGACATCATCCGACCCTCTTTGCGCGCCCGCCACGATCCGCCTCACATGAGGCCGGTATAGCGGGTCAGGAGGTATTCCAGCGTGTAAAGCACAAAGATCACCACGATCGGGGCCAGGTCAAGGGCGCCCGTATTGGGCAGGAACCGCCGGATTTGCCCGTAGATCGGCTCCAACAGGCGGTTCAAGCCGTCCCAAAGCTGTGCCACCAGCGGCTGGCGCAGGTTCAGCACGGAAAAGTTGATCAGCCAGCTCATGATCACCTGCGCGATGATCAGGAACCACATGAAGTTGAACAACAGTTGCAGCGGGCTCGCCATGCCGGTCTCCGGTCGATCTGAGGTGCAACCGGGGATAGCCTTTGCCCTGCGAAAGGGCAATGGGGCGCGGTGCTGCAGAAATGCACGGGTCTGACGGCACGTCCGGCTTGACCTTGCGGTTGCGCGGGGCGACGGATCGGGCCAGCGTTATTTCAGGACCCTTCGTTTCATGTATCCTTATGTCAGACTTGCCATAGCGGTCGCGCAGGCCCGTCGCGCGGCGCCGCTAGCCGTCCTGCAACCGCATGTCAGCCAGCACCGCGTCTACCCCTGGGACCTTGACCCATGGATGGAACTGAACAACGGCCGCACGCTGACGCTTTTTGACCTAGGCCGCATCCCGATGTCGATCCGCATGGGGTTCGACAGGGTGGCGCGCGAGAACGGCTGGGGCATCACTGTCGCGGGCAATTCCACGCGCTATCGCCGCCGGGTGACGGTCTTTACCACCCTGACGCAGCGGTCCCGCGTGATCGGCTGGGATGACCGGTTTTCCTATGTGGACCAGTCGTTCTGGCGTGGCGATGAATGCACCGCGCAAATGCTGCTGCGGTCGGCCTTCACGTCGAAGGCCGGGATCGTCGCGCCTGCAAGGGTGCTGGCCGCCCTTGGTCAGGACACGGTCAGCCCCGCCCTGCCCGATTGGGTCGCGGCATGGGTCGCGGCGGATGCGAAACGTCCCTGGCCGCCCGAACGCTGAACCGGTGGCTTGCGCCGCGCCTTGCTTTCAGGCTTGATCACCGCAAAACGAAAAGGGGCAGGCAAAGATGGACGGTGCACGCAAACGCATCTGGGGCTGGTACTTTTTCGACTGGGCCAGTCAGCCTTACAACACGCTGCTGCTTACCTTTGTCTTTGGCCCCTATTTTGCGGAAATCGCGCGCGGCTATTACATGGGCACCGGCCTCGACGAAGAGGCCGCCAAGGCCGCCGCGCAGGCCTATTGGGGCTGGGGTCTGGCCATCGCGTCCTTTGCCATTGCCGTGCTTGCGCCGATCCTTGGGGCCATTGCAGACGGCACCGGGCGACGCCTGATCTGGGTCTGGATTTTCTCCGCCTGCTACGTTGTCGGGTCCTGGGGCCTGTGGTGGGTGGCCCCAGGGGGCGAGGGCGACATGCTGTTCTGGGCGGTTGCGTTTTTCGGCCTTGGCTTCATCGGGATGGAATTTGCGACGATCTTTACCAACGCCTTGATGCCCAGCCTTGGCGATCACGATGATCTGGGTGCGATCTCGGGATCGGGCTTTGCCTTTGGCTATCTGGGCGGCTTGCTGGCACTGATCATCATGTTGCTGTTTCTGGCCGATAGCGGCCTGACGCTGTTGGGGCAAGAACCGCTTTTTGGCCTTGACCCCGAAGCGCGCGAGGGCACCCGCGCCGTCGGCCCCTTTACCGCCATCTGGTTCATCGTGTTCATGATCCCGTTCTTTTTGTGGGTGCATGAACCCCATACCGGGCGCCAGCCTTTGCATATCGGGCGGGCGATCACTTCGTTGAAAGAGCTACTTTCGTCGCTGCGCTATCGCAGCAGCCTGTCGGCCTACCTTGCGTCGTCCCTCTTTTATCGCGATGCGCTGAATGCGCTTTACGGGTTTGGCGGCGTCTATGCGTCAGGCGTGCTTGGCTGGTCGATCATCCAGATCGGCGTCTTTGGCATCGTGGGGGCCGTGGCTGCGATGCTGGCGGCCTTTGTCGGGGGGCGCGCGGATCGCCGGTTTGGTCCCAAGCCGGTAATCGCATTCTGCATCGTCGTGCTGATCTTTGTCTGCACCGTGATCGTCGGAATGGACCGCGACAGTCTTTGGGGTTTCGACATGGACCCGGCTTCGGGCCTGCCGGACCAGATCTTTTTCGCCTGCGGTGCATTGATCGGGGCTGCTGGGGGCGCGCTTCAGGCCGCCAGCCGTACCATGATGGTGCGTCATACGACGCCAGATGGCGCCACGCAGGCCTTTGGCCTGTTCGCCCTGTCGGGCAAGGTCGCGAGCTTCATGTCCCCCGCGCTGATCGCCATTGTCACCACCGCGAGCGGCTCGCAGCGCATCGGGATTTCGCCGCTGATCGCGCTCTTTCTTGTCGGACTGGTTCTGCTAGTTTGGGTCAAGCCCAAGGGAGAGCAGGGATGATCCGACCACTATTGCTTGCAGCCCTTGTGGCCTTGCCGCTGCCCGCCCATGCCCAGCAGTTGGCCAACAAGCTTTTCGGGGCCAAGGATGTGCCCAGCCAGCAGGATGCGATGCCGATTGGCAGCTATGCCAAGGGCTGCGCCGCCGGTCTGGTCAAACTGCCCGAAACCGGGCCAAGCTGGCAGGCAATGCGCCTGTCACGCGGGCGCAATTTCGGCCAGCCGGTGATGATCGACTATCTGATCGGCCTAAGCCAAGTGGCGCAGGAGATCGGTTGGGCGGGCCTTTACATCGGCGATATCAGCCAGCCGCGTGGCGGGCCGATGACGTCCGGGCATGCCAGCCATCAGATCGGCCTCGACGCCGATATCTGGATGCTGCCGCCAAAACGGCTGAACCTGACCGTGGCAGAGCGCGAAAAGATCAGCTCCATCCCCGTGCGGTCTGCCGATCAGCGGTCAGTCACCCAAAACTGGACCAACCGCCACCGCGCGCTTCTCAGGGCCGCGGCATCCGACCCCCGCATCGACCGCATCTTTGTCGCGGCGGCCGTGAAGATCGAGATTTGCAAGACCGCCAAATCCTCTGACAGGGATTGGCTGCAGAAAATCCGCCCCGTCGCGGGCCATGACACCCATTTTCATGTGCGGCTGAAATGCCCCAAGGGGTCGCGGCTTTGCAAGACGCAGACGCCCACGGTGGATGAGCTGTCAAAGGGTGGGAATGGCTGTGACGACACATTGACGTGGTGGGTGACAGATTACCTTGATCCGCCAAAGCCGGTGAAAAAGCCGGTCAAACCCACAAAGCGCGAAAAGACGCCGCGCGAATTCACCATGGCGGACCTGCCCAAGCAATGCAAAGACGTGCTTTCCTCGCCCTAGGCCTGCTGGCGGGGATGGTGACGCTGACCTTGCCGCTTGCGGCGGAGGACCCCGCGCGCCGCCTTGTTCCGGTCAGTGATCTTGTCTGGACCGACCCCGGCAACGGGGATTTCGGCGGCTTTTCGGCCATCGAGGTCACACCTGATGGGGCAAGATTTGTCGCCGTGTCAGACTCAGGCGGCATCATTCAGGGGCGCTTTGACCGTGACGGGTCGGGCGGCATTACAGCGATTACAGCGACCGGCAAAACGATGCGGCTGCTCGGGACAAAAGGCAAACCGCTTGGCGCATCGGAAAACGACACCGAAGGTCTGGCGATTTTGGCAGACGGCACGGTTTTCGTCTCGCTCGAAGGGCCAGCCCGCGTGCTGCGCTATGCAGCGCTGGGTTCTTCGGCCACGGTCCTGCCGGTGCCGGGCGAATTTCGCGGGATGCAAAAGAACTCGTCGTTGGAGGCATTGGCCGCTGCCCCGGACGGCACGCTCTACACGATCCCGGAACGTTCTGGCCGGGTTGACCGTCCGTTTGCGGTGTTCCGGTTCCGGGGCGGGAGCTGGGATCAGCCGTTTGATCTGCCGCGCGATGGCACGCTGTTGCCCGTGGGTGCAGATATCGGCCCGGATGGTCGCCTTTATGTGCTGGAGCGTGAATTTCTGGGGCTGGCCGGGTTCCGTACGCGCCTGCGCAGCTTTGTCGTCAGCGATGTGGCGCTGTCCGATGAACGGCTTTTGGTTGACAGCGAAACCGGGCGACATGGGAACCTGGAAGGCGTATCGATCTGGCGGAACGCCGCTGGGCACCTGATCGCCACGATGATTTCGGACAACAATTACAAATGGTTTCTGGCGACGGAAATCGTTGAATATGACCTTGGCCCGACGGCCGCGGGTGTCGCAGAGTCCGGTTGACATGGCGCTGCCCCGGCCTTACGGCGGCGCTGCCTTGCCTGATGCAGGGCCAAGTTTCCGAATACCTTGGCAAAACGGATAATCCCATGCGTCCCATCTTCTTTGGCGTCATCGCCATGGCCATCATCGTCGTGGCCTCAAACATCCTTGTGCAACATCCATTGGGCAGCTGGCTGACCTGGGGGGCGCTGACCTATCCGTTCGCGTTTCTGGTCACCGACATCACCAACCGCCTTTACGGTCCTGCCGCCGCACGGCGCGTGGTCGTTGCGGGCTTTGTGACCGGACTTCTTTGTTCGGCCATCGGCACCCAGATCATGGGAGAGTTCGGCCCCCTCGTCACCTTGCGCATTGCCATCGGGTCGGGTCTGGCGTTCCTGGTGGCGCAGCTTTTGGATGTCACCGTCTTTGACCGGATGCGGGCGCGTGCCTGGTGGCAGGCGCCGCTGATTTCCACCCTCGTCGGGTCCACCCTCGATACCGCGATCTTCTTTTCCATCGCCTTCTCAGCCAGCCTGACCTTCATCGAACCTGGCAACGATGTGTCCTGGGCGGGGTCTGTCGGACCCATCCTTGGGGTTGGTCCGAACGCGCCTTATTGGGTGTCACTGGCCATTGCCGACTGGGGCGTCAAAATCCTGCTCGCAATTGCAGCATTGTTGCCATTCCGCCTTGCCCTTGCCCGTCTTGCCACAAAGGTAGCGTAAAAACTTTTGACAAACACAAAATCTGTGCCAGATTCGGTTTTATCGGCAACCATTTTGAAAGGAGGTGATCCAGTGTCTAGAGTGATATTGGAGAGACGTGTCGGGACAGTCGGGGGGATCGTCTTCTGAGGGCAGACCTTCAGAAAATGAACTCCTGATTGGATTTTGATGCCTAACTGGCTCATCTCCTTAGATCTCGGAAAGGGTCGTCTGCGTTGCGGGCGACCCTTTCTCTTGCGGCGTGGTTTGGCTAGACTCACCGCATGCTGCGCATCAATGACACCCTTGAAATCGCCGACTGGGAACTGACTGAGACGTTTGTGCGCTCGTCCGGTCCGGGCGGTCAGAACGTCAACAAGGTGTCGACGGCAGTGGAACTGCGGTTCGAGGCGGAACGCTGCCCGAACCTTGCCGCGTCGGTGAAGAATCGCCTGAAAAAACTCGCCGGTCGGCGCTGGGCGCTCGAAGGCGCGATTGTCCTGCAGGTCGAAGATACCCGCAGCCAGGCCCGCAACCGCGAGATCGCGCGCGAACGGCTGGCCGACATGATCCGCACCGCGCTGATTGCCCCGAAACGCCGGATCGCCACGAAACCGACGCTTGGCAGCGAGCGCCGCAGACTGGTGGCGAAATCGGTGCGCGCCGATATCAAGGCGGGACGCGCCAAGGTGGGGGATGCGGATGACTGAAACGCAGCTCCAACGCCGCGCCCGCCTGATGGGGCCAAATGTCCCGACCTTTTACCAGCACCCGGTTCATATCGTGCGGGGTCAGGGGGTTTGGCTTTGGGATGCGGACGGCAAGCGGTATCTCGATTGCTACAACAACGTCGCCCATGTGGGCCATTGCCATCCGCGCGTGGTCGCGGCCATTGCGGCACAGGCGGCGGTTCTGAACACCCACACCCGCTATCTGCATGACGGCATTCTCGACTATATCGACCGGCTGACCGCGACCCTTGGCCACGGCATTTCCCAGGCGATCATGACCTGCACAGGGTCCGAAGCGAACGATATCGCGCTGCGGATGGCGCAGGCCGTCACCGGGCATACCGGCATCATCGCCACCGACAACACCTATCACGGCAATACGGCTGCCGTCAGCCAGCTTTCCACCCGCCGCCCGCCCATCGGGGGCTATGCGGCGCATGTGCGTCTGGTGCCGTCCCCGTCGACCCTTACGCCGTTGGGTGGGTCGCGCGAAGGGGAGGCACAGGCCTTTGCGGGCCACGTCACTGCTGCCATCGCGGACCTGCAGGACAAGGGTTTCGGGTTTTCCGCCATGATGCTGTGCCCGGTCTTCGCAAACGAAGGCCTGCCCAGCGTCGAGCAGGGGTTCCTTGACCCGACCGTTGCCGCGATCCGCAAGGCTGGCGGCTTGATCATCGCCGACGAGGTTCAGCCCGGTTATGGCCGCTGCGGCAGTCATTTCTGGGGCCATGACTGGCTGGGTTTTGCCCCCGACATCGTCACGGTCGGCAAGCCCATGGCCAACGGGCATCCGGTCGGTGCGGTGCTCGCGCGGCCCGACGTGATGGCCGCGTTCCGCGAGGCATTCGGCTATTTCAACACCTTTGGCGGCAATCCCGTTTCGGCCGCCGCCTGCAATGCCGTGCTGGATGTGATCGCCGACGATGGCCTGTTGGACAACGCCACCCGCACCCATGCCCACATGATGGACCGCATGGCCGGTCTGCAGCACCCGATGCTGGCCAATGTGCGCGGTGTCGGGCAGTTCTACGGGGTGGAGTTCGTGACCGACACCGGCGCGCCTGCCAGCGATTTCGTCGCCGATCTGGTGGAGCGGATGGTGGCGCGCGGGTTTCTGTTGAACCGGATCGGCAAAGGCGGCAACACCCTGAAGATCCGCCCGCCCATGCCTTTCGCGGTGGAACACGCTGACCTTTTGATGGACGCGCTGCAAGACGAGTTGACGCGTCCAGCCGTGCGCGCATGACCGACCTTGCAGCGCTTGCCCATGAGGCTGCCGCCCATTGGCGCGGCACCCCCATCCGTCTGATCAACGCCCGCGAAAACGCAGTCTATGAAATGGCGCTGCCCGACGGCACCCGCGCCGCCTTGCGCCTGCACAGGGTGGGGTATCAAAGCGATGCCGCGATCCGGTCGGAGCTTTGGTGGTGCGCTGCGCTGGCTGCCAAAGGGGTCGCCGTGCCCGAGCCATTGGCCGCCGACACCGGCGATCCGCTGGTCCGTCTTGGCGCCGGTCGCATGGCCTCTGCCGTGCGCTGGCTGGACGGCGCGCCCTTGGGCGAGGCGGGCCAGCCCCTTGCCCATCCGCCGAGGCGCGTGCTTCACTTGCATCACGCGCTTGGCCGCCTGCTGGGCGACCTGCACCGCGTGACGGACGCGCTTGTCCTGCCGCCAACTTTTACCCGTCCGCGCTGGGATATCGACGGTCTGGTGGGGGAAGCCCCGTTCTGGGGTCGGTTCTGGGACCATCCCGACGCGACCCATGCCGACCGCGACATCCTGATGGCCGCCCGCCGCCACCTTCAAGACGCGCTATTGGCGCATCAGTCCGGTGGGGCAGCACTTGCCCCGATCCATGCCGACGTGCTGCGCGAAAATGTGCTGGTCAGCGGAATTGGCCTGTCGCTGATCGACTTTGACGACAGCGGCTTTGGCTTTCGCCTCTATGACCTTGGCACCGTTCTCAGCCAGAACCTGTATGAGCCCGCCTTTCCCGATATCCGCGACGCACTGATGGATGGGTACGGCACCACCGACCGCGCCCTTGTCGAGGTCATGACCCTGGCACGCTGTTGCGCTTCGGTGGGGTGGACGATGCCGCGTTTGCCTGCTGGCCATCCGGTTCACAAAAGCCACATCGCAAGGGCCGTGATGTGGGCCCTGCGCGTGATGGACTGACGGCGCTTTACACCAGGACCTCTTCCGGTTTTTGCGCGCCGACACCGAACACGCGCTTATAGCGCGCGATTTCGTCCGCCGGGCCAAGCGCCTTTGCCGGGTTGTCGCTTAGCTTGACGGTGGGCCGACCGTCCGCCGTAACCGCCTTGCAGACCAGGCTGAAAGGCGCCAATGCGTCCCCGTCGATCAGCCCGATAAAGTCATTGGTCAGCATCGTGCCCCAACCAAAACTGACTTTTACGCGTCCGACGAACTGGCGGTGCAGCTCCTCGATCTTGCCCACATCCAGCCCGTCCGAAAAGATCACCAGCTTTTGTCTCGGGTCTTCGCCGCGCGATTTCCACCACTTGATGGCAATCTCGGCCCCGGTTGCAGGGTCGCCACTGTCAATCCGGATCCCGGTCCAGCCCGCCAGCCAGTCGGGGGCATTGCGCAAAAAGCCCTCGGTCCCAAACGTGTCCGGCAGCATGATGCGCAGATTGCCGTCATGTTCCTCATGCCAGTCGGCCAGCACCTGATAGGGGGCCTGTGCCAATTCCGCGTCCGAATTGGCCAGCGCCGCATAGACCATCGGCAGTTCATGCGCATTGGTGCCGATCGCCTCCACCTCGCGGCGCATCGCGATGAGGCAGTTCGACGTGCCGGTGAACTTTGACCCCAAGCCTTCCTGCATCGCCTGCACGCACCAGTCCTGCCACAGGAACCCGTGCCGTCTGCGCGTCCCGAAGTCGGCGATGCGCAAACCATCGATGCTGCGCAGGCGTTCGATCTTTTTCCACAGCTTGGTCATGCCTTGGGCATAGAGGACCTGCAATTCAAACTGGCCCAGATGCTTGGTCGCTGCCCTGCTGCGCAGTTCCATCAGGACCGACAGCGCCGGGATTTCCCACAGCATGACCTCGGGCCAAAGCCCCTCAAATGTCAGCTCGAACTGACCGTCGCGCTTTTCCAGATGATAGGGGGGCAGGCGAAGGCCCTCGAACCATTCCATGAAATCGGGGCGGAACATCTGGCGCTTGCCATAGAATGTGTTGCCGCGCAGCCAGGTCGATTCCCCCCGGCTCAGCGACAGGCTGCGCACATGGTCCAGTTGTTCGCGCAACTCGCCTTCGTCGATCACATCGGCCAGTCGGATCTTGTGGCTGCGGTTGATCAGGCTGAATTCCACCTGCGTCGTCCGCCTGTTGCGGAAAATCGACTGACACATCAACAGCTTGTAAAAGTCCGTGTCGATCAGCGACCGCACGATCGGATCGATCCGCCAGCGGTGGTTGTAGACCCGTGTGGCAATATCGACCATGGCGGACTTCCTTTTGGTGCCCCGTCTTACGCCAACCGGCGGGTAGGGGTCAAATCAGCGTCACGCCCGCATCGCGCATCTGGTCCAGTGCTGTGGCAAGCGAGCCGTTCAGGTCGATCGCCCGACAGGCGGACAGCCGGACAGTGACCGCATAGCCCAGACGCGCAGCATCCAGCGCCGAATAGGCGACGCAGTAGTCCGTGGCGAGGCCAACCAGAGTGACCGCCGTCACCCCCCGCGCCCGCAGATAGCCGTCAAGGCCGGTCGGCGTCGCGTGGTCGTTTTCAAAAAACGCGGAATAGCTGTCGATGGCCGCACGGAACCCCTTGCGGATGACCAGATCGGCAGGATCGGTGTGCAAGGCGGAATGAAACGCGGCCCCCGGCGTTCCCTGCACGCAGTGCACTGGCCACAGGACCTGTGGGCCATAGGGCATCTCTATCATGCTGAACGGCTCCGCCCCGGGATGGTTGGCTGCAAAAGACGCGTGATTGGCAGGGTGCCAGTCTTGCGTCAGCACCCGCACCGGAAATTGGCCCAGCATCGCATTCACCTGCGGGATAATCACGTCGCCTTCAGCCACCGCGAGCGCGCCGCCGGGGCAAAAGTCGTTCTGGACATCGATCACGATCAGGGCGTCGGTGGCAGGCATGGGTGGCAGGTCCTTTTGTCCGGGCCCCATATGCGTAAGGATGGGGCGGACAGGGGTCAACCGAAAGGCGGCAATGAGTCCATGTACCCTTGGTCCGTGGGGCGTGGTCATGCTCGGTCCTTGCGCCTGGATAGGCGCACATCACCATCGAATGCTTGCCCGCATCGCGCAAACCCCCTAATTCGGCGCTCATGCTGACGGTCGCTGCCTTTTACCACTTTACCCGCATCGCTGACCCCGCCGGTTTGCGTGCGCCGCTGCATTCGTTTTGCACTGCGATGGGCCTGAAAGGCTCGATTCTCGTGGCACCCGAAGGCATCAATGGCACCGTCGCGGGACCGCGTGAGGGCATCGACGCCGTTCTGTCCCACCTGCGCGCGCTTCCCGGCTGTGCGATGCTGGAACACAAGGAAAGCCCAGCGCCGGAAATGCCCTTTGGCAAGATGAAGGTGCGGCTGAAGCGCGAGATCGTGACCATGGGCCAGCCCGAGGTCGACCCGACCTCCGGCACCGGCCATTACGTCGCACCCGCCGACTGGAATACCCTTATCGCCGCCCCGGACGTCGTGGTGATCGACACCCGCAATGACTACGAGGTCAGGATCGGTACCTTTGAAGGGGCGATCAATCCCGGCACCACCGCTTTCGGTGAATTTCCCGCATGGTGGCAGGACAACAAGCACCGCTTTGACGGCCAACGCATCGCGATGTACTGCACGGGAGGCATAAGGTGCGAAAAGTCGACCAACTATCTGTTGGGGCAGGGCGTCACCGATGTCTTCCACCTCAAGGGCGGGATCCTCAAATATCTGGAAGAGGTGCCCGAGGCTCACAGCCTTTGGCAGGGCGAATGTTTTGTCTTTGACGACCGCGTCTCGGTTGGCCACGGGTTGATCCCGGGCGATCTGACGTCTTGCGGGGCCTGTCGCCATCCCTTGACCGACGCCGACCGCGCCGCGCCGACCTATGAACGCGGTGTCGCGTGCCCCCATTGCGCGGGCACCCGCAGCGAAGACGACCGCGCGCGCTATCGCGAACGCCAGCGCCAGATGGATCTTGCCCTCGCGCGGGGGACGCAGCATCTGGGCACCGGCCCGGACTGAGGGTTGCGGTTCCCGCGCGGCGGCCCTACCTCTCACCCGACGCTGCTGTCGCGAAAGGCCCCAAGATGAACCGCACCCTGCCCGAATTGACTGAGGCGCTGCTGATTGCGGCCAGACATGCCGGGGCGGATGCTGCGGATGCGCTGGCGGTCGACGGACGGTCGGTGTCGATCGACATTCGCGCCGGTGCCCTGGAACAAGTCGAGCGCGCCGAAGGCACCGAAATCGGCCTGCGCGTGCTGATCGGACGGCGACAGGCGTTTGTCTCGGCCTCGGACCTCAGCGACCGCACCATCACCACGCTGGCCGAACGCGCCGTCGCGATGGCGCGCGAGGCGCCCGAGGACCCCACCGCAGGTCTCGCCGATCCTGACCAGCTTGTGCGCGACTGGGACATCACATCCCTTGATCTGGTCGATCCTGGGGCCGAGGCCGACGCCGCGACGCTGGAGGCAACCGCGCGCCGGATCGAGGCCGCTGCCATGGCCCATCCCGGGATCACCCAAGTTGAGGCTTCCGCCAGCAGCTATCACCGCCAGATCCACATGGCCGCGTCGAACGGCTTTCACGGCGGGTATGGGCTGACCGGGCATTCGTCATCCGGCGTCGCCTTTACCGGCGAAGGGACGGGCATGGAACGCGACTGGGCCGCCGAAGGACGCACCCATGCCAGTGACATGCCGTCCCCCGAAGACATCGGGGCGCTTGCCGCCACCCGCACGCTGCAGCGCAAAGGTGCAGTGAAACCGAAGACCGGCACCTATACCGTCGTCTATGATGAGCGCGTGGCGTCCAGCCTGATCGGGCATCTTCTGTCTGCGATCAACGGGGCCAGCATCGCGCGCGGGTCGTCCTGGCTTCGGGGCTCCATGGGCCAGCAGGTCCTGCCTGCGGGTCTG
>JBKJVF010000204.1:0-10025 GCA_046589965.1 Paracoccaceae bacterium
CGAGACGCGACTGAGGCTGGAGGCGGGTGAACTGAAATCGGGGTAGTCCAGGCCGGCGGCTATTGCCCGCCGTCATGCAGGCCGTGCTTGGTCTTGTCCCAGAAGAAGGGTCGCACCACGGCCTCCCACGCGGCCTTGTAGGATGCGATGGCGGCCAGTGGATGATAAAAATGCAGCGTGGGCACCCAAAGCCGGGTAAAGCGGTGCCCGGTGCGGCCCAGGGCGATGATGCCAAGGACGATGCCCAACACCTCGGACAGCATGAAGATCGCAAACATGCTGACCCACAGCGCCTGTGGCATGGCGTCGACAACCGGATGCGGCAGGCCCAGCGGCACCAGCCAGAACGACCACAAAAGCGGGGCCAGCAAGACTTGTGCGAGGGTTCCCAGAAACAACAGCTGGACCCCGATGAACCGCCAGGTCCCCAGTTGCCGCCATAACAGAACCGGGTCGCGATGATGCACCGCCCAGGTCATGATGTAGCCCTTGATCCAGCGCGACCGCTGCTTGATCCAAGGGACGGTGCGGCAGTTCGCCTCTTCTTCGGTGACGGTGTCGATGATTTCGGTCGTCATGCCATAGCGCGCAAGCCGCAGGCCCAGATCGGCGTCTTCGGTCACGTTATGCGCGTCCCAGCCCCCTAACCGGTCCAGTGCCAGGCGGCGAAAGAACAAGGTGGTTCCACCCAGCGGAATGACCAGCCCCAGACGGGCCAGACCCGGCAGGACCAGTCGGAACCAGACCGCGTATTCGATGGTGAAACAGCGCGACAGCCAGTTGGTGGTCGGGTTGTAGAAATCAAGCTTGCCCTGCAGGCAGGCGACGCTGTCGTCCCGCGCGGCAAAGCGGGCGGCGACCTTGCGCAACTGGTCGGGGGCGGGCGCATCTTCGGCATCGTAGACGCCGACGATGGTCCCGCGGCAATGCTCCAACGCCACGTTCAGTGCGCGTGGTTTGGTGGTGACCTGACCTTCGGGCACCACGATGACGCGCATCCAGACCGGCAGGTCAGCGGCGGCAAGCGCATCTCGCGTGACCGTGTCCGCAGCCTCCACCGCCAGCAGGATGTCGAGTTTCTCGCGCGGGTAGTCCAGCCGCGACAAGCGGCGCACCAGTCGCGGGGCAATGTCGCCTTCGTCATACATCGCGACGATCACGGAAATGACGGGAAGCATGTCGGCGTCAAGCACCGGGTCTTCGTGTGTCGACGTGCGCAAGGCGGCGAATGTCGCGGCAAGCTTCAGCGCGTTCAGCAAGATTAGCGTCGCGACCGCCAAACCTGTTGCCACAAGACCGACCATGACCGGTGCCATCCAGAGCGCGAGGATCGCCGTGATGGCCAGCAGGCTGGCGCGATGATTGGTCAGTGGCGACGTCAGAACGCGGCAGCTTTCCACGCCCGGAACGCGGGTCTCTGCCTCATGCGCAAGGGCCTTGCCGTGTTGCGCCATCAGGGCGTGCTGAATGTCCTCGCTTGATGCCAGCGCCATGGTGACCGGCCCGAATGCGGCCTCAAGCCGGGGCCGGTGGCGTTCGAAATCGGCCGGGTGTGCCGTGATGACGACGATGGCCTGGCCAACCTTTTGCCAGGGCAAAAGGTGTTCACGAAGGCAAATCCCGGCACCAAGCCGGTCCACAAGGCGGGTGTCAGGCAAGTGCAACAGCGGATTGACGACCCGTGCGCCATATTCGTCGGCCGTCGCACGCAACAGCTGTGACCGGGGCAGCAGATCGCGACTGCGCAAGATCTCGGTCAGTCCGCTTTGCCCATCGGCCTGTCGGGCCAATGCCTGCACGATGTCGTCTGGAGCGACCAGCCCGTCGCGCAACAACCGAACAGCCAGCGCCTCGGGCGGCGGTTCTGGCGGCGGCGGCGATACAAGACGCAGGATCGTGCCCATCATCTGCGTATCATGCGCCACGCCTGCGGGCTGCGGGCGCATCTTGCGTCGGTGTGAGGCGTGACTGTCCATGCCTCTGAGCCTGCAGCGGCAGGCGTTAATGTGGGGTTAATGGCTGGTTAACGACGCGCCCCGATTTCGCCCGGCAGGTCGCGGGCGGCGCATGATCAGGCCGCCGCGCGACGGGCCTGCATGGCGGCGGCAAAGCGTTCGAACAGGTAATAACTGTCCTGTGGTCCGGGGCTGGCCTCGGGATGGTACTGCACCGAAAAGATCGGCTTGCCATCCACCGCGATCCCGCAGTTGGAGCCGTCGAACAGCGAGACATGGGTTTCCGACACACCGCGTGGCAGGGTCTGGCTGTCGACGGTGAACCCGTGGTTCATCGAGGTGATCTCCACCTTGCCGGTGGTCAGGTCCTTGACCGGATGGTTGGCGCCATGGTGGCCGTGGTTCATCTTGACCGTGGTCGCGCCCAGGGCCAGGGCCAGCATCTGATGGCCAAGACAGATCCCGAACAAGGGCAGGTCACGCTCCAGCACGCCCTTGATCATCGGGACGGCATATTGCCCCGTCGCTGCCGGATCGCCGGGGCCGTTGGACAAGAAAATGCCTTCGGGGTTCAGCGCCAGCACGTCCTCGGCTGTGGCACTGGCCGGCAGGACGGTCACCTCGCAGCCCGCCGAGGCCAGACAGCGCAGGATGTTGCGCTTGGCGCCATAGTCGATGGCCACGACACGCAGGCCGGGGCCCTGCCGCCGGGTATATCCCTCGGGCCAGGCCCAGCGCTGTTCATCCCAGCGGTAGGATTGCGTGCAGGTCACGTCCTTTGCAAGATCAAGCCCGACCAGACCTTTCCAGGCGCGGGCTTTGGCGACCAGCGCGCCGATGTCAAAGCGCCCCTCGGGATCATGCGCCAGCGCGACATGAGGTGCGCCTTGCTGGCGGATCGCGCGGGTCAAGCGTCGGGTATCGATGCCGCCGATGCCGATCCGGCCGATCCGGGTCATCCAGGCGGTCAGCTCACCCGTCGCGCGCCAGCTCGACGGTTCGGTCGGGTCCCATTTGACAACCATCCCCGCGGCCGATGGCGTGCCGGTTTCGTCATCTTCGGGCGTGGTGCCGACATTGCCGACATGGGGAAAGGTGAAGGTCACGACCTGCCCCGCATAGGACGGGTCGGTCATGATTTCCTGATAGCCGGTCATCGCGGTGTTGAAGACAAGTTCGGCCACCGTCTCGCCCGCAGCACCAAAACCCTTGCCGTAGAACACCGTTCCGTCTGACAGCGCAAGGCAGGCGGTCGGCTTCACTGCCGGGGCGGTGGGGCTGGCCATGGGCGACTCCTCAAACGGGGCAGGGTTGGCGGAACCTAAGCGTCGGCACACGGATGGTCAAGTCTTTGGCGCAAACGGAAATATGATACTTATCAATAGTTTGAGGTTTCCGGGCGCAGTTGCCTCGCTCCACGCTTCCTTGTATGTTGCGGCACTGGGGAAACCAAGGGGAACCATTCCGATGTCATTGCGCCTGCGACTGCGAACCGCCCTTAACGAGGCGATGAAGGCGCAACAGCCTGCGCGGTTGTCGACGCTGCGGCTGATCAACGCCGCCATCAAGGATCGCGACATCGCCAGCCGTGGCGAGGGGGGCCCCGAGGAAATCGGCCAAGGCGACATTCTGGCGCTGATGGGCAAGATGGTCAAACAGCGCCACGAATCCGCCCGCGCCTATGAAGAGGGTGGCCGTCTGGAGCTGGCGGAAAAAGAGCTGAACGAAATCACCGTGATCGAGGAATACCTGCCGCGACAGATGGATGCGGGCGAGGTCGACGCCGCGATCGCCGCCGCCGTCGCCGAGGTGGGCGCCACGTCCATCCGCGATATGGGCAAGGTCATCGCCATCCTGAAAGGCAAATACGCGGGCCAGATGGATTTCGCGGCGGTCGGCCCACGGGTCAAGGACCAGTTAAGCTAATCGCGCCGCAGGGTTTGCAGCACAAAGACGCGGATCGCCGAGGCAAGACCCGCATCCGCAGGCCGCTTCGCGTCGATTTCGGCTGCCAGCGCGTTGATCGGCATACCGCGGGCGGCGGCGATGTCGCGGAAGGCGCGCCAGAAGGTTTCCTCCAGCGACACCGAGGTGCGGTGGCCGGACAAAGTGAGCGAGCGTTTGACGGGGCGGGCGGTCATGCGATTTGCCTAGCGCCTACCCACGAAAAGAAAAATCCTTTTTGAAGGATTTTTGGAAATTTCTTGATTAAGAAATTTGGAGATTCGTGCTCAGACGCGCAGATTAAAGGGTTCTGCGTTGCAAAAAACGACAAAATGCCCCGCATTTTCAACCACTCGAAAACCCCGCTGGCGCATCAGGGTCAAGAACGCGTCCCGACCGACAAGCCGTTCAACATCCTGAACCTTGCGACGTACAACACCACCGTCAATCGCGGTCTTGCTGCTGAACATCTGCCGCAGCCACTCCTGCGGCGTGTTGGGCAAAGCGACGTCTTTCATGGGTTAGCTCCTTTGCCGCAAGCATCGCGCGGCATGGTTAAGCGCGGGTTAATCCGCGTCCCGCTTTGCCCCGTCCAGATCGCGCGCGGCCTTTGCCGCCTGCGCCGCCTCCAGCGCCTTCAGCGCCTTTGTGCGACCGTGCTTTGTGGCGTTCTCGGTCGCCTTGCCGCGCGCCGCATTGCGGTCCGATGCCTTGCGAGCGGCGCGCAGATTGACGACGTCGCCCATCAGCCCTTTGGCCCGATCATATCCTCTGGCCGCACCACGCGGTCAAAGGTCTCGCCGTCGACATAGCCCAGCGCGATCGCCTCTTGGCGCAGGGTCGTGCCGTTCTTGTGGGCGGTCTTGGCGACTTTAGTGGCTGCGTCATAGCCAATGGTGGGGGCCAAGGCTGTTACCAGCATCAGGCTTTCCTTCATCAACTGGTCAATCCGCGCCCTGTTCGCTTGCGTCCCAACGACCATGTTGTCGGTGAAACTGCCCGCCGCATCGCCCAACAGCTGCATGGATTGCAGCACGTTATACGACATCACCGGGTTATAGACGTTCAGCTCGAAATGCCCCTGGGAACCTGCAAACCCAACGGCGGCATCGTTGCCCATGACCTGCACGCAGACCATGGTCAGCGCCTCGGCCTGGGTCGGGTTGACCTTGCCCGGCATGATGGAACTGCCGGGCTCGTTCTCGGGCAGGATCAACTCGCCAAGGCCGGAGCGGGGTCCGGACCCCAGAAGGCGCAAGTCATTGGCGATCTTGAACAGGCTGACGGCGACGGTTTTCAGGGCGCCAGAGAACATCACCATCGCGTCATGCGCGGCCAGCGCCTCGAACTTGTTGGGTGCGGTGACAAAGGGCAGGCCGGTGATGTCGGCGATCTGGTGGGCCACGCGTCTGTCCCAACCGACGCGGGTATTCAGGCCGGTGCCTACGGCGGTGCCGCCTTGGGCAAGTTCGTAAATTTCGGGCAGGATCTTGTGGATGCGCAAGATCCCTTGGCTGACCTGATGGGCGTAGCCGGAAAACTCTTGGCCCAGGGTCAGGGGGGTGGCGTCTTGCGTGTGGGTCCGGCCGATCTTGATGATATCCTTGAATTCCAATGATTTATCGACAAGCGCATCGTGCAATTTCTTCAGCCCGGGCAGCAGCACGTCGCGTGCCATCATGCCGATGGCCACATGCATCGCCGTCGGGAAGGTGTCGTTTGACGATTGCCCCATGTTCACGTGATCGTTGGGATGCACGGGTTTCTTTGACCCTTTGACCCCGCCCAGTATCTCGATCGCGCGGTTGGAGATGACCTCGTTGGCGTTCATGTTCGATTGCGTGCCCGATCCGGTTTGCCAGACCACCAAGGGGAAGTTGTCGTCGAACTTGCCGTCGATCACCTCCTGTGCCGCTGCCGCAATCGTGTTGCCCAGCGCCTCGTCGATATCACCCTGCGCGATATTGACCAGCGCACAGGCCCTCTTGATCACACCAAGCGCGCGGATGATCGGGACGGGCTGCTTTTCCCAGCCGATGGGAAAGTTGATGATCGACCGTTGTGTCTGCGCGCCCCAGTACTTGTCCGCAGGCACCTCCAGCGGGCCAAAGCTGTCGGTTTCGGTCCGTGTTGCGGGCATCGGGGCCTCCTTGCAGATGTCGCGGCGGGTCTACTGCCCCGGTTCGGTGAAATCAATCCGTAGGCGACCCGCGCCGCGTCAGTTGATAGACTCGCGCCGGGGGCCAGTTCAGCCAGACGCGACGGCTGGCCGGGACGGCCACCAGCCCCAGTTCTGCGCCAATGGCATCGGGGACGGGCGAACGCGGGCCATAGGTGAACTGATACATCGCGGCCCCCGGGCTGAGGACGCTGAACGCGCCGCGCAGGATCGCGCGGATCAGGGGATCGGGGAACGACAACAGCGGCAGGCCGGAGATCACGGCTCCGACCGCGTCGCAATGCCGTCCGATGTCCTCGGCCCCGCCATTGATGACCCGCACGCCCGGAAACCGCTTGCGCAAGGTGGCAGCAAAGGTCGGGTTGACCTCGAACAGGGTCAGGTCCCTTGGGGCCACGCCACGTTCCAGAAGCATGCGCGTAAAGACACCCGTGCCCGGACCGAACTCTGCCACCGGGCCGGTCGCAGGGCCGATCTCGGCGGTGATGGCGCGGGCCAGCCCCCGCGAGGACGGTGCCATGGCCGAGATGGTCTTGGGGGATCGCAGGATCTGGCCCACGAACATGGCAAGGTCGGACGGCATGTATCCTCGCTCGCTTGGGTGGAGGTGTCACGGATGCCATCCGGACCCCCCATGTACAGCAGCTATTTGCGGAACCGGTCCAGGCTGACGATTTCGGCGTCCCGTTTCGGCGGATCCTCTTCGGGCGCCTCGATGTCAATGTCGTCATCGTCGTCGCCATCATCGGGGTCGTCGCCATGCGATTCAAACCGCAACCCGAACTCCACCGACGGATCGACAAAGGTGCGCACCGCATCAAAGGGCACGCGCAGCGTCTCTGGCGAATTGCCGAAGTTCAACGTGATCGAAAACCCGGCATCGTCGACGAGCAGGTTTTCAAACCAGTGCTGGATCACCACCGTCATTTCTGCGGGATAGCGCGACCGCAACCAGTCGGCCATTTCAACCGAGGGGTGCGTCGTATCAAAGGTGACAAAGAAATGATGCGCACCGGGAAGGCCATCTTTGGCAACGCCTTCGAGCACGGTCTGGATCAGACCGCGCAGCGCGTTGTACATCAGATTGCCATAGTCGATGGAACGCGCCATGCGTCACCCTTTGTCAGTTGCAGCGCAGCATAAGGAATTCCTTTTCGAAGGGAAGGGGCGATGCGCGCAGATGCAGCGAAGTTCACGACAGCCATGCTGCCACGACAGAGGCCAGCGCTGACAGCCCCAGAACGGGAAGAATGCTCCAGTGCCGGATCAGCAAAAGCACGGCAGCGGCTATGCCGATCGCCATGGCCGTGAGGTCAACGCTGATCAGGTCCGGCACGAAAAGCCGCAACGGGCCGGCCTGCACCGTGTCGATCCGGTCGAACATGACATGCAGTGCGAACCACAGGGACAGGTTTGCGATGACCCCGACCACCGCCGCCGTGATTGCAGCCAGGGCGCCGGACAGGCGCGGCATGGTGGTCAGCCGCGCGATCACAGGCGCGCCGGTGAAAATGAACCCAAAGGACGGAATGAAAGTCACCCAGAGGGTCACCACCGCCGCCGCCAGCCCCAGCATCGGCCCGCCCTCGCGATGGGCGGCCATGAAGCCCACGAATTCGGTCACCAGGATCAGCGGCCCGGGGGTTGTTTCCGCCAGACCCAGACCATCCATCATCTGGGTCAGCGTCAGCCATCCCTTGTCCTCCACTACTTCCTGCGCCATCCAGGCCAGCACCGCATAGGCCCCGCCAAAGGTCAGTACGGCAAGTTTGGCAAAGTAGGTCCCGATCTCGGCCAGAAGGGTGCTGCCGGACAGGATCAGCCCTACCAGCGGCACCAGCCAGATGGCCGACCAGAGGCCTGCCGTCTTCATAGCCTGACCGATGCCATACCCCGCTAGGGCGCCATCGGTGACAGGGCCAGGCATGTGGTCCCTGGTTGCAAAATAGCCGTAAAGGCCTGCCGCTAGGATGATGATCGGAAAGGGAATGTTGAAAAAGAACAAGGCCGCAAAAGCCAGTCCCGCTATCACATAGGCCGAGCGAGACTTGAGAGCGCGTTTTGATACCCGGATCATTGCTTCGATCACGATGGCCACAACGGCGGCCTGGACACCGGCAAACAGGGCAGCCACCAGCGGCAGGGTCCCCCAGGTCGCATAGATCATAGACAGCGCCAACACGACCAGTGCCCCGGGCAGCACGAACAGCCCGCCCGCGATCAGCCCGCCCCGCACCCCATGCAGCCGCCATCCGATCCAGGTCGCCAGCTGCATCGCCTCGGGCCCCGGCAGCAGCATGCAGAACGACAGCGCGCGCAGATAATCCGCCTCGCTGACCCATCGCTTTTCATCGATCAGGGTGCGGTGCATCAGGGCGATCTGCGCCGCCGGACCGCCGAATGACAGACAGCCAATGCGCAGAAATGTGCGGGTCATGTCCGCAAGCGTCGGGGTCATTGGGCGGCCCCCGCCGGCCAGTCATGGCCTTCGTCGTGCCCATCGCGGGCCCAGCGGTAAAGTGCGTCATAGATGGTCATCCCAGACTCAAGCTGTTCGAGATCATTGCGAAACTGGCGTGACAGTCCGACCGAAATGGCCAACAAGCCGGCGGCCTGCGGCGACAGATCGTGTCGGTCGGTATCAGCGGCCCGAACCACCAGCGCCAATCGTTCCAGCGCAGGCGTCATCAGCGCGAATTCGGCGATCATCGTGTCAAAGGTGCAGGTGGCACCCCGATGGCTCCAATGCACCCTTTCGATGTCAAAGGGCGTGGCGTCAAAGCGGTCGGCGACGGCGGCAACCTCGGACGGGGCAACGAACAGAAACCGTGCCGCAGGGTCGACAAACCGGCGGATCAGCCAGGGGCAGGCGATCCGGTCGATCTTTGGGCGGTGGCGCGTCACCCACAGATGTGTCGCGGGCATGGCTGTGACAGGCACCATTGGCAACTTGGCGGCGATCCAGGCCTCGGTGCCGCCTTCCAGCGTTTCCGCCGCAATGCCATGGGTCCGCAGCAGTGCGGCAGTCCCTTCAGACAGTTTCAGCCCGCGCTGGCACACCACCACGACCTTGTGGCCCGACAGCATTGGCAGCAGATCGTCGACCAACCTGTGCGACTGACGTCGGGCGGTCGGGATCAAGTGGGGATGGGCGGCAAGGTCATCGGGCAATCGTACATCGACGATCATCGGCGCATCGGGAGTGCCGATCAGGCGCATCAGTTGGGCGGGGGTGATCTGGTTGGGGCCGGGCATGGGGCATCCTGTGCTGAAGGAACAAGGGATGCGAACCTTGGGCTTGCGCCTCACGGGGCGGTCGCTGGGGCCCCATGCCCGAGAGCTAGCGCAGTTGGTCCTGCAGCGTCAACCGCGTCAGCCGACATTGCGGAAAATCTCGCGCAGCAGTTTCACGCGAATGGCCCTGGGGTAGTCGGCCACACCTCGGGCGGTGACGACAAACCCGTCAGGCGTGATCACTTCGTTCAGGAAATAGTCCGACAAGCGAAGGTCACCGTCATCCACCTCGATCGCGATGGCGTTGATCGTGACGCCCGCCGCCGCCGCTTCGCCACGCGCGGCGCGCAAAGTCATGCCTTCGTTTTCAGCGCCGTCGCCGGAAATGTCGATCACCTTGCGGGTGCAATCGGAAACACCGGGAAACGCGGACAGCGAAAATCGGATCGCCTCGCCGATCGCCGTGACGGTGCGCAATTGTGGCCGTCGGATCTGACGCACACGCGTCGCGATGGCGGCCACGTCCTGGGGAGTTGTGATGGTTTGCCAGGGCAGAGCTAACCGTTGATGGCGGCTGCCCGACCATTGCACCAGCGCCAGCCGGTTCTGCCCGTCAACCAGCGCCGCCACGACCCGCGGGTCCTCCAGCGCATCGGCAAGGCCCTCCATCTGCAGCCTGTATTCGTCCAGACTGATGGAGCCCGACACATCGA
>JBKJVF010000038.1:0-7468 GCA_046589965.1 Paracoccaceae bacterium
CGGCAAGACGACCCTTTCGGCCAGCCCCGACCGCACGCTGATCGGCGATGACGAACACGGATGGTCCGATCGCGGCATCTTCAACTTCGAAGGCGGCTGCTATGCCAAGACGATCAACCTGAGCGCCGAAGCAGAGCCAGAGATATACGCCACCACCAGCCGGTTTGGCACCGTGGTGGAAAACATGGTCTATGACCCCGAAACGCTTGAAATCGACTTTGCCGACAACCGTCTGACCGACAACACCCGCTGCGCGTACCCGCTGGAGGCGATTTCCAACGCGTCGTCCACGGGGTTGGGCGGGCATCCCAAACATGTGGTGATGCTGACTTGCGATGCGTTCGGGGTACTGCCGCCGATTGCGCGGCTGTCGCCCGCGCAGGCGATGTATCATTTCCTGTCCGGGTTCACCTCAAAGGTCGCGGGCACCGAGCGGGGGGTGACCGAACCGACGCCGACATTCTCGACCTGTTTCGGTGCGCCCTTCATGCCGCGCCGGCCCGAGGTCTACGGCAAATTGCTGCAAGAAAAGATCCGCAAGCAAGGCGCGTCATGCTGGCTGGTCAACACCGGCTGGACGGGCGGCGCATACGGAACTGGGCGGCGCATGCCGATCAGGGCAACGCGCGCCTTGCTTGCGGCGGCGATGGATGGGTCGCTGAGCGCGGGGTCGTTCCGGCGCGATCCAAACTTCGGCTTCGACGTGCCGGTCGCTGTGCCGGGGGTGGAGCCTGCCTTGCTGGACCCGCGCAGTACCTGGGCGGACGGCGCGGCGTATGACGCGCAGGCCCGCAAACTGGTGGCAATGTTTGCCGACAATTTTGCGCAATACGTGCCCCATATTGACGCGGATGTCCGCGCCGCTGCGATCAGGTAAAGTTGCTGCGACATTTTCGTGCGCGGAAGCGTCTTTGGTTGGAATTTAGTTGCGCTGCAATTGCGAAGGCTTTAGGCAAGACCGGCTGAGATTCCCAAGGTGACCGGAGCGTTGCAATGCCCCATGATGGCCAGACCATGAGCCCAACAGCCGTCCTGACCAATCTTCTGGACCTGACCGAAGACGCCCTGCCCGAGGTAAAGGCGCTGTCAGACCGTGCGCGCGACGCAGTGCGCGACCTGGTTACGGTAGCGGGCAAGGTTGCAGCACCGGCGCTTGAGGCGCACCAGACGGCGGCCCATGCGATGGCGTGGCTTGCCACCTATGACGAGGCGCTGCGCCAGATGCGGGCCTGGGCGGGGCGGGTATCGGAGGCAGGGCAGTTTGGCGAGATGGAGGCGCTGATCCTGCAGATCGGATTCGGCGAATACCTGAACCAGATCGCAGGCGGCATTCCGATGAGCCAGGGCGAGTTCGCGCGTCTGTCGGATACGGGCGTGGATTGGGTACCGGGCGATGCCGCACGGACGTTGATGACGCAGGGAAATACGCAGGCTGCACGAATGCAACTTGTCGCCTGCATGCAGGACAACCACGGACGGGCGACCTTTGGCGTCACAGGTCTGGATGCAGAGCTGGAGATGATCCGCGACCAGTTCCGCCGCTTTGCCGACGAAGAAGTCGTGCCGCATGCCCATGGCTGGCATCTGCGCGATGAACTGATTCCGATGCAGGTGATCGACAAGCTGGCCGGGATGGGCGTCTTTGGCCTGACGATCCCCGAGGAGCATGGCGGCTTTGGCCTGAGCAAGGCCAGCATGGTCGTCGTCAGCGAGGAATTGTCGCGCGGCTATATCGGGGTGGGGTCGCTGGCCACACGGACAGAAATCGCGGCCGAACTGATCCTGTGCGGTGGAACCGACGCGCAAAAGGCCACATGGTTGCCCAAACTGGCCAGTGGCGAGGTGCTGCCAACCGCCGTCTTTACCGAACCAAACACCGGGTCGGACCTGGGTGCCCTGCGCACCAAGGCGACAAAAACGGGCGAGGATTGGCAGATCACCGGCAACAAGACCTGGATCACCCACGCCGCGCGCACCCATGTGATGACGGTGCTGGCGCGGTCCGTTCCCGGCACCACCGATTACCGGGGCTTGTCGATGTTTCTGGCCGAAAAGACCCCCGGCACCGACGAGGCGCCCTTTGTCGACGCGGGCCTGTCAGGCGGCGAGATCGAAGTGCTCGGCTATCGCGGCATGAAGGAATACACCGTCAACTTCGACGACTTTGGGGTCAAGGGCGAGAACTTGCTGGGCGGCGTCGAGGGGCAGGGTTTCAAACAACTGATGCAGACCTTCGAAAGCGCCCGCATCCAGACCGCTGCCCGTGCCGTTGGGGTCGCGCAGAACGCGCTGGAACTGGGGATGGCCTATGCCAAGGACCGTCAGCAGTTTGGCAAGGCGCTGATCGCGTTTCCGCGCGTCGCCGGGAAGCTGGCGATGATGGCGGTCGAGATCATGATGGCGCGGCAACTGACCTATTTCAGCGCTTGGCAAAAGGATCATGACAAGCGCTGCGATCTGGAGGCCGGGATGGCCAAATTGCTAGGCGCGCGGGTGGCCTGGGCAGCGGCGGACAACGCCCTACAAATCCACGGGGGCAATGGCTTTGCACTGGAGTACCAGATCAGCCGGGTCCTGTGTGACGCGCGCATCCTGAACATATTCGAGGGTGCTGCCGAGATTCAGGCCCAAGTGATTGCGCGGCGGCTGCTCGACTGACGCATCGCTGAGCGCGTCTTGACGCTGGCAAGTTGACCCCTATCTTGACAGTGGCAACTGTTGTCACAGGGGGACACCGTGGGCGATACGGTTCTGATTACCGGCATATCCGGCTTTATCGCCAAACATGTTGCGGCAAAGTTTCTGGCAGCCGGCTATGCAGTGCGCGGGACCGTGCGCAGTCTGGACCGCGCCGATGAGGTGCGCAAGGCGGTGCTGCCGGTGGCCGGTCCCGGGGCGTCCGAGCGGTTGAGCTTTGTCGCCGCTGATCTGGAAAGCGATGCAGGCTGGGCCGAAGCCATGATGGGGGTGGTTGCCGTCATCCACACCGCATCCCCCTTTCCCATTGCCCAGCCAAAGGATGAAAATGACCTGATCCGCCCCGCCGTGCAGGGCACCGAACGGGTGCTGCGCGCGGCAAAGGCCGCCGGTGTGACGCGCATCGTGCTGACCTCGTCGGTGGTGGCGGTGCTGAACGAGGCCAAGACCGGCGTGCAGACCGAGGATGACTGGTGCGATGTGGCCCTGCCAACCACCAGCGCCTACGGCAAATCCAAGACCCTGGCCGAACGCCGCGCCTGGGAGCTGGCAAAGTCCGAAGGCTTGCACTTGACCACGATCAATCCCGGTTTTGTGCTGGGGGCGCCGCTGGATGCCAATTTTGGATCGTCGCTGCAGATCGTGGAGCGGTTCCTGAAGGGCAAGGACCCCATGCAACCGCCCTACGGCCTGCCCATTGCGCATGTGCAGGATGTCGCCGAGATGCATCTGCGCGCCCTGCAGCGACCCGAAACGGCGGGCAAGCGGTTCATCGCGGCGGCAGGGTCAATGACCTTTGCCGAAATGGGGAAGGTGTTGAAAGCGACCTATCCGGCCCGAAAGATCGCGACAAAAGAGGCACCAATTTTCCTGCTTCGGATCCTGTCGCTGTTTGACGGGTCGATCAAGGCGATCCTCCCCAAGCTTGGCACGGTGGAGCGGGTGTCGAATGCGCGTGCCGTGCGCGATATGGCAATGACCTTTGCGCCTCCCGAACAGGCCCTGCGCGATGCGGCGGCCTGGCTGGTGGCCAACACGAAAATCTAGGGGTCGCCGGTCACCTCGCCCCCATGCGACGGGCGCTGGATGCCAAGGCGCGGATGCAGGCGGCCCGCGATCAGGTACATGATCGCAAATCCAAATCCGGCAACGGCAAAGACGCCCGGCAGCGGGGACGCAAGCAGCACCACATAGGCGACGCCAGGGGTCACGATGCCCGACACGTCACGGAAACTGGCATAGACAGCGGCCATTTCAGTCCGCTGTGACGGCTTCACCGCCATCATGAAGGGCAGCCCGCCCACGACATCAAGCGTGATCAGGAAGCCCGACGCGCACATCATGGCGATGACGCTGATCCAGGGCAGCGGCGAGATGATCGCGGCCAGCGTCAAGAAGATAGCAGCCCCGGCAAAGGCCGCACGAACCGTCTTGCGGACTGATGCGCGGCGCGCCAGGCGGCTGACCATCGGTGCGGCAAACAAAAGCCCGTTGGTAATCGAAAGGGCAATGCCGCCGACCTTGTCGCCGATCCCGGCCTCGATGCAGTAGATCGGCAGATAGACGACATAGACCCACCAACCGCAAGATCGCATCACGGCAAAGGCCCAGCCTGCAACCAGGCGCGGCTGGCGCAGAAAGGGGCCAAGGTAGCCCAATGGGTTCAGGGCCGGGCCGCGGGCGCGCGTGATCGTTTTGCCATTGCCAAGCCGCAGCCACCAGAACGTGGCAAGCAGGCACAGCGCGAAAAAACCCGCAACAAGGAACGGCAGGGTTTCCCAATAGTCGTGCAACCAGACGCCTGCCACTGGGCCGATGGCCCAGGGGGTGGCGGCATAGAACATTTGCGTGGACTGGGTGCGCGACAGTTCCGCACGCTCGATGTAATCAAGCACATAGGCGTTAAAGCAGACAAAGATCGTGACCGTGGCCACCGCGTTCATCGCAAGCGCGACGCCAATGGCAACCGGCCCGCCATAAATAGCACAGCCCATGCCCGCGACGTAAAGGCAACACCCCAGCGTGTAGGTCCAGCGTCGGGGCAGGATCTTGGTCAGGGCCGGGACCATCAGGCCCGCGACCAGTGCCACGATCCCTGCCAGAAGGTAGACTTGGGATGTCAGCTCTGCCGTGCCCATGGCGGCATAGACGCTTAGCGGCATGGTCGAAATCAGCGTGCCGCGCACGGCCGCATCAAGACCTGCCAGCAAGGCAAAATCGCGCGCGCCGGGTAGCCGACGCAGAGTCGCGGGAAGGGGGGGATCGCGGTCAGCCATGGTCCAGTCACATAAGGATCGCCGAAGACGCAGGCAACGTCTGCATGATGCCCGACACTCCGCGTCGCAGGCGCGTCATCTTCAGGCGGCCATGCGGACAAAAAGGTCGATCAGGCGACCTCGCGCGGCAGGCAGGACGGGGGGATCGCCAAGGCCCTGCACCTCGCGCAAAAGAAAATGGCCGGTGATGGCAAGGCCCGCAAGCACATCCGCCGGTGTCGCGGGGGTGTCGCCCGACAGGCACGCGGGCAAGGGCAAAAGGCGGTCGGCCCAGTCCCCTGCCCCGGCGCGGCTGACGGCCCGGCCGGTGCGGGGGCTGACAAAGGCAAGGTCGGTCGTGGCCCCCGTTACCGCACAGCTGGCAAGGTCTAGGCCAAAGCCGATCTCTTCCAGCAGCAGCACCTCCCAATGCAGGTAGGATCCGTGCCAACCGGGGCCATCCATCAAGGCATCGCACAGCTGCATGGTCGCCGCCCACAGACGCGGATGGGGTTCGCGTTCGGGCAAGGCGGCGCGCAACAGGGCGCAGATGGACCCAAGGGTCGCAAGGCCCAGACGGTCCGACAAAAGTGCGGCGCGCGACCGCAATGGTTCCACCGCAAAGGTGCCGATATGGTCATCCAGCCGCGCACGCCAGGTCAGTGACAGCTGCGTGCCGGGCTGCAAGGTCGCGGCCATACGCCGCGACGCGCCCCCCCGCACGACCCCCGCATGCCGACCGTGCGACGCCGTGAACATCTCAATGATGGCGCTTGTCTCGCCATGCGGGCGCATGAAGAGAAGCATGCCTTCGTCTTGCCAATCCATCCCCGCACTATCGGGCGCGGAGCCCGACGCGACAAGGCCCCAGAGTCTGTCCGACACCGATCGAAGCAACAGACAGACTCCGGGTCGTTGATGCGTGACCTGCCTTTCGGCAAAACCGGATGCCACTTGTGTCGGGCAGGCTTTAGTGGCGCCTTGCCCCCCACCAGCGCCGCCAGATATCGATGCGCCGCCGCGCCCGGACGATCAGGGCCGCGACCGGCCCTTGCAGAAACGGCAGATCAATGGCCAGCAGCATCAGACCAAGGGGCAGCATCCAAAGGCCGAGGAAAGGCAGGACCGAAAAGATCCCGCCCACGATCAAAAACAACGCCAGCGGCACGCGCACCAGCCGCGCCCGCCGTGCCTGCAACCACCTGATCGTCGCGTCAAACCTCGGCGCGGCTTTGCGCAGGCGGTCGAACTGGCGGCGCAGGCGTGCGGCAGTCCGGTCGGGCAAGGGCGGAGGGATGGGTCTGGTCGGTCGCATATGCTGGCAAATGGGTAGGCGCGACCAAGTTTCAATGCCGTCTGGGGTCAATCGGACAGTCCATCCTGATCCAGCAGGCTGCGCCCCTGGCGATCCTCGATCTCGATCACCCAAAGATCGGGATCGCGCGACCGCTGGCGGGCCAACATGGCGTCAATCTCGGCCTCCGTCCCCTCGGCCAGAACCATCCAGCGCCGACCCCCGGTGGTCAGATCCATGGTCCGCTCAAAGGCCCGCGCAGTGCCGTCAAGCAGCGCCAGCTTGACCAGAACCGCACCCGCAGACGCATCACCACGCGCCGTCACATAGGCCGGAATGTTGGCCTGCCCCAGGCGGGCAAGGTAGGCCGACACCCAAAGATCAGCGGTCAGACGCGGGACCATGGCGCTTTCCCCTTGGCCATATACTCCCGCGAAAGGCCTCTGGGTCGGCCAATCGCGCTAGGCATCGCCATCCTTGAAGTCCAGGCCCATCTCGGAATAGCGCTCCGGCTCGTCCTGCCAGTTGGTCCGCACCTTGACCTGCAGGAACAGATGCACCGTCCGGCCCAGGAATTCCGAGATATCGGCCCGCGCAGCCTGGCCGATAGCCTTGATCGTCTCACCCTTGTTGCCAAGCACGATGCCCTTGTGGCCGTCGCGGTTCACATAGACGATCTGGTCGATGCGCGTGGTGCCGTCGGCCTTGTCCTCCCAGGCTTCGGTTTCGACCGTCAGCTGATAGGGCAGCTCCTCGTGCAGGCGCAGGGTCAGCTTTTCGCGGGTCATCTCGGCCGCGATCAGGCGCATCGGCAGGTCGGCGATCTGGTCCTCGGGGTAAAGCCACGGGCCTTCGGGCACCTGACCCGCCAACCATTCCCGCAAGTCGGCAACACCGTAGCCTTTTTCGGCGCTGATCATGAAGGTCTTGGTGAACGGGTAAGCCTCGTTCAGCCGTTCGGTCAGCGCCAGCAGCGTTTCCGCCTTGACCCTGTCGATCTTGTTGATCGCCAGCGCAATCGGCTGGCCTTTGGGCATCTCGCTTGCCAGCCGCTCGATGATCGCGCCGACGCCTTCGGTCATCCCGCGATGCGCCTCGATCAGAAGGACGATGATATCGGCATCCGACGCACCGCCCCAGGCGGCCTTGACCATCGCGCGATCAAGACGGCGGCGGGGGCGGAAAAGTCCCGGCGTGTCGACAAAGACGATCTGGCTTTGCC
>JBKJVF010000035.1:0-12794 GCA_046589965.1 Paracoccaceae bacterium
CGCGCCATGATGTGCGCAAGGTCGTGCCGGATCAGTTCTAGCGCTTGGGCGTCTTCGGCCATGGTGTGGATGGCAATTGTGGCATTGGCCGGGATCGGCCAGGCGAGGTCCCAATGCGCACCATCGACCGAGGCGCTGACGGCTTTCTTTGCCAGCCCCGGCGCGATCGACGCGGCCACCTCGGCTGGCGTCACACCTGCTGCATAGTCGCGCTTGTTGCCGTCGGGAAATGTCAGGGAAATGGAGGACATCGCGTGTCCTCCTCGTCGCTTTGGCGCCTACGAAACGCCCGGTTGCGGGTTATGTGGGCAGGTTTCTGCCTGCAGGCCTGCCAGAAGTCAATTGCTGGCATCGCAGATCCGCGCCTGCGTCGGCTGAGGGCTGCCAAGCGCCACGCAGGCCTGCTATAGCGCTATGCATGACCAGCTTTCTTACCCTTTCCGCGCATCGCCGCCTGGCCTTTGACAAGGTGGAAGGCAAGGGGCCGACCGTCGTGTTCCTTGGCGGCTTCAAGTCCGATATGACAGGCACCAAGGCGCAGGCCCTGCAGGAGTGGGCAGTGGGTCAGGGGCGCGCGTTTCTGCGGTTCGATTATTCCGGCCATGGCCAGTCATCAGGGAATTTCGTGGATGGCTGCATCGGTGACTGGTGCGAAGATGCGGTGGCGATGATCACGGCGCAGGCGGCTGGGCCGGTCGTGCTGGTGGGATCATCGATGGGCGGGTGGATTTCGCTGCTGGTGGCGCGGCAGATGCCGGATCGCATCGCAGGTCTTGTCGGGCTGGCCGCAGCACCCGATTTCACCGATGACATCTGGCAGACGATGACCCCGCCGCAACGCGAAACCATGTTGCGGGACGGCCAGATCGCCGAGCCGTCGGATTATGGCCCTGATCCTTATGTCTACACCCAGCGCCTGATCGAAGATGGCCGCCAGCAGCGCATCTTTGACCGGCCCCTGCATCTGCCCTTTCCAACGCGTTGGCTGCAAGGAACGGCAGATACGGCCGTGCCCGTCCGCACTGCCCTTCGCCTGATGGATCATGCCACCGGCCCCGCCATCCGTCTTACGCTGATCAAGGATGCCGACCACCGCCTGTCGAACCCGGAATGTCTGGAATTGATCAAGCAGACCGTCGCGGATGTGCTGGAAAGCGCGCCTCTCGTCGACGCGTGACTGGCAGAAGTTGACCTAAAGTATGTCATGAGGGCGCAAGTGCGTGGCGATCGCCTGTTGGCGCCGGTCGCCCGATGGCTATGTCGGACCCGAGGCTACTGCGATGCAGCGAGGCCGATCTTGGCCTTGCGCTGAACCGGCGTGCCAGAATTTGCGTCGATGAACTTCAGCACCAGCGGGCGGATGTTCAACCGCCAGCTTTTGCCCGCAAAAATCCCGTAATGGCCCGCACCCGGTTCCAGATGGCTTTGCTTTTTGCTGTCGGGCAGACCGGTCAAAAGCTGCAACGCCGCGACGCACTGCCCTGGGGCCGAAATGTCGTCATTCGCGCCTTCGACCGTGATGACGGCAACCTGGGTGATCGCACCGATGTCGACCTTGCGGCCCGCCACGACAAAATCATTCCGCGCGATTTCGCGGTTTTTGAAGATACGTTCGACCGTCGACAGATAGAACTCCGCCGTCATGTCCATCACGGCCAGATATTCGTCATAGAACCGATTATGGGCATCATGATCCGACGCTTCGCCCCGTGACACGCGCATGATCTGTTCGGTAAAGGCCTTGGAATGGCGTTCTGCATTCATCGACATGAAACTTTGCAGCTGCAGAAGGCCTGGATAGACCTTGCGACCCGCGCCCTTGTAGGAAAATCCGACGCGCTGAATGGCGATATGTTCCAACTGGCCCATCGTGATGCGGCGGCCAAAATCGGTCACGTCTGTCGCCGCAGCATCAGGGTCCACCGGCCCACCAATCAGTGTCAGACTGCGCGGTTGGGCGGTTGGGTCCTCGGCCGCCAGATATGCCACTGCGGCCAGCGTCAGCGGCACCGGCTGACAGACCGAGATGACATGGGTGTCCGGCCCCAGCGCCCGCATGAAATCGACAAGATAAAGGGTGTAATCTTCGACATCGAACTTGCCCGCGCTGACCGGAATGTCGCGCGCATTGTGCCAGTCGGTGATGTAGACGTCGCAATCGGGCAACAGGCTGTTCACCGTCGAGCGCAAAAGCGTGGCATAATGGCCGGACATTGGCGCGACCAGCATCACTTTGCGCGCCATCGGCGCACGGCGGCGCACGGAAAACTGGACAAGGTTGCCAAAGGGCCGCTCAACGACCGTTGTGACGTCGACAATGTGATCCTGACCTTCGGGGCCGACAATCGAACGGATGCCCCAGTCGGGTTTCACGACCATGCGCGCAAACGACCGCTCCGCCACTTCGCCCCAGGCGGCAATCAGCGGCACCATCGGGTTCATCGACAAGGCAAAGGCGGGATAGGAGGCCATCGCCCGCGCAGTTGCACCAAACCACTCATTGGTGTTGCGCATGCTTTGCATCAGATCGTACGTCACCATATACTTCATATCTGTCCTCGTCCGGCAGGGGCACCGGTACCATCGCCGCATCCCCCCCAGACCGGCGACGTTATGCTGCACAGCGGCGAGACTAGGTTAGAAAGATTAACATGACAACCGAAGACAGTGATGCAGGCGCCAAGACTGAAAAACTGAACGCCAATCTTGCCAAATTCGACACATTGTCCAAACGGTTGACCACAGCTCTTGCCCACTACCGGCCCGTCGACACCGCGCTTCATGGCCCCTCGAACGATCTCTACATGAAAGCCGCCACCGCCTACGTGGCCGAGATGATGCAGAACCCCGCCAAGATGATCGAGCATCAGATCGCGCATTGGGGCAAGACGGTAAAGCATTACGTCGAGGCGCAGCAGGCTTTGGCAAAAGGCACCTTCGAGGCCCCCGCCGATCCGGGCCCCAAAGACCGCCGCTTTGCCAACCCGCTTTGGGATACCCATCCCATGTTCAACTATCTCAAGCAGCAATACCTGTTGAACGCCGAGGCGATCACTTCGACCGTCGCCGACATGGATGTGATGGACCCCCAGGACCGCAAGCGGCTGGACTATTTCACGCGTCAGATAATCGACCTCTTTTCGCCCACCAATTTCCTGGCAACCAATCCCGATGCGCTGGAAAAGGCTGTTGCAACCGATGGGGAAAGCCTGGTCCAGGGGTTGGAAAACCTGGTCCGCGACATCGAGGCCAACAACGGCGATCTGGTGGTGACGCTGGCCAACAAAGAGGCGTTCAAGGTCGGCGAGAACCTTGGAACCACGCCGGGGGCAGTCGTCTATCGCAATCGCATGATGGAACTGATCCAGTATACGCCAACCACCGAAACCGTGTTTCAGACGCCGCTGCTGATCTTTCCTCCATGGATCAACAAATTCTACATCCTGGACCTCAAGGCGCAGAATTCTCTGATCAAATGGATTGTGGATCAAGGCTTTACGCTGTTCGTCGTCAGCTGGGTCAACCCCGATACCAGCTATCGCGACGTGTCTCTGGACGACTACATCCGCGACGGTTTCCTGCGTGCGATGGCCGAGGTCCGCCGAATAACCGGCGAGGCTCAGATCAACGCGGTTGGGTATTGCATCGCCGGCACCACGCTCGGCTTGTCGCTGGCGCATCTGCAAAAGGCCGGCGACAAGTCGGTAAAGTCGGCCACGTTCTTTACTACGCTGACCGACTTTTCCGATCCCGGAGAGGTCGGCGTATTTCTGGACAACGACTTTGTCGACGGGATCGAACGCCAGTCTATGCAGGACGGGCTTTTGTCCAAGCTGTTCATGTCACGGACCTTTTCCTTCCTGCGATCCAACGACCTGATCTATCAGCCTGCGATCAAAAGCTACATGATGGGCGAGGCACCTCCGGCCTTTGATCTGCTCTACTGGAACGGCGACGGCACTGACCTGCCCGCCAAAATGGCCATCGAATACCTGCGCGGTCTTTGCCAGGGCGACGGCTTTGCCTTGGGCGTCTTTCCGGTCTTCGGATCACCGGTCGGGCTGAAGGATGTCACCCTGCCCCTGTGCGCCATTGCCTGCGAGACGGACCATATTGCGCCCTGGCGCGCCAGTTTTGACGGCGTGAAGCAGATGGGGTCGCGCGACAAAACGTTCATCCTGGCGGAATCCGGGCACATCGCGGGCATCGTCAATCCGCCGTCCAGGGACAAGTACGGCCATTACCTGAATGACAGCCCTGTGCAGGGCAACGCAGATGACTGGAAAAAGGCGGCGACTTTTCAAAAGGGCAGTTGGTGGCCACGCTGGAAAGACTGGCTTGCAGAGCGGTCCGGCGAACAGGTGTCCGCGCGCCAGCCTGGCGATCCGGGGCATCCCGTCCTGGGACCGGCACCGGGAACCTATGTGCTTCGCTCGCCAGATGCCTGACGTGAAAAGACAATTTGCGATGCATGCAAACGCAACCATAAGTTTTGCTGCACTGCAGAATTAGACTTGAATTGCTGCAGTGCAGCATGTATATCTTTGTCATCACGAAACGGGGTTCCGCCCCACCCGATCAGGAGATCGAAGATGAACACCGCAACCGATTACACCAAAGTTATGCAAGACATGATGGCTTCGTTCCCGATCGATACGTCCTCGATGCAGAACGCGTTCAAAAGCCAGGCTGCCATGGCAGAAAAGTTTTCCAAAGTGGCCCTCGAAGCTGCTGAGAAATCGACCGAGATCACGTCGAAATGGGCCAAGGACACGCTGGTCAAGCTGACCGACATTTCCAAGGCCAAGACCGATCCGGCAGACTACACGAAAGCTGCCACCGATTTCGCATCGGCCGCTGCAGAGATGGCCGCCGAACATATGGCGTCGTTCGCCGAAGTCGCGAAAAAAGTGCAGATGGAAACCGTCGAGCTGATGTTGTCGGCCGGCAAGGATTTCTCTGAGGACGCATCCGCGGCCGTCAAGAAAGCCACCGACGAGGTGTCTTCGGTCGCCAAGAAAGCGGCAGCAGCCGTCAAGTAATCGCCCCCCGGCGATGGTTTGAGATCAGTAATGATTGCGGGCGGGTCTTCGGACCCGCCCTTTCTTTTTCTGCAACGCTCCCGTAAGCTTCTCTGCACGCGCATAATGGGGAAGGCAGGCACATATGGCCGTTACCGAAAAACCGCTTTTGATCAAGCGCTATGCCAGCCGACGGCTCTACAACACCGAGACATCGGATTACGTGACGCTAGAGGATGTCGCGACATTCATCCGGGCGGGCCGCGAGGTGCAGATCGTTGACCTGAAATCGGGCGATGATTTGACGCGCCAATACCTGTTGCAGATCGTGGCGGAACACGAAAGCAAAGGTGAAAGCGTGTTGCCGGTTCACGTTCTGACCGACCTTGTGCGCAGCTACACGACAGGCATGCAGTCCGTTGTCCCGCAGTTTCTGGCGGCATCCTTTGAAATGCTGCGCGACAGCCAGACCAAGATGATGGAAAACCTGACGACAATCCCGAACCCGCTGGCCGCGATGCCCGGCTTTGATGCCCTGCGCAAGCAGCAAGAGGCGTTTCTCAAGACAGTGATGGGGGGCATGCCTGGCTGGTCCGGTTCCGGACCGGCACGGGACGAGACCGCCGCCCCTGCTTCCAGCAAGGAAGAAGACCTGGCCGCAATCAAAAAGCAGCTGGCCGATCTGCAAAACAAACTGTCAAAACTCTGATCCTTGTCCAAGGAGGGCGCGTCCATGTCTGGTCAGGATGGACGGATCACTCTTTGGGGGATCGAGGTGTTTGTCGCTGTTGCGGAAGAGGGCGCGATTTCTTCTGCTGCGCGGCGTCTGGGCGTTAGTCCTTCTGCGGTCAGCCAGCAGCTGTCTGGGCTAGAATCCGCGCTTGGGGCGGTGCTTCTGGACCGCTCGGCGCGACCGCTTCGCACGACGCCCGCTGGCGCGATGTTCCGCAAACATGCCCAAACCATGCTCAATGCAGCTACCGAGGCACAGGCCGAACTTGCCCGCGCGGATCTGTCATCGCTGACGACCCTGCGCCTTGGGATGATCGAGGATTTTGACGCCGACGTGACCCCGCGACTGCTGCAAGCGCTGGCGCAGGATTTGCGCGGCTGCCGGTTCCTTTTGGAAACCGGCGCCAGCCATCGCTTGCTCGACCAGCTTGAAGCGCGCGCGCTGGACATCGTGGTAGCGGCTGATGCCGATCCCGCGCTGGCAGAGGACGGCGACTGGCGCGAAGCCCATCCGCTGATGGCCGAACCTTTTGTCGCCATTGCCGCGCGGGGAAAGGCGATCGCCGATCTGCCATTGATCCTGTATTCTGCGCGCCATCTGATGGGACGTCGCATCGCCAACCATCTGGCGCAGCTTGGCATTCGCCCCGCCCATCGGTTCGAACTGGACAGCTATCACGCGATCCTTGCGATGGTGGCGGGCGGCGCGGGCTGGACGATCCTGACGCCACTAGCGCTTCACCATGCGGCGCGGTTCCGGACCGAGGTCGACATGCTTCCCTTGCCCTTTGCGCCACTGGAACGCAGGCTGTCCCTGTCGGCGAGGGCAGGTGTCTTGCAAGATATGCCAAACCAGATCGCCACGCGGCTGCGCGGCCTTTTGCAGGATCAGGTGATCGCGCCAGCCATCAGCACCTGGCCGATGCTAAAGGGGCAATTGCGGCTTTTGTAACCAGCGTTTCCGGCGGCGTTCAGGTCGGTCGCGCCTCGGCAGCGGCGGCGATCAATGCCTCGGCGATGAAGTCCAGTTCCGCCGGTGTCAGGCGCGTGGGCAGCCGCACATCACAAGCCCGCATCAGCATCGCGCGCGTTTGCGGCAATTCGGGCTGCGGACCAAGGAACTGCCAGTTCCAGAAGGCCCGCGCGTTCCCTTCGCTCAGTCCAAAGATCTGCACCGACACGCCACGCGCCTTGGCCCCCGCCTGAAAGCCCAGCGCCTGCGCGTCCGTCCAGTCGCCCGAAAAGTTGAACTGAATGGAGTCCGGTGCGCGCAGTTCCGGTCCCAAAGGTGCTGGCACTGCAAAATGCCCGCTGTCGTTCAAAAGGGTCGCCACATGGTCATGGTTGGCGCGCCCCTGACGGACGCGGCGGTCAATCTCGGGAAGTTGCGGGCGGATCACGGCTGCCGACAGATTCTGCATCCGCAAATTGTACAAGGGCAGCTTGTTCTGCCAATGGCCAAAACTGTTTTGCAGGCCGGGATGCTTTTTCCAGTTCTGCTCATAGGCGCCCGACATGATCACGGCGCGTGCCGCGACCTCCGGGTCGTCGGTGACAAGAATGCCGCCCTCGCCCGCGTTGACCATCTTGTAGGACTGAAAGCTGAAACAGCCGACCCGCCCGATGGTGCCGATGTTTCGCCCCGACCATATCGTGCCCAGCGAGTGGGCCGCGTCCTCGATGACCGGGATATTGACCGCGTCGCACAACGCCATGATCGCATCCATGTCCGAGGTATGGCCGCGCATGTGGCTGATCATCACCGCCGCCGCACCCGGCAGCTTGGCCGCGAAGTCTTCCATGTCGATGCGGTAATTGTCGCCCACCTCGACCAGCACCGGTTCGCATTCGGCATGCACAACAGCCGACGGGACGGCGGCAAAGGTAAAGGCCGGGATCAGCACCCGCGCCCCACGCGGCAGGTCCAGCGCCTTGAGTGCCAGAAAAAGTGCTGCAGAACAGGACGATACGGCCAACGCATAGCGCGAGCCCAGATATTCTGCGAACTCCGCCTCAAGCAGGGCGACGGGGGATGCGTCCGTCGACGTATAGCGGAAAAGGTCGCCGCTTAGCAGCAGCCGGTCGATTTCGGCGCGCGCTGCATCGGGGATCGGTTCGGCATCATAGACGTTCGGCGCGTGCAACTGTCCGTCGGGGGCCATTCTGCACCTTTGCTAAACATGACATTTAGCAAACCTGTACAAAATGGCACCTCCAAAGGCCAGTGACATCTTGATGACACGGCCACAACTCGCCTATTTCGAACGGAAAGACCGGGCCTCGATCGTCGTCATGGCAATATCGATCTCATGCCAGGCCGTGCGCACCATGGACCGAAAGACCATCACCTCGATGCGATCGGTGCCGAGGCGCAGGATGATCGCCTGCATGTGGTAAAGTGGCGCGCGGATGGCGCTGCCGACGGCAAAGTGCTGCGGCCTGAGGTCGACCGGAACCCAGCGCATCAATGCGTCATGCGCGTTGGGACCTACGACAGAAAGTCCGGCCCAGCCATCCGACTGATCCGTCACGGCCGCCACGTCTGCAGGGAACGCGGGCGCTTCTATGCCGATCAGAAAAGCTTGGTCGCGCCCGGTCCACAAAAGACGTGCCTCACCGGATTGCGACACCGTGTTTGGCGCAGGAAACGTCAGCCCCAGGGGCTTCAGCACTTTGGCAACAGCCTTGGTCTGCCCGGGAAAGAGCGCAATGGAGGTCATTGCCTGCATCGGTGTTTCGGACAGGGTCAACGCCCCCCGGGTGACGGGGGCGCGTCCGGCCAACGGGGTTTTTGCGATCAGTTCAGGCACGCAACTTCCCCCCCGCAGGATCGTGAAAGACCGGATCGCAAATTTCGACAATCAAGTCCACGTCGCGCATGTGATCGACAAGGCGCAGCTTTTCGCCATGCCGGGCCCGACCGTTTTTCAGGAAAGCAAGTCCCAGCCACATGTTAAGCACGGGCGACCAGCAGACCGACGTGACATAGCCCTGCGAGGTCTCGCGCGTGACAACATGGCCTTGCGCGAAAAGATGCGCGCCCGCCACCAGCGCCGCGTCGCCACCAACCTTGACGCCCACCAGCTGTTCCCGCTCCGGACCGAGCAGCCCGGGCCGTGCCGCGCTGGCCTTGCCAATGCAGTCCTTTTTGGCGCTGATCATCTTGTCCATACCGATATCGAACGCCGTCACCCGACCATGGATTTCGGCATGGGTGATGAAGCCCTTTTCGATGCGCAGGACGTTCAGGGCCTCCATCCCGTAGGGCCCGCCGCCCATGGTTTCCGCCCGCGCCACAAGATCGCGGAACAGCGCCTCGCCATAGCGGGTCGGCACTGCAATCTCATACCCTTCTTCGCCCGAGAACGAGATGCGGAAAAGTCGCGCGTCCACGCCACCGACACGTACCGGCGCCACCCCCATGAAGGGCAGGTCAACCGGCACCTCGAGGAATGAATGGATCAGCGCCCGCGCCTGTGGACCCGCGACGGCGAACTGTGCCCAAGCCTCGGTGACCGAGATGAACCGCACATTCCAGTCTGCGCAGAACGCCTGATGGACAAAATCCAGATGCCGCATCACCAGCCCGGCGGCAGCGGTGGTTGTAGTCATCAAATAGTGGTTTGCCCCAAGGCGCGCCGTCGTGCCGTCATCCAGCACAAAACCGTCCTCGCGCAGCATCAGCCCGTAGCGGACCTTGCCCATTGGCAGGGTGCTGAACGTATTGGCGTAAACGAAATCAAGAAACCGCGCGGCATCGGACCCCTGAATGTCGATCTTGCCCAAGGTCGATACATCGGCGACCCCGACCGTTTCGCGCACCATCATCACTTCGCGGTCGCAAGACTCGCGCCACGTCGCCTCGCCCGGTTTCGGGAAATAGCTGGGCCGATACCATAGCCCCGCCTCGATCATCGGCGCGCCCCGGTCGCGGCTGGCCTGGTCTGACGTCAGGAACCGTTGCGGCGCAAATCCCACGCCGCGTCCACCTGCACCCAGCGCCGCGATGGACACCGGCACATAGGGTGGACGGTAGGTCGTGGTGCCGGTTTCCGGGATGGATCGACCGGTTGCATTGGCCAGCACCGCCAGCGCCGCCACATTGGATGACTTGCCCTGATCGGGTGCCATGCCTTGCGTGGTGTAGCGCTTCATATGCTCCACGCTGGCAAAGTTTTCCTGCGCGGACAGGGCCACGTCCTTGGTGGTCACATCATTGCCAAGGTCCAGCCAGGCGCGCCCTTTGCCCTCCACCGCCCAGAGGGCCGAAATCCGGTAGGGCGCATCCTCGGCCTCCGGCAAGGCGATGACGGCCGGGCGCATGTCCAGATCCGACAGCGCTTGCGTCGCCGCCGCATGACCCGCCGCCAGACAGCCATGCGTCGAGAATGTCCCGTTTGCTGCGCCGGCCGCCAGCATGCCCGGCACCGCACCGTCTTGAGGCACGAAGGCCGCAAGGTCCTCGCTCCACCGCGGGCGACCGTTCATGTGGCAGGTCAGGTGCAAGGTCGGGTTCCAGCCGCCCGACACGGCCAGGGTATCTGTCTCGATCTCGATCTGCTCGCTGCCTTTCAGGACGGTGATCTGACGCAGAGCAAGCCGACCTTTGGTGTCGATCACCCGCCCACCGGCATGAACAATCGCGCCCTCCTCCATCGGCGCATCGGCGCGGCTGTCGATGATTGCTGCAACCGGCAAACCCGCCCCGATCAGCGCCCGCGCCGTGGCCCGCGCACCATCATTGTTGGCGAAAAGCGTGACCCGCTTGCCGGGGCTGACGCCATAAAGGTTCAGATAGCTGCGCAGTGCCCCTGCCATCATGATGCCGGGCCGGTCGTTCATCGGGAACGCGATGCCGCGTTCCAGCGCGCCCGATGCCAGGATCGACCGCTTGGCCACGATCCGCCAGAAACACTCACGCGGCAGGTTGGCGCGGGCGGGCTGGTGCAAACCAACCCGTTCCAGCGCGCCATAGGTGCCGTGGTCATAGACGCCGGTCACGGTGGTCCGCCGCATGATCCGCACATTCGGCAGGCCCGACAGTTCCGCCTGCACCTCTGCCACCCAGTCCGCCCCGGGTTTTCCGCCGACCATGATGTCGTCTGCCAGAACCCGCCCGCCAAGCCGCGCCTCTTCTTCGGCCAGGATCACATCCGCGCCCGACCGCGCCGCCGTCAAGGCCGCCATCAAACCCGCAGGCCCGGACCCGATCACCAGCAGATCACAGAACGCATAGGCCTTTTCGTACAACCCCTCATCATGGCGCCCCGACAGGCTGCCAAGCCCTGCGGCGCGGCGGATCAGCGGCTCGTAAATCCGTTCCCAGAACGCGCGCGGCCACATGAAGGTCTTGTAGTAGAACCCCGCACTGAAGAACGGCGACAACATGTCGTTGATCGCCATCCCATCGTATTTCAAGCTGGGCCAGCGGTTCTGACTGCGCGCGGCCAGCCCCTCGAACACCTCTTGCACCGTGGCACGCACGTTTGGCGTCTGGTTGCGCGCGCCGATGATCTCCACTAGCGCGTTCGGCTCTTCCGACCCTGCGGTCATCACGCCGCGCGGGCGGTGATACTTGAAACTGCGGCCCATCAGCGTCACGTCATTGGCCAACAGAGCCGAGGCCAGCGTGTCACCCCGGTAACCGCCATAAGCGCGCCCGTCGAAGGTAAAGCGCACGGGTTTTGTCCGGTCGATCAGGCCCTTGCCATCAATCCTCATCGCTGCACCTTCTTGGCGTCCGCAACAAGTTCCGTGCCCAGCACCTCATGCGTGATGGTGTTGCGCGTGACCAAGAGCCACTGCGCACAGCCAAGTTCATGATACCAAAGGTCTTTCATCACCCCTGCCGGATTGTCGCGCAGATGCAGATAGTGGTCCCAGGCCTCGGGTGCGGCATCCTCCGCCGGGCGGTTCAAATAGTCTTCGGACCCGTAATAGTAGAATTCACGGCGATCACGAGAACCGCAAAGGGGACAGGTCAAGCGCATGTCAAAGCTGCCCCGTCACTGGGTCCAGGTGGCAGATGTATCAGCGTCAGGCGCGGCATTCGGATCGTCCTCAATGCAGGTTATGTTGGCTGCCGGTGCCTTCTTCGTCGATGATCTGGCCCAGTCGGAACCGGTCCAGCCGAAACTTCGCTGCCACCTCATGGCTTTGCCCGGTCGCCATCAGATGCGCCATGCTCCAGCCGGATGCGGGCACCGCCTTGAAGCCCCCGTAATTCCAGCCTGCATCCAGAAACAGCCCGTCGATATGGGTCTTGTCGATAATGGGCGAGCCGTCTGGCGTCATGTCCATGATGCCGCCCCAGGTCCGCAGAATTTTGGCGCGCCCGATCATCGGCATCAGCGTCATCCCCGCCTCCATCACGTGCTCCAGCATCGGCAGGTTGCCCCGCGCGGCGTAGGAGGCATAAAAGTCGAGATCGCCGCCAAAGACCAAGCCGCCCTTGTCGGACTGGCTGATGTAGAAATGGCCCATCCCGAAACTGATCACGCTATCGATCACCGGCTTCAGCCCCTCGGTCACGAACGCCTGCATGACGTGGGATTCAATGGGCAACTTCAGCCCCGCCATTGCGGCAACCTGGCTGGACCGGCCTGCGACCACGATCCCGACCTTGGACGCCTTGATCGCCCCGCGCGTCGTCTGCACGCCGACAACGCGGCCACCTTCGACATCGATGCCGGTCACTTCGCAGTTCTGGATCAGATCGACACCGAGCAGATCCGCCGCCCGCGCATAGCCCCAGGCCACCGCATCATGCCGCGCCGTTCCTGCCCGCCGCTGCATCAGCCCGCCATAGATCGGAAAGCGGGTCTGCTCGTAGTCGAGATAGGGAAACTCCGCGCGCAGGTCGTCGGGGGTCATGAACTCCGCATCATCGCCCTGATTGACGATGGCATTGCCCCGTCGCGCCGCAAGATCACGCTGACCGTCAGAATGGAACAGCACCACCTGGCCACGCTGGCTGTGCATGACGTTGTAGTTCAACTCCCCCTCCAGCTTTTCCCACAGTTTCAGGGAATGGCTGTAAAA
>JBKJVF010000179.1:0-10912 GCA_046589965.1 Paracoccaceae bacterium
GTGAACGGGCGGTGCCGTTGACCGGTTGTTTCAGGCCGAGTTTGTGGAGGAGTTGCTGGAACCGTTCGCGGTCTTCGGCAAGGTCGATGGCATCGGGCGTGGTGCCGAGAATGGGAACGCCGAGTTCTTCGAGTTTAGCAGCGAGCTTCAGTGGTGTCTGGCCGCCGAACTGGACGATGACGCCGTGCAGGGTGCCGTTGTCCTGTTCGACGCGCAGGATTTCGAGGACGTGTTCAAGCGTCAGCGGCTCGAAATACAGGCGATCCGAGGTGTCGTAGTCGGTGGAGACGGTTTCGGGGTTGCAGTTGACCATGATGGTTTCATAGCCGGCAGCGGTCAGGGCATAGCAGGCGTGGCAGCAGCAATAGTCGAACTCGATGCCCTGGCCGATGCGGTTGGGGCCGCCGCCGAGGATGACGACCTTTTTCGCCGCCGTGGGGCGGGCTTCGCATTCGACGTCACCCATCACCGGGGATTCGTAGGTGGAATACATGTAGGGGGTTTGCGCCTCGAATTCGGCGGCGCAGGTGTCGATCCGTTTGAAAACCGCGTGCACGCCAAGACGCAGGCGGGCGCGGCGGACCTGCGCCTCGTCGCGGCCGGTCAGCGTGGCAAGGCGGGCGTCGGTGAAGCCGAACATCTTCAACCGGCGCAGACCATGTTCGGTGACCGGAAGGCCACCGGCGCGGACTTCGGCCTCGATGTCGATGATCTCGCGGATACGGGCAAGAAACCACGGATCAAAGGCGGTGGCGTGGTTGATGTCGTCATCATCAAGGCCAAGACGCATGGCCTGGGCGATGACGCGGATGCGGTCCGGAGTTTGCAGGCTCAGCGCCTTGAGAATGGCGGCGCGGTCGGGGATGAAGTTCGCCGATCTGGCGTCGCCAACACCCGGAATAGCGATTTCGTCAAAGCCGGACAGGCCGGTTTCCAGACTGGCCAGCGCCTTTTGCATCGATTCGTGAAAGGTGCGGCCGATCGCCATGACTTCGCCGACCGACTTCATTGCGGTGGTCAGGAATGGCTCGGAGCCGGGGAATTTCTCGAAGGCAAAGCGGGGGATCTTGGTGACGACATAGTCGATGGCGGGTTCGAACGACGCAGGCGTGACCTTGGTGATGTCGTTGTCGAGTTCATCCAAAGTATAGCCGACCGCCAGTTTTGCGGCAATCTTGGCAATGGGAAAACCCGTGGCCTTGGAGGCCAGCGCAGACGACCGCGACACGCGCGGGTTCATCTCGATCACGATCATGCGGCCATCGGCGGGGTTGATCGCCCATTGCACGTTCGATCCGCCGGTCTCAACCCCGATTTCGCGCAGCACGGCAATCGAGCCGTTGCGCATGATCTGGTATTCCTTGTCGGTCAGCGTCAGCGCCGGGGCGACGGTAATGCTGTCGCCGGTATGCACGCCCATCGGGTCAATGTTTTCGATGGCGCAGACGATGATGGCGTTGTCGGCGACATCACGCACCACCTCCATCTCGAATTCCTTCCAGCCGAGCAGCGATTCATCGACCAAAATCTGTGCGACGGGCGAGGCATCAAGGCCCGAGCGGCAGATCGCCTCGAAGTCGTCGCGGTTATAGGCCACACCGCCGCCGGTGCCGCCAAGGGTGTAGGCGGGGCGGATGATGGCGGGCAGGCCGACATATTCGATGGCCTCAACCGCCTCGCGCACGCCGGCGGCGATGTCGTATTTGCCGGACGCCAGTTTGGGGGCGGCGATGATGGTGGCTTTGGGGTTTTCCAGCCCGATCCGGTCCATCGCCTCACGGAAGAGCTTGCGGTCTTCGGCCATTTCGATGGCCTCACGCTTGGCGCCGATCAGTTCCACGCCGAACTTGTCCAAGACACCCATGTCGGCCAGCGCGAGCGAGGTGTTGAGACCCGTCTGCCCGCCCATCGTCGGCAAAAGCGCGTCGGGGCGTTCCTTTTCGATGATCTTGGCGACTACCTCGGGGGTGATCGGTTCGATATAGGTCGCATCGGCCAGTCCGGGGTCGGTCATGATCGTTGCGGGGTTGGAGTTCACCAGGATGACCCGGTAGCCTTCCTCTCGCAAAGCCTTGCAGGCCTGGGCGCCGGAATAGTCGAACTCGCAGGCCTGACCGATGACGATGGGTCCCGCGCCGATGATCATGATCGACTTGATATCGGTCCGCTTCGGCATGTCAGCCCCCATCCATCGCGCAAAACTTTGCGGGTTATAGCGAGGGCGGGCCGGGGTGCAAGGGGCGAAGCTATGGCAAAAGGAAAAGGCGGCCCGGAACCCCGGACCGCCCCTTTGCTGAGGTCAGCGGTGATCAGCCGCGTTCGCCCACCGCAGCCTCTGCGGCCTTGATGGCAGCAGCGCGTTTGGCGATACGTTCGCCCGTGGGCGGGCCTTCGAAACGGCGGTTCTCAACGGTGAACCACAGGATCAACGCCAGCACGATGAAGCCCAGAACGACGTAAAGCACACGTTCATTCGGCGGGGCGACGGCGATGAAGAGGATCACCGCCATACCGATCACGGCAAGAACCGTAACCAGCTTGTAGACGCCCGCAGACATCGCCCATGGGCCGGGGTTCGGCCATTTCGCGGTGCCGTAGGCAAACATTGCCGCAATCAACGGGATGGTGAAGCTGAGGAACAGGAAGACGAGGGTGGAGTTCACCACGATCACGTAGATTGAGGTTTCGCCAACCTTGATCGACATCGCCAGAAGCACGTAAAGGATGCAAAGCACGGTCGCGGTCCAGATCGCGTTGACCGGCGTGCGGTACTTGGGCGACACCGCGGCAAGCGCCTTGGAGCCGACGGGCATGCCATCATCGCGCGAGAAGGCAAAGAGCATGCGGCTGGCAGACGTGACGGTTGCCAGACCACAGAGGAACTGCGCGATCAGGATGAAGAAGTAGAGAGCGGTCTTCAGGCCCGCAGGCATGATCGCGTCCATGGTCCCGAAGAACATACCCCAGCCCTGAGCGGCGGCGGCGTCCATGTCGGGGATTGCAAGCGTGATGGCGCAGATCATGATCCATCCCACCAGAGACGACCAGAACACCGCCGATACGATGCCCTTGGGCACCGCCATTGCGGCGTTCTTGGTTTCCTCGGACGTGTGGGCCGAGGCGTCGTAACCGGTGATCGTGTAGACCGGCAACAAGAGGCAAAGCAGGAAGAGATAGCCGATGCTCTCATTGGCCGGGAAGACTTCGCCACCGGCGGCGCCGGAGTAGTTGGTGAAGGTCCAGAGGCGCGAGATGTCGATGGCAGGCGCAAAGTACAGACAAGCCAGCACCAGAACCGCCGTGGTGGCGAAGATGATGTAGCCCGAGATATCGGTCAGGAAGGTGGTGACCTTGATGCCGACGTGGTTGAAGATCGCCTGAAGGATGGTGATGGCGGCGACGAAACCGACAATCTGCCAGTCAGTGCCGGTGAAGCCGAAGAGGCTGCCGAACGTGCCGGTAAAGAAGTAGGCGGTGCCGATGTTGATGGCGCCAAGCACGGTGATCAGGCCGAGGAGGTTGAGCCATGCCGTCAGCCAGCCCCAGAACCGGCTGCCGAGAATCGACGCCCAGTGATACAGGCCGCCCGCTGTCGGGAAGGCCGAAGCGATCTGCGCCATTGCCAGCGCGAACATGCCTGACAAAAGGCAGCCCACGATCCAGCCGATACCCGCGCCAGCACCGCCGACCGACGAGATGGCCTGCGCGAAGGAGTTGATGCCCCCGGACAGGATGCAGATGATCGAAAACGAGATCGCGAAGTTCGAGAATTTCGACATCGAGCGCGACAGTTCCTGCGCATAGCCCATGCCGTGGAGGACCTTCATGTCCTCACTTTTGTCCTTGTCGCTATAGTCCGACATAGCGTCCCCTTCCTTGTTGGTTTTCCGTGCCCCAGTGCCCGGACGGGCGGGTTTGACCCGCCTCATGCGCGCATTCAGCACGGAATTTTTCAGTCCGGCAAGCACTGAAACGATTCGTACAGAATTTCCGGAGCGCATGTGGCTGCGGATGTCGGAAAACTAGGCACAGAGGGGCGGGTTTGCGGTGGCGGGTCGGGGGGCTTCGGCGTATCTGACGCATGGCAAGGCAAGAGGGATGCGCGGTTGTGATCCTGGTGGAACATGGACCTGATGGGGCCCCCGCGCTTTTTGATGGCGCCGATCAGGTCATTGTGGCTTGGGAGCCTGCGGATGTGGCCAAGGCGCTGGCAGAGGCCGAGGCGGCACGGGCAGCGGGTGGCTGGCTTGCAGGCGCCATCAGCTATGAGGTCGGGTATGCGCTGGAACCCCGGCTGGCAGGTTTGATGCCGCTAGATCGCCTGGGGCCTTTGATCGTGTTGGGCGTGTATAACGGGCCGGTGGCTGCGGATGGCGTGCTTCGCCGCATGGCGTCCGAGGGCGCGGAAACGGCGATGACCGCGCCGACGCCGTTGGTCAGCCGCGATGCCTATGACGCGGCCATGGCGCGGGTGCTGGACCATATCGCGGCGGGCGATTGCTATCAGGTGAACCTGACCTTTCCGATGACTGCGCGGCTGATCCGGGGGACGCCGATGGGGCTTTACGGCGCGCTCCGGCGCACGGGCCCGGTGGGGCATGGGGCATTCGTCGATCTGGGTGTCGGGCCGGTCGTGGTCTCGCGCAGTCCAGAACTGTTCTTCATGCTGCAGGCTGGTGGGCGGATCGTCACACGGCCGATGAAAGGGACCGCCCCGCGTGATCCGGACCCGACGCGTGACAAGGCGATTGCAGCGGCGTTGCAGGCATCGGTCAAGGACCGGGCGGAAAACCTGATGATCGTGGATCTGCTGCGCAATGATATCAGCCGGTTGGCCAAGGTGGGATCGGTCAAGGTGCCTGCCCTTTTCGCAATGGAGAAGTATTCCACCGTGCATCAGATGACGTCGACCATCGAAGGCGACCTTGCGGAACCGGCAACGCTTCCTGCGCTGATGGCGGCGCTTTTTCCCTGCGGGTCGGTCACGGGGGCACCCAAAATCCGCGCAATGGAAATCATCCGCGCCGTGGAGCCGCACCCGCGTGGGATCTATTGCGGGGCGGTGGGGTGGATGGCCCCGGACGGGCGCGCAGATTTTTCGGTGGCGATCCGGACATTGTCGGTGACGGGCCGGGACATCGTGATGAATGTGGGCGGCGGGGTGGTGCATGGATCGACCGCCGCCGGGGAATGGGAGGAGGCGTTGTGGAAAGCGCGCTTCGTGAAGGCGGCCGTCAGCCGGGATTGAGGCTGATCGAGACGATGCTGTGGGACGGGGCGGCGTTTCCCCGGCTCCACTTGCATCTAGCGCGGCTGGGCCATGGCGCTGGGGCGCTGGGCTGGGCTGTGCCGGAAGCGCAGGTTCGGGCGGCGTTGGCCGGGTTGGCGGCCACGCCGTTGCGGGTCAGATTGACGCTGGATGCGGCAGGCAAGGTGGCGGTGGAGACGGCAGCATTGCCGCCTGCCAAGGCGGAGTGGCGGGTGGGGCTGGCGGAGACGCGGCTTGCGTCCGATGACCCATGGCTGGCCATCAAGTCGACCAACCGCGCCGCCTATGACGCCGCACGGGCAAGCCTGCGCGACGGGTTGGACGAGGTCGTCCTGGTGAACGAACGCGGTGAGGTGTGTGACGGGACGATCACCACGGTCTTTTTTGACCGGGGGCAGGGCATGCGCACGCCACCTTTGTCGTCGGGGGTGTTGCCTGGGGTGCTGCGGGCCGACATGGCGTGCCCGGAAGAGGTGCTGAGGGCCGAAGACCTGGCCCACGTGCGGCTTTGGGTCGGCAATGCGCTGCGGGGGCTGATCCCGGCGGTTTGGGCCCAATAGCTCGAGGCGTGCCACGCGGGAAGTTCGATCCAGCGGCCTCAGGCAGACTGACGCGCACCTGCTGCGCGCACAGCAACGGGGCGTGGCGGACCTTCGGGGGCGGCATAAAGGTAATCGCGCGTCAGGGGCACGGCGTCCTGACGATGGGACAGCTGGATCTGAAAGACGACCTGCTGGAAGTGCCGGAAGGTCATTTCGGACGAGATCAGGTAATAGCGCCACATCCGGCAGAACCGCGCGTCGTAAAGGGCAGTGGCTTCGGCCAGATGTGCTTCGAACCGCTTGCGCCAATGGACAAGCGTTTGCGCGTAGTGAAGCCGCCAGACCTCGATATCGGTGGTGTAAAGGCCCGTCGCCTGCACATGGGGCATGACTTCGGACAATGCAGGGCAATAGCCGCCGGGGAAGATGTATTTGGAAATCCACGGGCTTGTGACGCTGGGGGTGCCAGAGCGTCCGATGGTGTGGATCAGGGCGACGCCGTCGGGGTGCAACAGGTCGCGGACCTTGGTGAAATAGGTCGCATAGTTCGGGCGGCCGACATGTTCGAACATGCCCACCGAGACGATGCGATCGAACTGCCCGGTGACGGCGCGGTAGTCGGTCAGGCGAATGTCGATCCTGTCCTGCAGGCCCGCTGCGGCGACGCGTTCATTGGCGACGCGGTGCTGTTCTTCGGACAGGGTCACGCCCAGCACGCGTGCGCCGTGGTCTCGTGCCAGTGTCAGGGCCATGCCGCCCCAGCCGCAGCCGATGTCGAGGACGCGCATCCCCGGTTTCAGGCGCAGCTTGGCCGCGATATGCGCCTTTTTCTGCGCCTGAGCCTGATCGAGCGTGTCGTCGGGCGATTTGAAATAGCCGCAGGAATATTGGCGGTCCTGATCCAGAAACAGATCGTAAAGCGAGTCCGACAGGTCATAGTGATGTGCCACGTTGGATTTCGAGCGCCCGGCGGGGTTCAGTTCCTGCAGTTGCCGCAAAAGGCGTTGCGCGCGCGCCAGCGGAAAGCGCCACCAATCCGCGCGGCCATTGGCAGCATTGCGCAAAAGCAGGGCGAGAAACCCCGGCAGGTCATCATCGCCGATGGTGTAGCCCTGATCCATGTAACCTTCGCCCAGCGCCATATCGGGGCTGCGCACCAGTCGTCCGGGCAAGGCGGGGTCGTGGATTGTGATGGTAACTGGTACGTCCGAGCCGTCGCCATAGCGGCGCTGCGTACCGTCGGGAAAGTGCAGGATCAGGCTGCCGTCCTTGATCAGCGAACGGCAAAGGCGATCAAGCAGTTTGTCCCACATCGCGACACCTCAATCATCCTGCGGGGAATCGTAGCAGTCTATGCCGATTTTCGTTCAGTTCAACGTGTGGCGGGGCGGCGGGGTTCCCCTAGGGTGTCATGGTGCCATCCACTCTTGACATCGCGGGCCCCGCGCGGTCATTCGGGCGGTCTGAAACTGTCGCCTTTCGGCAAGGAACACCGCATGCACGCCTATCGCAGCCATACCTGTGCAGGACTGAACACGGCCCATGTGGGCGAGGTCGTCCGTTTGTCGGGCTGGGTGCATCGGGTGCGCGATCATGGCGGCGTATTGTTCATCGACCTGCGTGACCATTACGGGATCACGCAGGTGATTGCTGACAGCGACAGTGCTGCCTTTGCGGACCTTGATAAAGTACGGGCCGAATGGGTGATCCGCATCGACGGGCGGGTGAAGGGACGGGATGCCAGCCTCGTGAACCCCAAGCTGCCGACCGGCGAGATCGAGGTTTATGCGACCGGCGTCACGGTGCTGGGCGAGGCCGCCGATCTGCCGATGCCAGTCTTTGGCGATGTGGAATACCCCGAGGAAACGCGGCTGACCTACCGGTTCCTCGACCTGCGGCGGGAAAAGCTGCATGCCAACATGATGCTGCGGTCCAACGTTGTGCGCAGCATCCGCAACCGAATGTGGGATCAGGGATTTACCGAGTTCCAGACGCCGATCATCACCGCGTCCAGTCCAGAAGGCGCGCGGGATTTTCTGGTGCCGTCGCGGCTGCATCCGGGCAAATTCTACGCCTTGCCGCAGGCCCCGCAGCAGTTCAAACAGTTGATCATGGTGGCGGGGTTCGACCGCTATTTCCAGATCGCCCCCTGCTTTCGCGATGAAGACCCGAGGGCGGACCGCTCACCCACGGATTTCTATCAGCTTGATATCGAAATGAGTTTTGTCGAGCAGGAAGATGTCTTTGCCGCCGTGCAGCCGGTGGTGCAGGGGATTTTCGAGGAATTCGCGCCGGGAAAGACCGTCTATTCCGACTGGACCAAGATTGCGTATCGCGACAGCTTGAAGTGGTACGGATCGGACAAGCCCGACCTGCGCAACCCGATCCGGATGCAGGACGTGAGCGAGCATTTCGCAGGGTCGGGCTTTGCGATCTTTGCCAAACTGCTGGAGCAACCCGGCAACGAAATCCGCGCGATCCCGGCGCCGAAAGGCCCGTCGGGCGAGCCGGTCGGGCGCAAGTTCTGCGACCGGATGAATGCGTTTGCCCAGAAGGAAGGGCTGCCGGGGATGGGGTATATCTTTTGGCGGCGTAACCCATTGCCGGAAGAAGCTCGAAATAACCCACAACACCCTCAGTTCATCGAGCGGTTTAGAGAGGTTACTGCGCATTTGAAAACAGGTCTGCACGGCGTATCCTTAGAAGAAATCAACGGATATAGTCGTGATAGCCAAGAGTATGGCGATGCAATTAACAACCTCGAATATGAAGCCGCTGGCCCCCTCGCAAAGAACATCGGCCCGGAGCGCACCGAAGAAATTAGAAAGCAACTCGGCCTCGGGCTTGGCGTCGCGGCGTTCTTCCTCGGCGGCAAGCCGGAGACGTTTGAGGCTATCGCGGGGCGGGCGCGGAATGAGATTGGGCGGGAATTGGGGCTGACGGAGCAGGATTGCTTCAAATTCGCCTGGATCGTCGATTTTCCGATGTACGAGAAAACTGACGAGGGAAAGATCGACTTTTCCCACAACCCGTTCTCGATGCCGCAGGGGGGACTCGACGCCCTCAACGGCGATCCGTTGAACGTCTATGCCTACCAGTACGATCTGGCCTGCAACGGATATGAGCTGATCTCTGGCGGCATCCGCAACCACAAGCCGGAGATCATGTACCGCGCTTTTGAACTCGCAGGATACCCGAACGACGAGGTGGACAAGCGGTTCGGCGGCATGGTCAAGGCGTTCAAGTATGGCGCGCCGCCTCACGGGGGGTGTGCGGCGGGGATCGACCGGATCGTGATGCTGCTGGCGGACGAGCCGAACATCCGCGAGGTGATCATGTTCCCGATGAACCAGCGGGCCGAGGATATGCTGATGAACGCGCCGTCAGAGGCGACGTCGAAACAGTTGCGGGAGTTGAACCTGCGCGTGGTGGCCAAGGACGCCTGACGGGGGCAAGGCTTGACGGGCTGAAGCCCGCCCTACGAGCTAAAGTTGCCGGTCGATATAGGGCGGGGTTCGGGCCGCCATCTCGCGGACCAAAAAAACCCCCGCACTGGCAGGCGGCGGCGTCCTCTGCCACAGTGGGGCGCGAGCCGACCCCTGAAAGGAGACCCCACCCCCTTGCGTATCGACGCCGAGATACCGCCGCTTTATGCCGCATCGGTTCCGGTATTCCGCCATTTCCTGGAACGGATGTCGGGGATGGTGGCGCTTGCGGATGAGGCGGCGCTGATGCACCGGATTGCCGATACCTTTCCCGCACGCCAGCAGTTTGCGACAGCGGCGGGGTTTACCTTGCGTGTGGCCTGTCCGCTGGCAGGGCGGGACCTTGCCAGCCTGCCCGAGGCGCTGGGTCCCCGTCTGGCGGTGGCACGGGCGTTGCTGGGCGGCATGCGGCCGGATGAATTCATCGGTGCGGAACATCTGATGATCACCCATCTTGCCGGTTTTTCCGAAGTGACGCAGACCGGCGTCGATTTCCTCTATCGGTTTGGGCTGCCGAACTTCTTCTTTCACCTGACGATGGGTTATGCCGCCTTGCGCGACGCGGGCGTGCCCCTGGGCAAGGCGGATTTCGACGGCTTTCACGCCTATCCGGCAGATTTCCGCTTTCCCGCGCCATAGGGGGGCGAGGGGGCGACGGAAAGCCGTGGGCGGTGCGTATCAGCCTTGAACGCAGCGGCATTTCGGTCAGGGGGCGACCCGCATGAGCACCAATCGGGCAGATGCGAAGGCGGCAGTGGCCGCGTTCCGTTTCGGCTTTGGCCTGCCGCTGCCCGCCGGTGCGCCGGTCGATGCGCCGGCGATGATGGCGATGCTGACCGGGCCGGATCCGGCGCGGGATGCTTATCCGCCCCTGGTGCTGGCTGATGTGATTGACGCCACCCGCACCGCCCATGAGGCGCGCGCCGCTGCCCGCAAGGATCAGGCCAAGGTGGCGGCGTACAAGGCGGCGGCCAAGGTGGTGGAGGTGTTGGCCGAGGCCGGGTTCCGCGCCCAGATCGCGCGCGCGCTCGACAGCCCCGATGGTTTGCGCGAACGGCTGGTGCGGTTCTGGGCGGACCATTTCACCGTGGCGCACAAGAACCGGCTGGATGCAGCGGTGGTGGCTGCATATGTCGATGACGCAATTCGCCCGCATGTGACCGCCCGGTTCGACCAGATGCTGACGGCGGCGATCTTTCATCCGGCGATGCTGATCTACCTCGATCAAGTGGCATCGGTTGGACCGGGGTCGAAGTTCGGGCTGCGGCAGGGCAAGGGGCTGAACGAAAACCTCGCGCGGGAATTGTTGGAGCTGCACACGCTGGGTGCGGGGCAGGCTTATGCCCAGGCGGACGTACGACAACTGGCGGAACTGCTGACCGTCATAGGCGCGGCCAAGCACCGTCTCGGTCCCCGGTTCCGCCCGGCGGGCGTCAAAGACCGTGCCCTTGGCCGGATCGACCCGCAGCCCGGTCAAAAGCTCCGCCAGTTGCCGCACATCGCCCTGAGCATAAGCTTGCCCGGCACCCAGCGTGTGCAGTTCCAGCAGTTCCCGCGCGAGGTTTTCGTTCAGCCCCTTGCCCTGCCGCAGCCCGAACTTCGACCCCGGTCCAACC
>JBKJVF010000128.1:0-10459 GCA_046589965.1 Paracoccaceae bacterium
ACCTCGCGGTTCATGGTCAGCGGCATGGCATCCTCCCTTTTGCGCACACCATAGCCCGCTTGCGCAGCCGCGCGTTGCACTTTACGAAATCTGCATGACGGAAAACGCACTCTTCGCCCCTGCCAAGGGCCCCCTGACCATCGCCCTTTTCGTGTTGCCACAGGCCTCGATCCTGGAGGTGGCCTCCGCCCTCGACCCTCTCCGGAACGCCAACCGCCAACTCGGGTCAGAGGCCTATCGCTGGCGCGTCGTCACCCCAGACGGCCAGCCGGTTCCGCTGACCTGTGGCATTTCGCTGCCCTCGTCCGGGCCGCTCGCTCATGCCATCGAGGCCGACGCGTTGATCGTCATCGCAGGCTATCGCCTCGCCGAGGTCGCAACCCGCCCCCTGATCCGCGACCTGCGCCGCATCGCGCCCCGGTTCCAGCTTGTCGGCGGGATCGATGCCGCGCCTTGGGTCCTCGCCCGTGCCGGTCTCCTCGACGGATACCGCGCCACCGTGCACTGGGAAGACCTTGAGGATCTCGCCGCCGCCCATCCGAATATCGAGGTCGTCCCCGATCGCTTTGTCATCGACCGCAACCGCGCCACCATCGCAGGCGCTGCCCCAGCGGCGGACTTCATGCTTCACCTGATCCGCGCGCGCCACGGCGCCGCCCTCGCCCGCCAGGTCTCCGCCAGTTTTTTGACCACCACCCACCCCGGTGCAGAACCACAGATCGCCCCCGACACCACCCTCGACGCCCGTGTCGCCCAGGCCATTGCCCGGATGGAGGCGCGGATCGACGCGCCCGAAGCCATCAGCACCGTCGCCGCAAAGATCGGCCTCTCCCCGCGCCGACTTGAGGCCCTTTTTCGTCAAGACCTTGGCCTGACGCCCGGCGCCTACGCCCTGTCGCTCCGCCTCGCCGCCGCCCGCCGGATGTTGACCGACACGAAACACCCGCTCGCCGAGATCGCGCTCCGCACCGGTTTCAGTTCCCCCGCGACCCTCTCCCGTGCCTTTCGCCGCGCTTTCGACAACGCTCCCGGGGCTTTGCGGAAAAACGGCTGAAAACCCCTTTGCCTGTTCACAAATATCCCGGGGGCGCGCGCGCGGAATCGCCGCGTCGGGGCCGGCCCCCCGCGCCTGCGCGATATCGGCCCCCCCTGAATGCTTAACGATCCGTAAATCCAGGATCACAAACCATTGATTTCATTTCGCCCAAATGAATGTCCCACGGTGGGACATCCCGGGTCACGCCGCGTCCAAAAGCCCCCGGCCTTTCAGCAAAGCCTCCACGCCCGGCATCTTGCCCCGGAACTTCAGGTACAAAGCCTCTGCCTCTTCGGACCCGCCCGCCGACAGGATGAACCGCTCCAGCTTTGCCGCGACCTCAGGGTCAAACGGATCACCGGCCTCCTCAAAGGCGGCAAAGGCGTCGGCGTCCATCACCTCTGACCACATGTAAGAATAGTACCCCGACGAATACCCGTCCCCGGAAAACACATGCGCAAAATGCGGCGTGGCGTGCCGCATCCGGATCGCGCGCGGCATCCCCAAAGCCTCCAGCACCTCCGCCTGTTTCTGGATCGGGTCCGCTGGTGCCGGGCCCGTGTGAAACTCAAGGTCGACCATGGCCGAGCTTACAAACTCCACCGTCGCAAAGCCCTGATCGTAGGTCCCCGCCGCCAACAGCCGCTCCAGCATGTCGGCAGGCATCGGCGCGCCCGTCTCATGGTGCCGCGCATGCTCCTCCAGCACGGCGGGCACCTCCAGCCAGTGCTCGTACAGCTGGCTCGGCAGCTCCACGAAGTCCCGCGCCACGGAGGTGCCGCTTATAAATCCATAGGTCACATCGGACAGCATCTGGTGCAGCGCGTGACCGAACTCATGGAACAGCGTCCGCGCATCGTCATAGGACAACAGCGTCGGCGCACCCTTGGCAAAGTTGCACACATTGACGACGATTGGCCGCTGATCCCCGCCCAGCTTGCGCTGCGACCGCATTGCCGAACACCACGCGCCCGACCGCTTGGATCCGCGCGCAAAGTAGTCGCCGAGAAACACCGCCACATGTTCGCCCCGGCGCGTCACCTCCCAGCCCCGGACGTCGGGATGATAGAACGGGCCATCGATCTCGCGGAACTCCAAACCGAACAGCCGCCCCGCGCAGTCGAACTGCGCCCCGAGCATCGCGTCCAAGGACAGGTAGGGCTTCAACGCCGCCTCATCCAGATCATGCTCGGCCTTGCGCCTTTTCTCCGAATAGTACCGCCAGTCCCAGGGTTCCAGCGGACCCGAAAAGCCATCCGCCACCAGCATCGCCTCCAGCACCCCGGCATCTGCCAGCGCCTTACGCTTCGCCGGTTCCCACACCCGCATCAGGAGTTCCCGCACTGCATCGGGCTTTTTCGCCATCTCAGGCTCCAGTTTGAAGCTGGCGAAATCGGCATAACCCAACAACTCCGCCCGCTCCGCCCGCAAGGCCAGCGTCTCTGCGGCCACGCCGCGGTTATCCGTCTCTCCGCCATTCGCGCCGCGCAGCCCCCAGGCCTCATAGGCCTTTTGGCGCAGCGCCCGGTTGGGCGAAAACTGCAAGAACGGCACGATCAAGGACCGGTTCAGCGTCACCACCGCGCCCAACCCCCGCTCCGCGCCTGCCGCCCGGGCCGCGTCCTGAACAAACGCGGGCAAGGCATCCAGATCGCCCACCGGCAGTTCCATGAACCACCCACGCTCATCGGCCAGCAAGTTCTGCGAAAACGCCGTCCCCAGCACCGCCAGCCGCGATTTCACCGCCGTCAGCCGCTCTGCGTCTGCTCCCTCCAACTCCGCTCCTGCCCGCACGAACATCTGCCGGTAAAGCGTCAGCACCCGCAGTTGTTCCGCAGTCAGCGCCAGCCCCTCGCGCCCTTGCCACAACGCCTCGATCTTTGCCCAGAGCGCCTTGTTGTTGGTGATCTCGCTGGAAAACGCCGACAGCGTCGGCGCAAGGTCCCGCTGCAGTGCCTCCCGCGCCTCGGTTGAATCGGCACCCGCCAGGTTCCAGAACACCCCGCCAACCCTGTCAAGCGTCCCTTCCGCCAGTTCCAGCGCCTCGATCACTTGGGCAAATGACGTCCCCGGCCCGTCCGCAATCACCGCGATCGCTGCCCGCGCCTGGGCCAGAGCCTGATCAAAGGCAGGCGCGAAATCCTCGTCCTTGATGGCAGCAAACGGCGGCAGTCCGAACGGCGCGGTCCACGGGGCAAGCAGCGAATTGGTCATGGGAAATCTCCTTTGCGGCAAAGCTAGAACTCCAGCCCCCAAAGGTCCATCGCCCGCCATTCACCTCTGCACAAATATCCCCGCCGGAGGCTCCCCCGCGTCTCAGCGCAGATCGTTTCTGCGTAACCGCGCCTCCACCCGCCGCAGCACCAAACTCAATCCGATGGTGATCGTCAGATAAATCAGCGCGGCGACGTTGTAGGTCTCGAAATACTTGAAATTTCCCGCCGCTGTCACCTTGGCCAATTGCGTGATGTCGCCGACCCCCAGCACCGACACCAAGGAGCTGTCCTTGACCATCGCCACAAAATCATTGCCCAGAGGCGGCAAGATCAGCCGAAAGGCCTGTGGAAAGACGATGTGGCGAAACCTCTGCCAGCCGTTCAGGCCCAGCGCTTTTGCCGCCTCGATCTGTCCCCTGTCGACCGCCTGCAACCCGGCCCGAAACACCTCGGCCAGAAAGGCCGAATAGGCCAGCGCCAGCGCTCCGACCGCCCGCCATAGCAGCGGGATATCCCGTGCGCGTGCCGGTTCGAACCCCAAGGGTCCCGTGACCCAGTTCCACGCAATCACCGCTGCCGGGGCCAGCACAAAGGCCACATACAAAAGCAGCACGATGATCGGGACCCCCCGCATCACCTCAATGTACAATCTGCACATCTGCCGGATCACGATGAATCGCGACAGGCACCCCAGCGCCAGCAACAACCCGATCACGCAGGCCGATCCGTAGGCCACCAGCGTCACCATCAAGGTGATGACGATCCCCTTCGACAGGGTCGACAGCACAGCGGCATAATCGGCATCCGCCAGCACTTCATAGAAAAGCCAAAGCCCCACCCCGATCACGAGGAGGAGCCACCAGGGAAAGTCGTCTTCGGGTTTGGCGTTGGGCGTCATGGAATTGGCCCCGGCCTGAAACCGGGGCCGCGCGCCTTATTCGCCCATCTTGTATTCGACAAACCATTTCTGGTTCAGCGCATCCAGCGCGCCGTCCGCCTTCATCGCCGCAATCGCTGCATTGATGGGGGCGACCAGATCGGATCCTTTGGGGAAGATGAACCCGAAATCCTCAGACGCCAGCGGTTCGCCGATGATCTTCAGGCCCCCATTCGAAGCCTGGACATAGCCATTGGCCGCCGTCGAATCCGACAGGGTCAGGTCCACATCGCCCGCCTTCAGCGCCTCCAGCCCCGCGCCAAACGTCTCAAACTTGATGACGCGCGGGTTCTCCTCATTGCCGTCGAGGATGTTGTAGATTGCGGCATAGAAGGGCGAGGTACCGGGCTGGGCCGATACCAGCAGTTCGGGGATCGCCGCAAATGTCGGCGCGTCGGTAAACCGCGTCTCATCTCCGCGCACGATCATCAGCATTTCGGACCGCATATAGGGGTCGCTGAAGTCGACCGCCTCTTTGCGTTCGTCCTTGATGGTGATGCCGGTCATTCCGATGTCGTACTGGCCTTCGGACACAGCCGGGATCATCGCGTCCCACGACGTGTTCTCATATTTGACAGTGGCATTCAGCCGCTTGGCAATCTCAGCCATCGCGTCATATTCCCAGCCGATCGGCGCGCCAGCCTTGTCGAGGAACTGCAGTGGCGGATAGGCGTTCTCGGTCACGACGACGATCTCGCGACCGGCAAGGTCGGGCACGCCCTGTGCAAAGGCGGCCGTGGAAAATGTCAGGGCCATCAGGCCCAGAGCAGCAGTCAGTTTCATGGATTTGTTCCCCTGTCACGCATTTGATGGCCGACTATGACCGAGGGACGGCCTTGGATGCAACATGCAGGACACCTTTCGCTGTCGCGATGCGATCACATCCGCAGGGGCAACCCGTCGATTGCTCGATTATGCGGCTGCATGTCTCTCCGGGCCTGACGGTCTGGCAATCCAGAATCAGCAATGCGGGAAAGCCTGTCGTCCAGCGCCGGATAATCTGACGGGAAACGGCCAAGCGGTTGCCTTAAGTCGGAGCAGATCCCGACACCTCGCCTGCGAGGTGCAGTCCGCCGCAAACCTCGCAATCGGCCCGGCGTTCGATCTTGATCACGCGGGTTTCGCCATAAAGTGCGTCATGGATCATCAGCCGCCCGGCATAAGTCTCGCCCGCCCCGGTCAGGTGCTTGATCGCCTCCATCGCCATCATCGCGCCGATCACCCCCGGCAGGGGGGCCGCCACGCCCGCCTCGGCACAGGTCGGCACCATGCCCGGCGCCGGTCTGACAGGGAAAACACAGGCGTAACAGGGGCTGCCACGCGCCGGGTCGTAAAGGCTCAACTGCCCCTCCCATTGCGTGATCGCGGCGGAAATCAGGGGCTTGCCCGCCTCGGCGCAGACCCGGTTGACCAGATAGCGCGTATCGAAATTGTCCGACCCGTCCAGCACCAGATCGTAATCGGCCACCAGCGCCGCCGCATTCGTCTCATCGATACGCCGGTTATAGGGCCGGACTGCGATGAACGGGTTCAACACCTTCATCGCGACCTCTGCCGAAAACACCTTTGGCATCCCGATACGCTGATCGGCATGGATGATTTGGCGCTGCAAATTGGTCGCCTCGACCTCATCGGCGTCAATCACGCCCAAGGTGCCGACCCCGCTTGCGGCCAGATACATCAGCGCAGGTGACCCCAATCCGCCCGCGCCGACCACCAGAACCTTGGCTTCTTTCAGGCGTTTCTGTCCTGCCCCACCTATCTCCCGCAGGGTTATATGGCGGGCATAGCGTTCCAGCTCTGCCGGGCGGAACGCCGTCGGACCATCTGCGGGCAAACGGTGTGGCAGCGTGGTCGTCAACCTTTTGAATGCAAGGCGGTATATCCACACACCTCCCGCCAGGATGCCCAGCAGCAGCCATCCCCGCAATTCACCGCCGACAAGCCGTTGCAAGGGATTGCCCGGCGGCAAAAGCGGGGTATGCGCCATCACAAGGGCTGTCCACCACAGGGCCGACAACAACCAGCCAACCCGGGATGGAAACTTCAGCCAGGCCGCTGCGGCCCAGATCACCCCAAACCCCAGGACGCCGATCATCGCTTGCCGGTCGAGCCGAAACCACCCGCCCCACGCAAGGTGTCGCTTAACATGTCGACCACTTCGAATGTGGCCTGCACAACAGGAGCGACAATCATCTGCGCGATCCGGTCACCGTGATGCACGGTGTAGGGCTCTGCCCCAAGGTTCACCAAAGCCACACCCAACGGCCCGCGATAATCGCTGTCGATGGTACCCGGCGTGTTCGGCAGGGTGATACCATGCTTCAGCGCCAAGCCCGACCGTGGCCTGATCTGCATCTCATAGCCGTGCGGTATCTCGACCCGGAACCCCGTCGGCACGATCCGCCGCTCCATCGGTTGCAGCACGATCCCCGCCACGCGGTCGCCCGCTGCTAGGTTCGCCCTTAGATCCGCGCCCGCCGCCCCCGCTGTTTCATAGCCGGGCAAGGGCAGGGTCCGGTCGGCGCCGTCGTCCCACAGAACGCGCAGTACCGGCATCATCGCCCAAGCCCTTCATTCCAATTCGGCAAAACACTTCCGCCGGAGGCGTCCGCGCGCAGGGTCATGCCAAAGCCTCGGCAATCCGTCCCGCCAGACGCCGCGCGACCTCGATCTTGGTCATCCGCGGCCATGCTTCGGACCCAGCATCGCTGATCAGCGTCACCGCGTTCTCCGCCCCGCCCATGATCCCTGTTCCGGGCGAGACATCGTTTGCCACGATCCAGTCACAGCCTTTGCGCAGGCGTTTTGCGGTTGCGTGGGCCAATACGTCATCTGTCTCAGCTGCAAACCCTACGACGAGGTGCGGGCGATGCGCGCCCTTTGCAACCATTGCCAGAATGTCGGGATTTTCGGCAAATTCCAGCGTCGGAGCCTTGCCCGAACCGTCCTTTTTCATCTTGTGGTTCGATCCGTTGGCCACCCGCCAATCCGCCACCGCCGCCGCCATCACTGCCGCGTCGGCGGGCAGCGCGGCCGTCACCGCCGCCAGCATCTCGCGCGCGGTTTCCACCGCCACTACCGTAACCCCCCCTGGCGCCGCCACCGTCGCGGGTCCCGTCACAAAGGTGACCCTTGCCCCCAGATCGCGCAACGCCGCCGCGATCGCGCTGCCTTGTGCGCCGGAGGACCGGTTTGCAATAAACCTGACCGGATCAATGGGTTCATGCGTTGGCCCGGAGGTGACGATAACATGCCTGCCCGCCAGTGGCCCGCCCCCAAGTGCCCGGTCAATCGCCGCCAAAATCTCTGCCGGTTCCGCCATCCGCCCCGGCCCGTATTCACCGCAGGCCATATCGCCCTCATTCGGACCCACGGTCAGCACGCCATCCCCCGACAAAGTAGCCAGATTGCGCTGTGTCGCCGGATGGGTCCACATCCGCACGTTCATCGCGGGTGCGATCAACACCCGCTTGTCGGTCGCAAGCAACAAGGTGGAGGCGAGGTCATCCGCCCGCCCGCCCACCATCTTGGCCATCAGATCCGCCGTCGCCGGGGCCACGACAATCAGATCCGCCGCGCGGGACAGTTGGATATGGCCCATTTCGGCCTCATCCGTCAGGTCGAACAAGTCCTGATAGACCTTGGACCCGGCCAGCGCCGAAACCGACAGCGGGGTCACGAATTCCGTCCCAGCGCGCGTCAAGACTGGCACCACAGATGCGCCGGACTTGGACAGGAGCCGGATCAGTTCCAGCGATTTGTAGGCCGCGATCCCGCCGCCTATGATCAACAATATCCGTTTGCCGGCCAGCATCATGCGCTCCTGCAAGGAACCCTGCGGTCCCCTATGACCCACAAGGATTAAGGGGCGCAGGTGCGGAACTCAATGACCTTGACGGAACGCCTCAGCGGATGTCAGGCGAGAAAGTGATGCAACTCACGCGTCTGCCCCTCAAGGCTTTTGCGCATCTTGGCGAATGCTGCTGCCTCAAGCTGCCGGACGCGCTCTTTGGACAGGCCCAGTTCTTCGCCCAGGCTTTCCAGAGTGCGCGGCTCTTCCCGCAGCTTGCGCTCGGTCACGATGTGCCGTTCGCGGGTGTTGAGCGCCTGCATCGCGCGCACCAACCAACCACGTAAAGTCGCGGCATCATGGCTAAGCTCGAACATTTCGGTCGCTTGCGGGCCGTCGTCTTCCAGCGCGTCGATCCATTCGCGGCCCTCGTCCTCGGACGATTGGGTGGCGTTCAGCGAAAAATCCGACCCGGACAGGCGACCTTCCATCATCTCGACATCCGCCAGCGGCACGCCAACCTCGGACGCCACGCGTTGGCGCAACTGGAATTGGTCCAGAACCTCGCCGACTTGGGCCGCCTCGCGTTCCAGCTTGGCCTGTACGCGGCGGAGGTTGAAAAAAAGCGCCTTTTGACTGCCCGTCGACCCGGTCCGCACCAGTGACCAGTTGCGCATCACGTAGTCCTGGATCGACGCCTTGATCCACCAGACGGCATAGGTCGAAAACCGCACGCCTCGGTCGGGATCGAACTTGTCGGCCGCCTTCATCAGGCCAAGCGACGCCTCCTGGATCAGATCGTTCATCGGCGCACCATAGCGGCGGAACTTCGATGCCATGGAGATCGCCAGCCGCATGTAGGCCGTGATCAGCCTGTGCAGAGCCTTTTCGTCCCGCTGATCGCGCCACGCATAGGCCAACCGCAATTCGGTTTCGGCATCGAGCAATTCCGCCTTCATCGCTTGGCGGGACATCGTTTGGTCGTTATATCCGTCCAGTGCCATGACAACCCCCTGTCGTTCAGCATCCGGCGAGTTTGCGTCGTCAGAGAGTCTACGGAGCCCGCGCCTGACCGGATCACCCAACCACGCGACTTTCTCTGCCCCCGCGCTCACCCTGGTGATCGGTGGGGCACGTTCGGGAAAATCCACGCTGGCAGAACGACTTACGCGCGGCACGGGGCTACGTCGCCGCTATGTCGCCACAGCCGAAGCATGGGACGACGAGATGCGTGCGCGAATTGTCGCACATCAGCAGGACAGGGGCGCGGACTGGACGACGGTCGAGGCACCCCTGAACCTGACGGCGGCACTAGGCGATGCGGCACATGACGAGGTGGTTTTGATCGATTGCGCCACCCTTTGGCTGACCAATCACATGCTGGCCGATCATGATCTTGATCGCGAAGCAACGCATTTGCTGGCTGCATTATCATCCTGCCCCGCACCGGTGGTCATAGTGTCTAACGAAGTTGGGTGGGGAATAGTTCCCGACAATGCACTGGCGCGCAGGTTTCGCGACGCGCAAGGCCGGTTGAACCAACGGATTGCTGGACAGGCGGGGCTGGTCATCGGGGTGATGGCGGGCCTGCCGATGGTGCTGAAGGGCAGCCTGCCCGAGGGTGTTCTGTGACACGGTTCTGGTGGGTACGGCACGGCCCGACCCATGCCAAGGCCATGGTCGGATGGACAGACCTACCCGGTGATCTTTCTGATGTCGCGGCGCTGGCCCGGCTGGACGCGCATCTGCCTGCCGATGCGCTGGTCATTTCGTCCGACCTGTCGCGGGCTGTCACGACGGCGGATGCAATCCAGGCCAACCGGATGCGCCTTGAGGACGACCGCCGTTTGCGCGAAATCGGCTTTGGCAGCTGGGAAATGCGGGGATTTGCCGAGATCGAGGCCGAGGCCCCCGCCCACATCCGCGCGTTCTGGGATCAGCCGGGGGACGTGCGCGCGCCAGATGGCGAAAGCTGGAACGACCTAGCTGCCCGGGTGAATGCAGCCATTGACCAGCTTCTTGCGGATCATCAGGGGCGCGACATCGTCGTCACCGCGCATTTCGGCTCCATCCTCGCGGCACTGCAACGGGCCGAAGGGCTGTCGCCCAAGGCGGTCTTCGGGCACCGGATCGACAACCTGTCGGTCACGTGTCTTTTGCATGACGGAGCGCGCTGGCACACTCAGGCCATCAATCACAAACCGTGATGAACAATCTCACACATCATCGCTTTTCGTGCGCGTGCCAATTCCCTACGGTCCGCCGGGAACGACAAGGACCACACCCATGACCTACGACCTCGTGATTGGCGATCGCAGCTATTCCAGCTGGTCCCTGCGCGGCTGGCTTTGCTTTGACGCCTTCGGGATCCCTGTCAAAATCCATACCGCGCGCCTTTACACAGATGAGCTTGCCACCCTTCTGCGTGACTTTGTCCCCGGCAAGACCGCGCCCACGATGCGCACGCCCGACGGCGT
>JBKJVF010000110.1:0-7602 GCA_046589965.1 Paracoccaceae bacterium
TGCGCCATATCGCGGCCGACCATATCGCGGATAATGCGATCTTCGGAAATCTCTGCCGCGGTCAGGGTAGAGACGGTCGCCCCATCGCGCAGAATGGTGATGCGGTCAGCGACGCGCGAGATTTCGTTCAACTTGTGCGAAATCAGGATTGAAGTGATGCCCTGCGACTTCAGCTCCAGCAGCAGATCCAATAGTTTCTGGCTGTCGTTTTCCTGCAAGGCGGCGGTTGGCTCGTCCAGGATCAGCAGGCGCACATCCTTGGCCAGCGCCTTGGCGATCTCGATCAGCTGCTGCTTGCCGACGCCCAGTTTGCCCACGGGGGTCGTGGGGGCGTCGGTCAGGCCGACCTTCCTGAGCCAGCCTTCGGTCTTTTGAAACGCCCGTGGCCAGTTGATCACCCCGCGCGTGGCGACCTCGTTGCCCAAAAACAGGTTTTCCGCGATGGATAACAGCGGCACCAGCGCCAGTTCCTGATGGATGATGATGATGCCCCTGGCCTCGCTGTCGCGGATCGACCGGCAGTGCAAAGGTGCGCCATCAAAAAGGATTTCGCCGTCATAGCTGCCATGCGGATAGACGCCCGACAGGACCTTCATCAAGGTAGACTTGCCGGCACCGTTCTCGCCGCAGATGGCGTGAATCTCGCCCGCCTCCACGGTCAGGTTGACCTGGTCCAGTGCGCGCACGCCCGGAAAGGTCTTGCCGATCCCGCGCATTTCCAAAAGCGTCGTCATGAGTCCCCTGCCCCGAAAATTTCTCGCCGCAGCACCTTGCGGCACCGCGGCGAAAAGGTTCTTTGCCCGCCTTACTTCAGCTGGTCGGCAGTGTAATAGCCGCTGTCCACCAGCATCGACTGAACGTCGTTGACGCCCAGCGAATTCGGCTCCAGCAGGTAGGACGGCACGACCTTGACCCCGTTGTCATAGGTGGTGGTGTCGTTGATCTCGGGCTCGCCGCCCTGCAGGATCGCATCCACCATCTTGACGGTCACGGCTGCCAGCGCGCGGGTGTCCTTGAAGACGGTCGAATACTGCTCGCCCGCCATCATCGACTTGACCGACGGGATTTCCGCATCCTGACCCGTGACGCAAGGCATGGCCAGATCGCCCGAACCATAGCCCACGCCCTTGACCGACGACAGGATGCCGATCGAGAGCCCGTCATAGGGGCTGAGCGCGCCGTGCAGCGGCTTGTCGCCGTAGTTTGCGGACAAGAGGTTGTCCATGCGTGACTGCGCCACCGCGCCATCCCAGCGCAAGGTGCCGACAACATCCATGCCCATCTGGCCCGACGGCACCGCAAGGTCGCCGCTGTCGATCAGCGGCTGCAGGACCGACATCGCGCCATTGTAGAAGAAGAACGCGTTGTTGTCGTCGGGCGAGCCGCCGAACAGTTCGATGTTCTTGGGTTTGGCATCGCCGAACCGCTCGTTCAGGCACTGCACCAGGCTGTTGGCCTGAAGCACCCCGACCTTGAAGTTGTCGAAGGTCGCATAATAGTCGACCGACCCGCTTTCCCGGATCAGGCGGTCATAGGCGATGACCTTGATGCCCGCAGCGGCGGCATTGTCGAGCGCGTTCGACAGCGTGGTGCCGTCAATGGCTGCGATAACCAGAACATCAACGCCCTTGGTGATCATGTTCTCGATCTGGGCCAGCTGGTTCGGAATGTCGTCTTCGGCATATTGCAGATCGGTCGCATAGCCCGCAGCGGTGAACTGATCGACCATGGAGTTGCCGTCCGAAATCCAGCGCGACGACGACTTGGTGGGCATCGCGATGCCGACGGTCCCCTTGTCCTGCGCCACAACCGGTGCGACGCCGATCAGGGATGCGGCCGTAGCCAGCGCCAACATGGCGCGACGTGAAAGTTGCATGGTATTCCTCCCGTGGATGCCCTTTTGGGCATTTGAATTCGGCCGCGCCCATTTGAAAGGTTGTAGCGTCGGGTCGCCGCCATGTGGGGGACGTTGCGCAAAGGGGGTATACCTGTCAAATGTAGTTTCGTGATCCAGGTATAACGAATTTGCCATGTCCGATCTGACACGCCCCGATGCGCTGATCCAGCGCGGACTGAAGTTCAGCCATCTGCGCATGATGGCCGCACTGGCGCAGACCGGGCAGATCAGTCTCGCGGCCGCATCGCTTGGCATCGCGCAGCCCGCCGCGTCGCGCCTGTTGGCCGAGGTGGAGCGCATTGTCGGCGCGCCGGTGCACACGCGCATCGGACGAGGGATCACCCTGACGCCCGCAGGTGAGGTGCTGTCCCGTCGCGCCCAGCGCATGATGATCGAATTGCAGGATACCGGGCGCGAAATGGCGGAACTGGCACAGGGCCAGATCGGTCAGGTGGCGATTGGCGCGGTCACGGCGCCGGCGCTGAACCTCGTGTTGCCGGCGCTGCGATCTGCGCGGCTGTCATCGCCGGGCATTTCAGCCGAAGTCACCGTCGCGCCTTCAGACATCCTTTGCGCACAGCTTTTGGCGGGCAAGCTTGACTTCGCCATTGCGCGCATTCCTGCGGACATGGATGTGGCGCAGTTCAAGGGCCGCATCATTGCGCCGGAGCCGGTTCTGCTGGTCGTTCGCCGTGGCCACCGTCTGGCAACTGCCGCCACCGTCGCCGCCGTCGAACTTCTGGATTATGACTGGGTGATGCCGGGCAGCAGCAGCCCCATAGGCGGGGCCGTCCTTGCGCGGCTGGAGCGTCTGGGGCTGCCGACGCCCTCGCGTCGCCTGTCCACCGCGTCCTTTCTGCTGACGCTGGCATTGGTGATGCAGTCCAACAGCGTCGCACCCCTGGCCGAGGCTGTCGCCCGGCAGTTTGCCGAAGGACCGGATGCGCCCTTTGCCATCCTGAACATCGATCTCGGGATCGAAGTTGCGCCCTACAGCCTGCTGATGCGCGCCGGGGCCACTTTGACGCCAGCGGCGGCGACGCTGGTGCACCTGATGTTGCAGTCGGTCACTCCGATGACACCGGCACTTTAGCGCGCGATGTAATCGGTCAGGACTGCTGCTGTTCCGCGTGCCCAGACATCCGTCAGATGGTGGGCAAAACGCGCCGCAAAATCCCGGTTCTGCCCCAGATCGCCGTACACCTCCTGCATCGACAGCCAGACCGAAGGATCTGCCTTTGCCTTGGCAGACAGGGCGGTCAGGCGGTCCCAACTGGGGTCATTCGGCGCGATCACCGCGCCGCTGTCGGTCGTGCCATGGCAATATCGGCACCAGAGCGCGGACAGTAGCGTCAGCCCGTCCGGCACATGACCCCGTGCCAGATTGTCCAGGACGGCGGGCACGATGAACTTTGGCTGGCGGTTCGATCCGTCGAGGCAAAGCCTGCGCACGGTGTCGGCGACTTCGGGGTTGGAGAACCGCGCCCGGATCACGTCATAGTATTCCCCAAGATCCGTATCCGGCACCGGGGCCACAGTCGGTATGATGTCCTGACTTTCGACCTTGTCCAGAAAGGCACGGATCAGGGGATGGGCCATCGCCTCATGTACATATTCCACGTCCAATAGCCCGCCCGGATAGGCGATGATCGCATGGCCGCCGTTCAGGATGCGGATCTTCATCGCCTCATAGGCATGCACGTGATCGGTGAAGGTGACACCGACCCTTTCCAGCGGCGGGCGACCCATCGGGAAGTGGTCTTCCAGCACCCATTGACGAAAGGGCTCGCAAGTAACGGGCACGGGGTCGTTCAGGCCAAAGCTGGCCGCCATCTCGCGTTCGCGGGGGCCGGTGGCCGGCGTGATGCGGTCGACCATGCCATTGGGAAAGGCGACATGGGTCGCGATCCAGTCAGCAAATTCTGGGTCAGAGCGCCGCGCCAGACCCACAACGGCATTGCGGGTGACGACGCCATTTCCCGGCAGGTTGTCGCACGACATCACGGTGAAAGGGGGCACGCCCGCCGCCTTGCGCAACCGCAAGGCGGCGATGATTGCACCGAACGCGGTCGCCTTGGGATCGGCCGCGTCGGCCACAATTTCGGGATGCGTGGGGTCAAACGCGCCGGTCATTGCATCGATGAAATAGCCGCCTTCGGTGACCGTCAGGCTGACGATGCGGATCGCCGGTCGGGCCATCGCCGCGATCAGACTGGCATTGTCGGCCTCCACCGGCAGGAAATCGACCATCGCCCCGATCCGCCGCGCGGACCGGCCATCGGGATCAAGCTCGATCACGGTCGACAGGCAATCTTGCGCCTTCAGTGCGTCGCGCATGCGTGCGTCGCCCGCGCGCACCCCTGCCCCAAGGATCGCCCAGTCCTGCGCGAGCCCCATCGCCATCAGGTCATCCAGATAGACAGCCATGTGGGCACGATGGAAATTGCCCAGACCGACATGGACGATACCGGGGGTCAGGCGGCTGCGGTCATAGGCAGGCAGCGCGACCAAGGGGGGCGTCACTGTCATCTCAGCTCATCCAGTTTCCGCCGTCGACATTCAGCGTCTGGGCGACAATGTAATTGGCATCTGCTGACGCGAGGAAAACGGCGGCCCCGGTCAGGTCGTCCGGCCGGCCCATGCGCCCAAAGGGCACGGCAAGGCCGACCTCGCGTTTCTTCTGGCCAAGGGGCTTCTTTTCGTATTTTGCAAACAAAGCATCCACTTCGCCCCACATCGGAGTGTCGATGACGCCGGGTGCGATACCGTTGACGTTTATGCCGTGCTTGATCAGGTCAAGGCCGGCCGATTGCGTCAGGCTGATCACGGCGGCCTTGGATGCGCAGTAGATGCCCACCAGCGCCTCGCCGCGCCGCCCGGCTTGGCTGGCCATGTTGATGATCTTTCCACCGCGTCCTTGGGCGATCATCCGTCTGGCAACCGCCTGCAGCGGAAACAGCGTCCCAGCAACATTCACGTCAAAGACCCGCTGATAGCTTTCGCGCGTGATATCGACGATGGGCGCAAGATCAAAGATTGCGGCGTTGTTCAACAAAATGTCTATGCCATCGCCCCAGGTCGCGGCAGCGTCCACCCCTGCCTCGATCGAGGCCGCATCGGTGACGTTCATGGTCACCCCCAGCGCCCGGTCACCCAGCGCCTTGGCAGCATCCTGGGCACCCGACAGGTCGGCCAGCACGACGCGCGCACCTTCGGCCAGAAAGGCCTCAGCAAACGCAAAACCGATGCCCCGCGCGGCCCCCGTGATCAACGCCGTTTTTCCTGCAAGTTTCATACAAGCACCAACCCATCCGCGCCAAAGCGGTGGACCTTTCCCATTTGAGGCGACAAGGCGACACGGTCGCCATGATGCAATTGAATTTCGCCACCGCCACGCACGTTGATGGTGCCGACGCCGTCAACCTCGACCTTGAGGAAGGTGTCCGATCCCAGATGTTCGGACAGACCGACCGTGCCGTGCCAAAGCCCGTCCTTGCCGATGTCCAGATGTTCAGGCCTGACGCCGATGGTGGCAGCACCGTGCTTTGCTGCCTCGGCGCCGTCGATCAGGTTCATCTTGGGGCTGCCAATAAAGCCCGCGACAAAGGTGTTCTTTGGCGCGTTGTACAGGTCCAGAGGTGATCCGACCTGTTCGACCCGGCCTGCATTCAGCACCACGATCTTGTCGGCCATCGTCATCGCCTCGACCTGATCGTGGGTGACGTAGATCATCGTCGTTTTCAGCGACTGGTGCAGTTCGCTGATTTCCTGACGCATCCCGACGCGCAAGGCCGCATCCAGGTTCGACAACGGCTCGTCAAACAGAAACGCCGCCGGTTCGCGCACGATGGCCCGCCCGATGGCGACACGCTGGCGCTGACCGCCGGACAACTGACCGGGCTTGCGGTCAAGGTAGTTCGTCAGGTTCAGGACCTTGGCCGCGCGGTCCACTTTGCTGGTGATGTCCTCGGCAGACAGGCCCGCCATCTTCAGTGGAAAGGCGATGTTTTTGCGCACCGACATATGCGGGTAAAGCGCATAGGACTGGAACACCATTGCCAGCCCGCGCTTGGCCGGTGGCAGGGCGGTCGCATCCTTGCCATCGATTTCGATGCGCCCCGATGTCGTGTCCTCCAACCCCGCGATCAGACGGAGCAAGGTGGACTTGCCGCAGCCCGAGGGGCCGACAAAGACGACGAATTCGCCATCCTCGATCTGCAGGTCGACGCCCGGGATGACGTCAACTTCACCAAAGGATTTGCGGACCGATTTAAGTGTGATTTGTCCCATGATATCCTACTTCACCGCGCCAAAGGTCAGGCCACGGACGAGTTGTTTCTGACTGAACCAGCCCAAGATCAAGATCGGCAGAATGGCCATCGTGCTGGCCGCACTCAGCTTGGCGTAGAACAGCCCCTGTGGCGCGGAAAAGCTGGCGATGAACGCCGACAAGGGGGCGGCCTTTGTCGTGGTCAGGGTGATGGTCCAGAACGCCTCGTTCCAGGCCAGAATGATGTTCAGTAGCATGGTGGAGGCAATGCCCGGGATCGCCATCGGGGTCAGCACATAAAGGATCTCGTTCTTCAGGCTGGCGCCATCCATGCGGGCGGCCTCCAGGATCTCGCCGGGAATTTCCTTGAAATAGGTGTAAAGCATCCAGACGATGACCGGCAGGTTCATCAGCATCAAGGCCAGCACAAGACCGATACGCGAGTCAAAAAGACCGGTGCGCTGAAAGATCAGGTACATCGGGATCAGCACGGCAGCAGCAGGCATCATCTTGGTCGACAGCATCCACATCAGCAGGTCCTTGGTCCGGGATCCGGGCACAAAGGCCATGGACCAGGCCGCCGGAATGGCGATCAGCAATCCCAAGAGGGTGGAGCCGACCGACAGCACGACCGAGTTCCAGAAAAATCGCGGATAGTCCGACCGCTGCCAGACCTCGGCATAATTTTCCAGCGTCCAGTCGGCGGTGAACAGTTGCGGCGGTGAGGCCACGGCACTGACCTCGGTCTTGAAGCTGGTCAAGATCGTCCACAGAACTGGAAAGAATATCAGAAAAGCGACCGACCACGCAGCTGCGGTGAACAGCAGTTTGCGACGTGGGGTGACTGAGCGGGCCATATGTCTGTCCTCTTTCAAGTGTCGAGGTTCTTGCCCATGCTGCGCATGAGGAAGTAGGCAACGATATTGGCAAGAATGACGGCGATGATCCCGCCCGCCGCAGCCCGCCCGATATCCTTGGCGATCACGGCTTGCTTGTAGATCATGTAAGGCAAGGTGGTGGAGGCAGACCCCGGCCCACCTTGAGTGGTGGTGAAGATCTCGCCGAAGATCCCCAGAAGAAAGATCGTCTGGATCAACACCACCACGGTGATCGCGCGGGTCAGGTGCGGCATCACGATATAGCGAAACCGGCTGAAAGCGCCCGCCCCGTCCATCTCGGCCGCCTCAAGCTGTTCCGAAGACAGTGACTGCAGCGCCGTCAGCAGGATCAGCGTGGCAAAGGGCAGCCATTCCCACGACACGATGAAGATGATCGAAGACATGGGATAGCTTTCCATGAACAGGATCGGCTTCATCCCCAAGCCTTGCGCGAATGACGCGAACATGCCGTTCTGCGGATGCATGAACAGGTTTTCCCAGATCGAGGCAGCCACAGGCGGCATCACGAAAAAGGGCGAAATGACCAGAATGCGCAG
>JBKJVF010000075.1:0-9911 GCA_046589965.1 Paracoccaceae bacterium
TGCCGAAGACCGCAATCAGACGCTCCGGCTGCTGCCGGTGGCCGCGGACGTCACGGTTGGGGGTGGCAGTTCGATGCTGTCACAACTTGTGGCAAACCTGGTTCAGAATGCCATCACGCACTGTCCGCCGGGTACAGAGATCACGCTCGGAGCTGAGTGTGCGGCGCGCGATGTCGTCCTGTCGGTGCAGGATAACGGCCCCGGAATTTCTGTAACGGAGCGAGAAAAGGTGTTTGATCTTTACTATCAACTTGCCCCCAACCGTACGGGAGGAGGCAACGGATTGGGCCTGGCACTGGTCAAGGCGATTGCCGAACATATGGGGGCGACTATCAGCTTGTCGGATGCCCGGCCCGGTCTTCGCGTTGACGTGGTATTCCCGGACCAGTGCGCCTCCCTTGCTAGCCCAATTTGCTGACGGCCAGTCCCGCTGCGTGGCCAAGTTGAGCGGCAAGACCGGGAGATATTCCAAGGCGCGATAAAGGCAGATGTGCGCACTTCCCGACATCCGTAAAAAAACTCACGAGCTCTGGGGCGCTATGGTCGGTAGAAACGCGCGCAAGGCCTGCCGTCTGCGCACTGGGTGTCTTGGCAGTGCCACATCGGTCAATCAACGGCCTCAGCACTGCCCTTGTCCTTGGAGACGTCGATGCAGACCTTTGCAAATCCATCGGCCTTCAGAACGAAGGTGACCGTCTTCGCTGCCTGGCTGCTGATGTAGATCGAGTTCGAGTTGGCTCGGTAATGCCTGGCTTCGGTGCCGTCGTCGAAGTGTATACGCGCCTCGCCGCCTGCAGGAACGCTGAAGCCTTCAAGCTTGTTGAGAATAACTTCGACTTTGCCGGTGTCGGTATCCTTGATGGTGTTGCAGATAGAAAAGTCGGTCAGAGGTGCCACCTCTGAATTCGTGGCCAGTCAAGGGGTTCGGTCATGTGTCCGGCCTTTTGGCGCGGTACATGTGACCTCTGGCTCTGATGAAGTTCGCGAACCAAGTCCCGATCAGACGAGCGAGCTTAGAAGCCCTGACAGCACTTCGGAGTGTCCTGGCAGCGTTCCAGTTAGAACATCATGACTCACATCTGCCCTTGCATTCAGGACTGGCAGCCGATGGCTGCCGCTGTTCGGGTAAGTTCAAGCCATTGCAGAGGCTCGGTAGCCTTCTTTGCGCCGTGGCGCGACCGCATCCCCGAGACGCGACGTTCGCGGATCTCGGCGGCAAACAACGGGTGGAACGGGTTCCACCAGAACCGGACGTTCTCATGGCTGATCTCGATCCCGCGCTCTTGCAACAGATCTTCCACATTCCGCAGCGGCAGCGGGTAGCGAACGTAAAGAATCACAGCCAAGGGGATGATCTCGCGGCTGGTCTCAAAGTACCGGAGCGGGCTGTGTCAGGTCATGGCTGATGGCTAGCCAACTAACATGCTCGCCTGAAGCCAACTTCGTCTGATAGCGCCGTTTCGGGTGCTCGATCGCAAATACCCGCCGACAGCCTTTCAGCACGCCCGGCATGATCTGGGCCACAGACCGTCGCCGCGCGAGGCTTATCTGCGGCGGGCGCGGGCCGTTGCCGCGCCCGACGGTCTATCAATGCGCGGCGGCCGGGGCCTTCGCGCTTATACTGATGATGGCCTTGCCCTCGGAGACAACCGGCTTGGCCAGGCCTAGTTGGCCGGCATTCGTCTTCAGCCAGTCGCGGGCAACGTCCATGCTACGGTCGGTGCCCGCCTTGTCCTTGCAGACCGTGATGGAAAGGCAACCGTCCGCCGTCTCAACCAGCTCATACCTGACGAACCCCGGCACGGCGCCCATCAGCTTTTCGATTTCAGCTTTGCGAGAACTCAGGAGCGCGCCCAGTGCCGACGCGCCTTTTCCTGTGTAGGTCCGCGTGACAACATGCATTGCCAGTTCCTCCCTTGGTTTCTGGGGTCTGCTGGGGGTCATGCCAAGAGCGTCGGTCATGGCCGACAGCGCGGAAAAGTTTAACACAATCAGCCGATTCTTAAGAGTGGAAACTTGCAGGGCCTGAATCATGCCGAAAGCGCAAGATCAATGGGTCCCGCCCCTAGGCGGCCACGTCAGATCGCTCAAGAGCTTTGCTCTGACACTGACGGTTTGCTAGACGCAATCTTGAGGTACCGGAACGAGCAAGGGCCCGCCAAGAATGGCGGGCCTACGTCGAAACAGCATAAGGGCGAACACGAGGATTCTACAGCCACCGCCCGGACCGCCACTTAACTACGTCTCAGCTGCCGCTGATGACCTTCATCGCGCGTTGCTTTTTCGTTTCATCACTGTCCGAGCTGTCAAAGATCACGTTCAGTTCGGCCACTTGCGACAAGGTCAGGCTGCCGAAGGCGGGCTTGTCCAATCCGAGTTCCGCAAACTTGCCGACCAGACCGGCTTCAAGCTGCGTGTAGCCCGACTTGCCGAACTTCGTGACGGCGGGCATCGTTTCAGCCAAAATCGTCTCGGCGCGCTGCTTGCGCTGCTCATCGGTGTTGTCGCCGTCAAACACGGCGCTCAAACGGGCAACCTGCGAGGGCGACATAACCATGTCCGGGGGCAGAGTCAGGCCAAGCGCGGTCAGCTTGACCATCAGCTGCTGCTGTAGCTGCATCCGGCCTTCGTTCGCGGTGACCCGCTCCGGCATCGCCATCGCGTCGTCGATCAATTTTTTCGCGGCCATTGCCTTATCGGCATCGGGTTCGTTGCTCTCAAGGACACTCGACAGCTCGATCATTTCTGCCATCGTCAGTTGATCGACGCCGGCAGTGCTGACGCCGACGGTGGCAAGGTCAGTCATGATCTGGGCTTCCAGCATTTGATAGTCGGCCATCTGAGCATAGGCAGAACCTGCCCACATGCTGCCAACGATCAGGGCGGATGCCGCAAGGTTTTTTCCGATTTTCGAAAGTTTCATAATACTTCTCCATCTACGGTTCGGTCGTGATTGCACAGGGCGCTGCGACGGCTTTGGACACAGATTCCGACACCGGTCACCGCGGGGCGGCGTCGGATCGGGTCGTCCTTGGCAAATGTCGGATTGCACATTTCGTTTTGCAGGATGGCAACGTCGAGCGGGGCAGATTGGTTCCCCGGTGACTTTCGTCAGACTGCGTCCATGACGGCGTTACGGGCCGGATCGTGCGTATGGCTTCTCTGATGGCCCCGGGCTGGGAGCACTCAACGCCGCGCGCTCTGGACACCGTTCGGGCAATGTCGGATCGTATCGACATGGCCGATACGACCCACATCCGACCCGCCCGCCCGATGCGTCTGACGCCAGCCCTGGCCCAATGTGTTCCACCCTATGACGGCCCGCCACTGCCAGACGGCGCGGGCTATGAGTTGGCCAGCGAAAACGACCATGCCGAAACGCTCGACCGCCTGATGGCCATGCGTCCGGATCATGACGAGACCTGGCTTTTCGCCTATGGATCGCTGATCTGGAAACCGAACTTTGCCCATGACGCCGAATGCGTGGCCACTCTGCATGGTTGGCACCGTGCTTTCTGCCTTGGCTGGATGCGGTCGTTTCGCGGCTCTCCCGAACGGCCGGGGCTGATGATGGCGCTGCAACGTGGCGGGGCCTGCCAAGGCGTCGGGTTTCGCCTGCCAAAAGGTCAGATAGAGGCAAACCTAATGCCTATCATCCGCCGAGAGCTGCCGTTCAAGGCCAATGGAATGGAGGCCCGCTGGCTCAGCGTTCGCACCACCGAGGGTCCGCGCCGGATGATCGGCTTCCCGATCCGCCGGAACGGGAACGTGCAGGTCACTGGCCTGACCGAGGACCGGCACATCACTGGCCTGACCGACGACCAGATCGTGGCGATGTTGGCGACCTCGGCCGGCCCTGCCGGCACGATGGCCGAATATTTGCAAAGCACCGTCAGCCATCTGGAGGAACGCGGCATCCGCGATGGCTATCTCTGGCGGCTGCAGGACCGCCTGGCACGTCAGATCCAGTCGGACTGGGCATAACGTCGGAGATGACCCTTGCCGCGGTATCACGCGCGCAATCGCGGGCTCCGCTTGACGCGGCACTGCATGTCATGGGCGCTCGGCCGATTAGCACGCATGTGCGCAAAGCTGCGCGTGCCCCCCCAATCGCCGCAAGCTGTTCTTGCGTCGTCCCCCCTTTCCCTTTCGCCTTTGCTCCAATATCCCACGGGGGTGCGGGGGGTGTGAAATCCCCCGCTCCGGACAGGAGACACACATGATCCCCGTCATCGGCTATTTGGGCCACAAGGTGGCCGTCCTCGGCCTTGGTCGTTCCGGCCTTGCCACCGCGCGGGCGCTGGCGGCAGGTGGGGCGATCCCGCTACTTTGGGATGACAGCCCCGAGGCACGCCAAAAGGCCGAAGTCGATGGTCACACGCTGACAGACCTCACCCGCGCCAATGCGCTCGAAGGGGTCGCCACCCTGATAACCAGCCCGGGCATCCCCCACCTTTACCCGAGCCCGCACCCCGTCATCGCCCGCGCGATGGAGGCGGGCATCCCCGTCGACAACGACATCGGCCTCTTTTTTCGCAGCTATGCGACCAGCGCCTGGGATGATTTCGAGATTGCGCCGCGCGTCATCGCCGTCACCGGCTCCAACGGCAAATCGACGACTACCGCGCTGATCCACCACATCTGCGAGGTCGCCGGTCGCCCGACCCAGATGGCGGGCAATATCGGGCGCGGTGTGCTGGACCTTGACCCGGCCCAGGACGGCGAAGTCATCGTGCTGGAACTTTCCAGCTATCAGACCGACCTCGCCCGTAGCCTGACGCCCGACATCGCAGTCTTTACCAACCTGTCGCCCGATCACTTGGACCGCCATGGCGGGATGGGCGGCTACTTTGCCGCCAAACGCCGGTTGTTCGCCGAAGGCGGCCCCGACCGCGCGGTGATCGGCGTCGATGAGCCCGAGGGGCGCTACCTTGCCAACCAGTTGGGCGAAGGTTCCGGCGATGACCGCGTGATCCGAATCTCGTCGGGGCAGAAGCTGGACGCCTTCGGTTGGTCGGTCTTTGCCCGCAAGGGGTTTTTGGCCGAATGGCGCAAGGGGCGACAGGTGGCATCCATCGACCTGCGGCCCATGTCCGGGCTGCCGGGTGCGCACAATCACCAGAACGCCTGCGCCGCCTATGCCGCCATCCGAGCGCTTGGCGTGGCGCCCAAGCTGATCGAAGGCGCGCTCGACAGTTTCGCAGGCCTGCCGCACCGCAGCCAGCTTGTCGCGGAACGGGCAGGGGTCAAATTCGTCAATGACAGCAAAGCCACCAATGTGGATTCAGCCGCCAAGGCCTTGCAAGCCTTTCCCCGCATCCGCTGGATCGCTGGGGGCATGGGGAAAGACGGGGGGATCGCCGCGCTGGCGCCTTATCTGGGATCGGTGGTGAAAGCCTACCTGATCGGCCATTCGGCGCGGGATTTTGCGCTGCAACTGGGGGCCACGCCCTACGAGATCTGCGAAACCATGGACCGCGCCGTGGCCCGTGCCGCCGCGGAGGCCGAGGCGGGCGATGTCGTCCTCTTGGCCCCGGCAGCCGCCAGTTTCGACCAGTATCCGAACTTTGAAAAACGCGGCGAAGACTTCGCGGTGCAGGTCAAGGCGCTGGCCAGCGCGTGACGATCAGAGCCGGATCGCCGCCGCAGTCTCGGCCAGCAGTGTCGCCGACCGCGCCAAGGCCGCCGTTTCGACCGTGTTTAAATCTGGCATCAGGTCTGCGATAACCCCCGCCCGCCCCACGACCCTGGGGATCGAAAGCGTCGCCCCCGTCACCCCCGCCGCCACCGGCGTCTGGATCGACACCGACAGCACTGCCGCCTCGTCCCGCACGATCGCGCGCACGATCCGCGCAAGGCCCGCGCCGATGCCGTACCACGTCGCGCCCTTGCCTTCGATGATCCGGTAAGCCGCGCGCCGCACGCCTGCGTCGATCCCGGCCACCACGTCTTCGGTGATTGCAGCGCCAACCTGTGCTGCAAAATCGCGGATGGCCAGCGACCCCGCCCGCGCCGTGGACCAGGCCAGCACCTCGCTGTCGCCATGCTCGCCCAGCACATAGGCATGCACCGATTGCGGTGAAATCCCCAGATGCCGGCCCAACAGGCTGCGGAACCGTGCGGTATCCAGGATGGTGCCCGACCCGATCACCCGCGCAGGCGGCAGCCCCGACAGGCGCGTCGCCACGTCTGTCATGATGTCCACCGGGTTTGAGGCGATCAACAGGATCGCGTCTGGCGCGGCGCGGCGCACCTGGGCGACGATGTCGCCAAAAACGCCGGCGTTCCGTTCCAGCAATGCCATCCGCGTTTCGCCCGGCTTTTGGCTGACACCCGCCGCAAGGATCACCACGGCCGCCCCGTCCAACGCCGCATAATCGCCATCCACCACCACTGTTGCCGAGGCAAAGGGCACCGCATGGGCGATGTCCTCGGCCTGCGCGCGCGCAAGGGCGGCATTGTGATCGACCAGCACAATCTCTGAGGCGATGCCCATCAGCGCGATGGCGTATCCTGCTGCCGATCCCACCATTCCTGCGCCCACAATTCCGACCTTGACCGACATGGCTGGCACCTCCACCGCTTTTCATTTGCCAAAGTGTCCGGTGCCTGCCGCCAAATGACAAGTGCCGGGGCTTACCCCGGCCCTCATTGGCAGGGCTCGCCTATCTACTTTGCCGCCAGCAGTTCCGGCACTGACAACAGGATGAACTCGTTATCCGCCGCCGCGTCCAGTTTCCGGCCTGAGGAATAGGGCAGGTTGTTGTCATTGGCGACCAGGATATGGGTGTCGTCGACCTTCATCACGTCCTCGATGGTGAAAAAGGGAAAGGTCATCTTGCCCGTCAGATCCCGCGCGGCAGCCGTTTCCAGCCGGCTCTTGCCGTCTGGATCCTGGATGTCCATCAGATCCACATGCGCGATACGGCGCACAAAGCCGTCGGCATCCACCGACGCAGTGTCGATCAGCACCACGCGCTTCAGCATTGCGGGTGCAGGAAAGCAGTCCGGCGCCGGATCAGCGGCGCATTTCAACGACGGATCGCCTTCGCCATTGTCGCGCTCGATCACCAGCGCGCGCGTCGCGTCGATGAAATTGAAATCGCCGATCGCCGTCGCGCCTTCGGCAAGCTGAAACTTGAACGATTGGCCGGTCCATTCCGCCTTGGCCGGATCAAAGGCCAGGACGGTCAGGAAATTGCCCGCAGGCTTGCCATCCTCGCCGACCAGGGGCTTTTCCAGCATCCCCCACAAAAGCCCGGTCCCGGGTTGCAGTGCCATGCCTTCGTACCCACCCGAACGCTGCACCGACCAGTCCTTGCCCACGACCGACAGCGCGCTGATGCCGACCGTATCGGGACCTTTCAGCACCGTCTCGCCCATCTTGGTCGGATAGACGCCGGTTACCTTGCCGTCCAGCGTCGCGCTGATCAGATAGGGGCCGAACTCGTCGCCAGTCCAGACCGTGTCGCCGATCACCTGGATGCTTTCCAGATCGAAGTCCGATCCCGTCAGATACCGCGCCTCGGTGCCTTCGTGGATGATGCGGAACGGAACCTTCTTGTCGGGGTCGCGCAAGAAGACCGTTGCCTGAACCGCCACTGTACCGGCGGTGAAATCCGGCAGAACACGGTGGAAATACAGCATCGCGTCCGGGCTGTTGGCCTTGCTGCCAAAGCCGTTGTCGGTCAGCACATAGATCGCCCCATCGGCGGCGCGGTCCGCAGCAAAGCCCGACAGTCCCTGCAAGGGCTGGCCCTCGAAGGGCAGGCTGATCCCGGTCGGGCGCTTGCCGTGGCTTGCCCCGGTATCGCCCATGACGCTGCCCACGACCTCGTTGCGGGTGGCACCGGTGAATTTTCCGCTGATCCTGGTATCGGCGGGCGCATCGTCTGGCGGTGCGATAAAGCTGGCCGCCGGGATCATCGCGTGACCTGCAAGCGTCGCGGGAAAGACGTCTTCGGCCATCGCAGACCCGGCAATGGGCAGCGCGGCCACAAGGGCGAACAGGGGCAAGTTATTCAGCATGCGACAGACTCCTTCAGCGGGGACATTCATTCCCGGAACGATTGCTCCCCCTTGCGACGGTGGGATGACAAGGGCGCGACAGTTGCGCAAATCTGCCCAGCTCGATCAACGTCATTCTTGCTAGCCAAGCCAAGGATTTCGGGCTAGAGTTTGTGTTTAAGGACCCGGGGGATACATCTGGGCCAGAGGCAGTACAGGCGAAGATCAGGCGGTTCCCATGACGGAAATGGTCTATGGCTCGATGCCCGCAAGGGTAACCGAGCCAGTCCTTCCACGCTGGTGGCGGACAATCGACAAATGGACATTGACGTCCGTCCTTGTCCTGTTTGCCATTGGCATGCTGTTGACGGTTGCCGCTTCGGTTCCGCTGGCCGAGCGCAACAACATCGACCCCTATCACTATGTCGAACGGCAGGCCCTGTTCGGTAGCCTTGCGCTGCTGACAATGGTGGGCTTTTCGATGCTCAGCCCCAGCATGGTGCGCAGGGCGGGGGTGCTGGGCTTTATTGTCGCCTTTATTGCCTTGGCGCTGTTGCCCATCCTTGGCACCGATTTCGGCAAGGGTGCGGTGCGCTGGTTCAGCCTGGGTTTTGCATCGGTCCAGCCGTCCGAATTCCTGAAACCGGGGCTTGTCGTGCTGGTGGCTTGGTTGATCGCGGCCAGCCAGGACGTGCAGGGCCCGCCCGGCAAATCGGTCTCCTTCGCGATCACACTTGTCGTGGTGGCGTTTCTGGCCTTTCAGCCCGACTTTGGTCAGGCAATCCTGGTCCTTTTCGCCTGGGGCGTGGTCTATTTCATTGCCGGCGCGCCGTTCCTGTTGATCGGGTCGGTCGTGGCGCTGGCGGGTGGTGCGGGGCTGATCGCTTATCAGAATTCCGAACACTTTGCCCGCCGCATCGACGGCTTTCTCAACCCCGACCTCGATCCGCGCACGCAGCTTGGCTATGCCATGAACGCGATCCAGGAAGGCGGGCTCTTTGGCGTCGGCGTGGGGCAGGGGCAGGTGAAATGGTCGCTGCCCGATGCCCATACCGACTTCATCATCGCCGTCGCGGCAGAAGAGTTCGGCCTGATCCTGGTGATGATCATCCTGGCGCTTTATGCGACCATCGTCGTGCGCAGCCTGATCCGCCTGACGCGGGAGCGTGATCCTTTTGTGCGGCTCGCGGGGGCGGGGCTGGCCTGCATCTTTGGCGTGCAGGCGATGATCAACATGGGCGTCGCGGTGCGGTTGCTGCCGGCCAAGGGCATGACGTTGCCCTTTGTCAGCTATGGCGGGTCATCGATCATCGCGGCGGGCATCACCATTGGCATGCTGCTCGCGTTGACCCGAACCCGGCCGCAGGGCCAGATCGGCGATGTCTTTCAGGGGCGTGGACGCGGATGACGTCGCCGCTCCTCCTCATCGCGGCGGGGGGCACGGGGGGGCACATGTTTCCGGCCCAGGCTTTGGCCGAGGCGATGTTGTCGCGCGGCTGGCGTGTCAAGCTGTCCACTGATGCGCGGGGCGCGCGCTATGCAGGCGGCTTTCCCCCGGCGGTCGAAGTGGTGGAACTCGCCTCCGCCACGTTTGCGCGTGGTGACACTCTGGCGAAACTGACCGTCCCGTTCCGTATCGCGGGGGGCGTGATCGCGGCGACATGGCGGGTTTTGTACGATCCGCCTGCCGTCGTCGTGGGGTTTGGCGGCTATCCCTCGATCCCTGCGCTTGCGGCGGCCTGGATCCTGCGCAAACCGCGCATGATCCATGAACAGAACGGCGTTCTAGGCCGCGTGAACCAGGTCTTTGCGCGCCGCGTCAATCGGGTTGCCTGTGGCACCTGGCCCACGGTCCTGCCCGAGGGCGTCTCCGGCATCCATACCGGCAATCCCGTCCGCCAGAT
>JBKJVF010000210.1:0-6016 GCA_046589965.1 Paracoccaceae bacterium
GCAGCTGTCCATCGGGCCAAGCACGACCTCCTGACCGCCCACGATCACGGTCATCTCGCCCTCGATCACAAGGTAGACCTTCTCGAACGGGGTCGAGTCCGGCCCTGCCCCGCCACCAGGCAGGAACTGCGAATAGCCCAGCCACTGGTTTGTGGGCCCCCCGTCCTCCCATCCCTGCAGGCGCAGCCCCAGAACGCCGCGATGGTTCGGCGCCTCATAGGGTTTGGCATCGGCAAAGCGCTTGACCAGCATCAGAAACTTGCCCCCGCCTCGATCCGGTAGTTTTGCGATTTGTCGATCATCGCGACCAGCCGAATGATGCAGCCATCACCCCGGTCCCAGTTCCAGGGAAAGAATGCGAACGTGCAGCGCTTGCCCGTGACGGCATCCAGATCGCCGCCGACATTCTCGATGCCGAGGATGCCGTTCTTGAACAGGATCTGATGCACGGGTTCCCATAGCGGAAAGTCCTTTTTCCAGTCGCCGCCACCGCTATGGTCCCGCCATTCCTGTTCCAGATGCGGCAGCAAAGGTCCGTTGCGCTGGGGCCCGATCGCGGTGGCCAGCGGATGGTCATTGGCTTGAGTGTCATGGCCCACGACCTTGACGCCCTTTTTCACCATCCATTCGCCTGCCGAAGGGACAAAACCCGGACAGTAGGGGAAATAGTCGCCGTCCTCATACTGGTGGTGCCAGCCGGTATTGATGATCAGCACGTCCCCCGGTCGGATCGCATGGCCGCAGGCCTTTTCCAGATCTTCCCCGGTGATGAAATCCCATTTCTTCTTGGGCAGCGACACCACGAGCCCGGTGCCAAAGAAATGCGGCAGCGGCACTTCGTCGATAAAGGGTGTGCCCTGCACCACATGGGCGGGCGCGTCGATATGGGTGGTGGCATGCATCGTGGTGGTGATGCGCTGCGACAGCACACCAGATTTCGCCATGTAGTGGATACGCTCGATCTTCACGTCCTGAAAATAAGGCCAGTTCGGATGCTGAAAGCCGAACCGGTGGGACAGGTTGTAAAACTCCAGCCCCATCGGGTTGTCGAGGTTTCCCTGAAATTCGATGCCGCGCACCTTTACCATTGGCTTATCCCCTCATGCACCGCCGACGCGATGTCCAGCCGATCAGATCCTGCAGGATGGCTCCTCCACCTGTACCGCATATTGATACATACGTCCCGCATTGTGGTCAAATTGTTTGTCATATAGGGATGGGTTGTACCGCATCGCGGGTTGCGCGGGGCGGGTGGCGGTGTCATCAGGTGCGGCAGGAACCAAAGGGACAACAGGCGATGGACGACGGCGCGGGCAGCACACGCAGCGGCATTCAGGTGATCGCACGGGCGGCTGCCGTGCTGCGGGCACTGAAGGACGATCCCTCCGGCCTCAGCCTTGGCCAGATCGCCGAACGTGCGGGCCTGCCGCGCTCCACAGTCCAGCGGATCGTCGCGGCCTTGCAGGAAGAACGGTTGGTCATCGCGCAGACGATGGGCAACGGCGTCCGCCTCGGACCGGAACTGCACGCCCTTGCCCGCGCTGCGCGCTACAACATCGTGGACCGGTGCCGACCCTACCTGGCCCGCATGCGCGACACCTTGGGCGAGACGGTCGATCTGTCGGTGCTGCGCGGCGGGCAGATGATCTTTCTGGATCAGGTGCCCGGCAGCCACCGGTTGCGCACGGTATCCTCGGTGGGTGAGGTGTTTCCTTTGACGACCACCGCCAATGGCCGCGCCTGTCTGGCAATAATGCCTGAACCCAGGGCCGAGGCGCTGGCCTTGGCCGAATGGAACGGCGATGCGGCGGGCTGGCCCGCACTTCTGACCCAGCTGACGCGCATCCGGACCGAGGGTCTGGCCGAAGACCTCGACAACCACACCGACGGCATTTCCGCGCTTGGCATCGCGTTCGCCGACCTTGCGGGCGATCTGCACGCGATCTCCGTCCCGATCCCTTCGACCCGCTTTGCCGAACAGCGCGAGGCCGTCGCCACCGCACTTCTGGCGCTGAAGCCGGAACTGACCCGGGTGCTGGAGGGGTAGCATCCTCATGCCATCCGCAGCCCCAACATCTGGCGGGCCTGCGATGCGGTGGCGACGGGGCGCTGATGCTTGTCGCATAGTTCCACCGCGCGGCGGACCAATGCGGCGTTGGATGGGGCAAGCGTGTGCCGGTCCAGCCTGACATTGTCCTCAAGCCCTGTACGGGTGTGGCCGCCTTTGGCAATCGCCCATTCGTTCAGGGTCAGCTGCGCAGGCCCGATCCCCGCCGCACACCAAAACGCATCCGGCGCGAGCCGCCGCAAGGTTGCGACATAAAAGTCCAGGATCACCTCATCCGCAGGCATCGCGTTTTTCACGCCCATCACGAACTGGACATACAATGGCCCCACCAGGCGACCGTCCCGCGCCATCGCCGCCGCCTGCACGATGTGCGACAGATCAAAAGCCTCGATCTCTGGCTTGATCATATTGGCCTGCATCTCGGAAGCCAGCCAATCGACGAGATCGGGTGGGTTTTCGTAGACCCGCGTCGGAAAGTTGTTCGACCCCACCGTCAACGACGCCATATCGGGGCGCAAGGGCAGCATGCCGCCACGTTCGCGACCCGCCCCCGAACGCCCGCCGGTCGAAAACTGGATGATCATGCCAGGGCAATGCGCGCGGATGCCGTCTTGCAGGGCGGCAAAGCGGTCGGGGTCCGATGAGGGACGCCCGGCATCATCGCGGACATGACAATGGGCGATGACAGCCCCTGCCTCGAACGCGGCATGCGTGCTTTCAACCTGTTCGGCAATACTGATCGGTACCGCCGGGTTGTCGGCCTTGGTCGGCAACGATCCGGTGATCGCGACGCAGATGATGCAAGGCGCGGTCATTTGGCCACCGCCAGGGTAAAGTCCCAGTCAAGCGCCCAATACGGATTGCCAAAGCCCAAGGCCGCCGCACCTGCCGCGTCATCGACATGGCGAAAGTCGCCGATCAGCGTCTCTTTGACGCCAAACACTGCATCCGTCTCAAGATAGGGGCAATCGGGCGGAAAGACGTGGGTGATCACCTCTTCGAACCCGGGTGCCTTGACCTTGAAATGGATATGGGCGGCGCGGTTCGGGCCGCGCCCCATGCCCACCAGCAGCTGGCCGACCGGACCATCGTCGGGAATGGGATAAAAGCGCGGTTTCACCGTGCGAAACCAGTAGCTGCCATCGGCATCGGTGGTGAATATCCCGCGCAGGTTCATGTCGGGCTGGACGCCCTTTTGTTGCACATCGTAAAACCCGTCCTCATTGGTCTGCCAGGCATCGACGGTGGCCCCGGCAATAGGGTGGCCAAGGGTGTCGAGGACCCGCCCCCGCACCACCAAGGGTGCGCCCTTGCCATCCAGGCAGATATTGGTGCCGTTTGGGTAATGCGGAGGGTTCTCGACATAGAACGGCCCCAGGATGGTGTTTTCGGTCGCCCCGTCGCCATGGCTGTTGTTGATCGCGTCGACCAGCATGGTGACGCCAAGTGTATCCGACAAAAGAATGAACTCCTGCCGCCAGTCGGTGCTCATATGCCCCGTCCGGGTCAAGAACTGGATAGCCGCCAGCCATTCCTGATGGTTCGGGCGGACCTCTTTGACAAAGGCATGCAAATGCGTGATCGCCGATGTCATCACCGTCCGCAGGCGCGGATCGGCATCTGGTCCCATGCGCGCAATGACCACATCGGCAGAGGTTTCCTCTTCGAAGTAGGGATAGGTCGTCCACTCACGTTTGGCCATCAAGCCCTCCCGAGGATTGTCGTCAGGACCCGACGCAGTTCAGCGGCGGGATCGCCGGCAAGTGTCTCTGCCCGCCAGGCGACGTGATGATCCGGCCGCACGAGCATGCAGCCTGCATCGGCGATTTCGCAGGCCCGCGCCCAAGCCCCGGTCTGGTCAAGCCAGTCACGACGCGGACCGATCAGCTGACAGCGAAGCGGCAGTCCAAGTTCCGCCCCGACTGCGGACGCGGCTTTCACCCAAGGCTCGCCGCCGATCCCGGTGAACAAGGTAAACGCCCCATGCCCGCAGAGATCAAGGCTGGAATGCCGCCCGCCATGCGCATCAAACAACCAGACATGCGGCAGGCGCGCGCCGGGCCAGGTGGTGGGCTGGTAATGCAGTTCGGCATCCAGCTCGAACGCCGGTTCCATCTGGCCGTCCGTTTCCACCGCGCCGGACCTGTAGCGCTGGTTCATCTCGACCCCGTGGGCGTCAAATTCATATTTCTTGAACGCGATGGCCTCGCGCAATGCCGCGCGCTGGGTGACGGCGGCGGGCGTCGCATCGCAGCGCGCATCCATGTTGGCCTTGATCCTGGCGTGGTCGGTCCCGCCCGTCATGCCCAAGGCCTGAAAGATCGGACCAAATTCGCCGATGGACTGGTTGGCACGGGTCACGATCTGCTTGGCAATTGGCGCGCGTTCGGTGCTGAAACTGTCCAAAAGTCCCTCCCCTGCCTGCCCTTTGATCACCGCCGCCAGCTTCCAGGCCAGATTGAACGCATCCTGGATCGAGGTGTTCGACCCCAGCCCGTTCGATGGCGGATGGCGGTGCGCCGCGTCCCCCATGATGAAAACGCGCCCCTTTTGCATATGGGTTGCGTACATGTTGTTGACTGTCCAGGTGCTGGCCGAAATCAGCTCGATCTGCAGGTCCGGATCGCCGACAAGTTGACGCGCCACCTGCGTTGCCATCGCCGCATCGACGACCGGGGCAGGCTGGCTGATGTCATAGCCCCAGACGATCAGCCATTCGGTCCATGGCTTGACCATCCGCACCAGCCCCATGCCGATGCCGCCAACATCGGCACCCGGCTGCATGACCCAATAGAGCACGGACGGGCGATGGGCGACATAGCGTGACAGGTCGGCACGAAATAGGATGTTCATGCTGCCACCGACGCCCATGCGGCCTTCAAACGGCAGGCCCGCATGTTCTGCCACCAGCGAGTTGCCGCCATCTGCACCGACAAGATACTTGGACCGGATCGTCAGATCCTGACCTGTCAGCCGGTCGCGGCAGGTCGTGGTCACGCCGCCCTCGTGCTGCACATGGCTGATGTATTCCGTCGACATCCGACCCTGCGCGCCACGACTGCAGGCGGTTTTGTAAAGCAGCGGCTCCATCAGAGTCTGCGGCAAGTCGTTCATTTGCGTGGGCGAGGCCAGCAGGTGTTCGGCCTTGGACATCGGATGCGTGCCCCAGGAATTCATCCGCCCGATTTCCTCACCCGCTTTCGCAAAAGATGTTTTCGCCCATCAGATGTTGGGGGGTGGCGAAAAGATAGGCCTCGTCCTCGACACCCAAGTCGCGCAACACTTCCATCGTGCGCTGGTTGGTGATGTGCGCGCGCGGGGTGTTGGCCAGCCAGCGATAGCGGTTGATCACCATCACATCGATGCCGTAGCTTGCCAAAAGCGCGGCGGTCGCGGACCCGGCGGGCCCGGTGCCGATGACCAGAACATCGGTGGTGATATCTGCGGACGGCATGGGCTTCTCCTCCCAAAGAAACGGATGTCAGATCGGCGCTTCCCCGGCCCAGGCGGCTTGCAGCAGGCTGCGGATGCCGTTGCGGGTCAGGGGTGCGGGGTTCCAGTACGGGTTCTGCACCGCGATATCGGCGGCACGGTCAAGGTCTGCTTCGGCCAGTCCCAGATCGCGCAAGGCCATCGGCGCGCCAAGGGATGCCGCAAAGGCATGCAGGCCCAGACTTGGCGGACCCCCCAGCATGTCGCGCAGGGGGGCAACGTCCTCGGCAGCGGCGATAGCGTTGTAGCCCACGGTATGGGGCAGCAGGATCGCATGGGTTTCGGCATGCGACAGATCAAACGTGCCCCCCAGCACATGCGCCAGCTTGTGATGAAGCGCCATGCCCACCTGTCCAAGGACCATGCCACATAGCCATGCCCCGTAAAGTGTCTGCGCCCGCGCTGGCAGGTCGGACGGACTTTCCACAACCATCGGCAACCCGCGCACCATCGCCT
>JBKJVF010000102.1:0-3091 GCA_046589965.1 Paracoccaceae bacterium
GACCGAGGTGCCGTTCAGTTCGTCGGACACAAAGTCAAACTCCTGACCAGCCACGGCAGGTTGTGGCCCTGATGCATCCAGAACTTGCTGCAGGGTCATTGGCACGCCGCCGGAAAACTGCTGCAAGATCTGAAACAGCGTTGCCCCGAAGGTGGCGTGTCCGGATGGGTAGGCCGGAAAGGGTGGTGTCAGGCTGAGGGCACGCGGCCCGGGTTCATTGGATTTGGGCAGGCCAAGTGGTGCCCATGCGGGATCACCCATATCCGGACCAGCCGTCGTGACGGCCTTGGGTCCTGCAACGGCGCCGGGCCCGGTTGATTTGGCAGCCTCACGGATGCCAAGCACCGGACGCCACAGATTGTAGGCGTATTTGTGGTACCAGGCGTCGATAGCCGCATCGGCAAGCCCTGCGTTCAACATGCCCAAAAGTCGGGCCGCCTTGTCGATGTCGCCGGGATGGTGCTTGTCCAGCCAGGCGCGCGCAATCTGATTGTACAGCCGAGGCGGTACGCCGATTTCGTTGGCGCCGTCGTAGCCCCAGTAGAACCCGATGGCGGTATCCTCGGGCTTGCGCTTTGCACTGAGCAATGCGCCCTCTTCCTTGACCTCTTTGAGGTCGGCGCGGTAGTCCAAATTCGTCAGATAGTCCGCGTCGGAATAGCCCGGAGGCTTGTCCAACGGCACCCGTGCTGGCGTGCAAAACCGCGCAACATCGCCCCATTGCGGCGTCAGAAATCCTTGACCCGACGCATAGGGGTCCTCGCGGTGACGTCCATAAGCGGTCGATGGGCGGTAGGCCATCTTGGCGCTGGACTTGTCATTCGCGCGCAGGGCCATCATGGAATGCGCCACCGCCTCGCCATAACGATGCCCTTCGTCCCGCTCTGCCGCGACCGGGTTCAGGTCGATGAAGACCGTCGACATCCGGTTGATATACGCCACATGCGAGGGATAAAGCGTGGCGAGACAGACCGCCGCCGCTGTTCCGATCGCGGAATCCTTGCTGATTGGATCTGGCGCCGCTGGCAACGCGACAGGGGTTGCCAGACGCTGCAGATAGGTATCTGCGGGATTGGTTGTCCCAAGCCAGGCGTCATGGATCGCAAGATGCGCAATCGCTAACGCCCGAGATGTTCGGGTCGGCCCGCCTTGATCAGTCGGCGGGGCGGTCCCATCTGATTTTCTGGTAAAATCCCGGCGCACAACTTCCAGGCAAACGTCGCTCCAAAACTCCATAGAGTTTTTCATGTAAACCTCCAGTAAAATATCAACATAAAAATAAAGACATCAACCAGAATAATGCCTGATGCGGGTCGCACCATAAACCATCGCGACCAATCTGCAAAGTAGTTTCGCGATCGCCCGTCTACAACTTCAGGGTGAAATCCAGTTCGGCAAAAATTCCTGTTTGTTTTCAATGTGGCGTTGCATCCCGCTATCTGAGACACACCAACGCCCCGGCAGCTTGGCCCTGTCGGACCCCTTGCATCCGGCAGCGCGCTTTGCCATCACCCCACCATGAAAGAACCCGACATCCTGTGCATCGGCTCCATCCTGTGGGACATCATCGGGCGCTCTCCGACGTCGATGCGGCTTGGCTCTGACGTGCCGGGGCGGATCACGCGGTTGCCGGGTGGCGTCGCGATGAATATCGCGATGACGCTGCGCCGGTTCGGCATGACCCCTGCCCTGTTGACGGCCATCGGGCGCGACGCCGAGGGGGATGAACTGGTTGCCGATTGTGACCGGTTGGGGTTGCTGACCGCGAATGTTTACCGATCCGACGATCTGCCAACCGACCGCTACATGGCCATCGAAGGGGCCAACGGCCTGATCGCCGCCGTCGCCGACGCGCATTCGCTGGAGGCCGCGGGCGACAAGATCCTGCGTCCCCTGGCTGACGGGCGGCTGGGGTCTGCGGTGGCCCCCTGGCCCGGCCTGATCGCCCTTGATGGCAACTTGACCGAGGCGCTGCTTGCCGACATCGCTGCCTCACCCCTTTTTGCGCGCGCCGATCTGCGTGTCGCCCCCGCCTCGCCCGGCAAGGCCGAACGGCTTTTGCCCTTGCTGCGCCACCCGACGGCCACCTTGTATGTCAATCTTGAAGAGGCGAACCTGTTGTCCAAGGTCCAAAGCGCGACCGCCGCAGATGCCGCCATGGCCCTGCTTGATCGCGGTGCGGCGGCGGTACTGGTGACCAATGGCGGCAAAACGGCGGCCGAGGGTCGTCGCGGCAAAGGGGTGATCGAAGGCCAGCCGCCGCCCGTCCTTGTCACACGCGTCACGGGTGCGGGCGATACATTCCTGGCCGCCCATATCGTCGCCGAAGCCCGCGGGGCGACACGCGAGGCCGCACTTGCGCAGGCCCTGCATGCGGCGGCCGACTATGTCTCGGGAGAGATCGGATCATGACATTTGCCGATATGACCTGGCTGAACCCGCCGCTGGCTGTCGTCGAGGGCCCTGACGGCCTGACCGTGACCACCGGCGCCAAGACCGATTTCTGGCGCGAGACCTTTTATGGCTTTGTCCGCCATTCCGGGCACCATCTTGGGCAGCCTGTCACCGGCGATTTCACCGTCCGCGTCACGATCAACGCCGACTATCAGACGCTTTATGATCAGGCGGGACTGATGCTGCGCCTGTCCGATACGCATTGGATCAAGGCGGGGATCGAACATACCGACGGTCAGGCGGTCTTTTCTGCCGTTGTGACGAACGGCCATTCGGACTGGGCCACGCTTCCCCTTGGGTTTCCCGCCAGCCCGATCACCCTGCGCCTCACGCGACACGGCAGTGCGATCCGCGTCGATGTTCGCGAACCATCCGGGCTTTGGCGCATGGTTCGCCTTGCCTATCTGCCAGACGGACCGGCGACCGTCGGCCCGATGGTCTGTTCGCCCGAACGCGCGGGATTTGTCGCGACCTTTTCGAACTATGTCTGTGGCCCCGCGATCCCCCCGACCCTGCATGAGCCCCATCCATGACCCTGCCGATCGTCTATTCCCCCGAGGTGGCCGAAGCGCGCGCCCATGGTACGCCGATTGTTGCGCTGGAAAGCACGATCATCACCCATGGCATGCCATTTCCG
>JBKJVF010000131.1:0-8744 GCA_046589965.1 Paracoccaceae bacterium
GCTCATGCTTTCCGCCCCGGCATGACCGATTTCGAGGCGGCGATGGCGGCGCAGGTCGGTGGATTGCCGCTGGGCTGCCACTCCACCTTTGCGACGGGTGCGCGCGCCGATCAGGGCCTGTCGAGCGCCAGTGGGCAGATCCTGCAAATGGGCCATCCCATTTCGTTCAATGTCTGTCACTGGCGATCAAATATCTGCCGCTCAGGCTGGCTGGCACGTGCCGCGGGCGACTTGCCTTCAACGGCCAAGGGCTATGTCGACGACTTTGTCATGCCCTATCTGCGGGCGATGTCAGACTGGTGCGCGCTGATGCGTCCCGGTGTTGCGGGGGGCGAGGTCTGGGACGCGATGCAAAGGGCGCTGCCCTTTGGGACCTATGGCGTGACGCTGAACCCCGGTCACCTGATCGGGATCGATGAATGGATGTCCTCGCCGATTTCAGCCGGGTCTGACATTCCGCTGGCCTCCGGGATGGCCATGCAGATGGATGTGATCCCCGGCCATCCGACCTGGGGATCGACGCGGATGGAAGACGGCTATGTGCTGGCGGACGCAGCACTGCGGTCCGATCTGTCGGCGCTATTCCCCGACGTGGCGGCCCGGTGTGCGGCCCGCGCCACATTCATGCGCGAAGTGATCGGGATGGCGGTGCCGGACACCCTGTTGCCGCTGGCCGATACCTGCGGGATCATCGCGCCCTATCTTTTCGCCCCAAGGGCGGTGGTGGCGCTTTAAAGCGGGTAAAGTTGCAGCCCAGCAGCGGCGGCACCTGCCATAAGGTCAGGTGCGACGTGATGTGCCCAGCGGCCTGAACTTGGCACGATGTCAGGGATCTGGACCACGACACACCCCGCACGGAAAGCGGATTCGGCCCCCGTTTCACTGTCCTCGAACACCAGACAGCGCGCCGGGTCGACCTGCAACAGGCGCGCCGCCAACAAATAGGGGTCAGGCGAGGGCTTGGCCGACACCACATCCTCCAGCACGATGACTTTGTCGAAATAGGTGTCCAGGGCCGCAAGCGTAAGTTTGTTGCGGGCCTCGTCCCGGCGTGACGAGGTCACGATGGCACGCGGCAACGAGATGGCGGCCAGAGTTTCGTGCACCAGGGGCTTCAGCGGCACTTCCATTGCCATCGCCGCCCGAAATCCTTCGGTCCAGGCCGCGTTCAAGGCGTCGACGTTGACGTGCGGGAAGGCGGCCGCGATCATCCGGCTGGCCGTCGGATTGTCCCTGCCGATGATGGAGTGGAAAAATGTGGCATCGACCGGGTGACCCATCTGTTCGAACGTCGCAAGCCCGGTGCGAATCGCCACGGCCTCGCTGTCGATCAAGGTGCCATCGAGGTCAAAAAGTACGGCGTCATACATCCAGGCGGCCCTTTCGGTAGCTGTTGGCGGTTTCCATATGACAGTTTTCGCGCCACCGCGACCCTTTGGACGACGGTGCAGATGCCGCAGTGTTACAGATGCAACCGAAATCGCTGAAAGCCGTGGGGCGTCATGCCCAAAGGCGTCAACGGCGGCGTCAGCGGTTCATCCAGGCAATCGGCCGCAAGGGGCGCGGTGTCGAAGGTGACCGACGTGCCTTGCCCCATCGCGGCAAATCGCCAGCGTTGGGGATCATGCGCCGCAACGGTGCCTGACTGAAGGATGAAACGCGCCAGCATGTCACGGGCCAGCAGGCGGGTTTCCAGCACCACATGGGCCTTGTCACCGTTCACATAGTATCCTGCACCACCACTGCGAAAACTGTTGGTGGCAAGGACAAAGTTGTCATCGGGCCTTACCGCATGGCCCTCGTAGGCAAGGTTCCGGATGCGCCGTGCGGAATGGGCAAGCAAACCGCCATGCGGCGAATAGCGAGGCTTGACCGACAAATCGATCTCATATTCCAGGCCATGGACGCGGTCGTGATGAAAGCTGGCAAAGTCGTCGTTGAGCAGGGGCGCGTCCCGGGCACCTCGCGGCACATGATGATAGATCGACGCTGACCGTTCCAGCCAGTCGGCAAGTGTCGCGCCGGTGATGCGCAGGGCGGCGACAGTATTCGGGAAGGGGCACAGGTCGGCGGCGTGGCGGAATGCCAATGGGCCGGCGGGAATGTCCACGTAGTTGGCCGGACCGCCCCAGCCACCGGCCTTGATGGGCGCGACCGCCGACAGCACGGGAAGCGCCTCCAGATCGGTTCCTTGCAGGGCTGATCTGACATAGTCGGCCTGCGCAGCCGCCAGAAGGCCAAGCGTCATGCTGTCGGCGACCAGCGAAAAGTAGCTTTGCATGCGGTAGCTGGAATACCCGATCTCGCGCCTGATCCAGCGACGGGTCGCGCGGTGGACATTGATGGCCGCCGCTTCAAGCTGGCGCACCTTTTCGCTGGCCGGTCCGACGGGCTGGCGTGGGTCAAGGTCCGAGACGGCCCGCAGATGTGATCGCGACCCGGCAACGACCCACCGGCCCCGGGAATTCTGCCGCAGTGCCAGGTCAATGATGCCAAGGTGGGATCCGAAATGGCCGGGCAAAATGGCGGGCTTGCCCGACAGCCGCCCGCTTGCCGGGTCAACGCCCTGGCTGTTGCAATGATCCGGGCCGGGAAACGTCAGATGGCTGTGCCCCGCCACGATCACATCAATGCCTTCGATCGCAGCAAGATCGACCGCGCAGTTTTCTGGCGTGCCCGCCGCCTCGGATGTTCCGGAAATGCCGGTATGCGCCAGCGCCACGACGATATCCGCGCCTGCATGACGAAGTCGCGGAACCCATGCTCGTGCGGCATCCTGCATGCTGCGGACCTGCAGCTTGCCTTCAAGATGCTGGCGATCCCACAGCAGAATCTGCGGCGGCGTGAATCCGATGACGCCGATTTTCAGCATATGTTCTGCGCCGTGGCCGTCCACGAACTTGCGGCCCAGGATCGTAAAGGGGGGCACAAAGTGCTGGTCGAGGCTGGCGTCCTTGCCGCGTTTCACCATCACATTGGCCGAAACGATCGGATGCCTGGCTTGGGCCAGCACCCGCAACAGGAATGGCAGGCCATAGTTGAATTCGTGGTTGCCAAGGGTTCCCGCGTCATAGCCAAGCTGGCCGAACGCCGCGATCATCGAATGCGGAAGATGGGTGCGGCCCCGTGCGAGATAATCGCCGATGGCGGAGCCTTGCAGAAAATCGCCGTTGTCGAACAAGAGCGATTGCGCCACTTCGGTGCGCGCTTGCCCGATCAGGGCTGCTGTCCGCGTCAGCCCATAGCTATCGACGGGACGGTCGTTGAAATAGTCATAGGGCACAAGATAGGCATGCAGATCGGTCGTCGCCATGATCCGCAGCGCGACATCCTCCGGTCGCGCCGCAAAACCGCCCAGGATCGGTTCCTGGCCTTTGGCCATAACGATGGCGTTCACCGGAATAGATCCGTGGCGATCATGGTACAGGCGATCTTGTGCATCCGCTCCTCTTGATCTTGATCGGGACGGTTCATCGGTCCCTCACGTGCTGAAAGCCTGAAATTCGGAAGTTGATTTAGCAATCTTTAGTGGTAGTTACATGAGAAAAGGTCAGCTTTAGGTTGTAAATCGGACATAGTTGGGACCGGGCGCCACGGCTGTCGCTTGGCGCTTTCGATCAGACGTGGCAACAGGGGCGCGGACACTGACAAATCGCGAGGCAGCATGCGCAACGCAGAGACGGTAACCTTTGGTGGATCGGGCCTTGATCGGGCTGCTGCCTTGCGCGATGATCCGGCCGCGATCGACGCGCTTTGGCGCAATGGTCGTGTCCTGCCAATCTGGCGCGGAAAGCCATTGATGACGTTGGATATGTCGCCGGCCTGGTTGCCGTCCGAACACCCGGTTTTCGCGGCCGTGATCGAGACAGTCTTTCTTGGCCGCGACGGCGGTCAGGGCAGTTTCGCCTGTGATCTGCCGGATTGGGCGCCGGATGCCGCCGCCGATATCGCCGCAGGCTTTTCCGACCGATCGCTGCAGCGCCATCCGGACATTTCCGACGACGCGATGTTTCAAGAATTGCGTCTGGCAATGACCCATCTGACGCCACGCGACGCCGAGTTGATCGCGACCGGCAAAGCATTGTTGCAATGGCACAAATCGCACGGGTTTTGTGCTGCTTGCGGGGCGCGTTCGGTCACGGCAAAGGCGGGCTGGCAACGGAACTGCGGCGCGTGTGGCGCATCGCATTTCCCGCGCACCGATCCTGTTGTCATCATGCTGGTGCTGCACGGGAACCGCGTGCTTTTGGGCCGCAGTCCCGGCTGGCCCGAGGGGATGTATTCGCTGCTGGCGGGCTTTGTCGAACCGGGCGAAACGTTGGAGGCCGCCGTCCGCCGCGAGGTGGCCGAAGAATCCGGCGTCGAGATCGGTGCGGTGGGCTATCTGGCAAGCCAGCCGTGGCCATTCCCCGCGTCGTTGATGCTGGGTTGCCGGGCAGAGGCGTTGACCGATCAGATCACGCTCGACCCGGTGGAACTGGAACACGCGCTCTGGGTTGGTCGCGAAGAATTGTTGCAGGTCATGGCTGGGCAGCATGCGGTGATCCGCCCGCCACGCCATGGGGCAATTGCGCAGTTCCTGATGTCGGCGTGGCTTGCGGACACTCTTGATTGAGGCAAGATGCGCGCCGCGTCGGCAATGCGACCGGCGGCGTGGGGACCTGCGATGAAGATCAATGGCAAGCATGATGTCGATGTGCCGTTGGGCTTTGTTGCGCGGGTGCTTCTGGATTTTCAGGGCTGGGAGCGGGCCGCACTTCGGCGGGGGCTGGACGTGCGCCGAACTGATGGCCTTGCCGAACCCGGCATCGGATCAAGCTGGACCGCGCGATTCGCGTTCCGTGGCAAGCCAAGGTGCCTGGAGATTAAGGTGACAGAACTCGATCCGACCGGACGGATTGTGGTGTCGTTCGTGGGCAAATCAGCGCAAGGAACCGCGACCTTGGTGCCCTTGGCGATGAGCGCGCAACGCACGCGCCTGTCGGCAAGTCTGGACGTGCAGGCCCGGACGCTGTCGGCAAGGTTGCTGTTTCAGTCGATGCGGCTCGCAAGGCAATCCATGGTGCGCAGGTTTGAAAAGCGCCTGGCCCAGTTCGGCGGTGAAATCGAGGCACGTTTCAAGGCGGCTGGCGGTTGACTGGCGCGCCTAGCCGCGCTGGCGGTCCGCAGGATAGACCCCGAGGATGTTCATCTGACTGGTGAAATAGCGCAGCTCTTCCAACGCGCGCGCAACGTTGGGGTCTTCCGGGTGCCCTTCGATATCGGCATAGAATTCGGTCGCGGTGAACGACCCGCCAACCATATAGCTTTCCAGCTTGGTCATGTTCACCCCGTTGGTCGCGAACCCACCCATTGCCTTGTAAAGCGCAGCCGGAATGTTGCGGACACGAAATGTGAAGGTGGTGATCATGGTCACCTGGCCACGGCGGCTGTGGTCGGCCTGCCGCGCCATCACCAGAAAGCGGGTGGTATTGTTCGCCTGATCCTCGATCTGGTGGGCCAGCACATCAAGGCCGTAGATCGATGCGGCAAGCTCGCTTGCCAGGGCAGCACGATGCTTGTCGCCAATTTCCGCCACTTCGCGCGCGGCACGGGCGTTGTCGGAACTGACCTTGCCAAGAATACCGTGCTTGCGCAGGAACCCCGCACATTGCGGCAGGATCACCACATGGCCATGCGCTTCGGTCACGTCCGCCAGCTTTGCTCCGGGAACGCCAAGAAGGTTGACGTGAACGCGCACAAACGCCTCATCGACGATATGCAGCCCCGATTGCGGCAGTAACGAATGCACATCGGCCACCCGGCCATAGGTCGAATTTTCGACCGCCAGCATGCCCAGGTCGACCTCGCCGCTTGCGACCTTGTCGACGACGTCCTCGAACGTGGTGCTGGGAACCGCCTCCATATTCGGGCGCGCCTGTTGGCAAGCCTGATGCGAATAGGCGCCCAACTCTCCCTGAAATGCGATTTTTCCCGACATTCGACGCGGTCTCCGTCTCTTTTCGCCCTACAGGGGCGTTTGGTCGCGCTCGTACACCTTGCATGGGCGTGGGGGAAGGCGATAGATACCGCCGCAAGTGAAGGTACGGGGACGGCGCGACATGTTCGACACGATGACGATGACGAAAGTACTGGGGGCCCTGTGCGGGTCGCTTTTGGTCTATCTTCTGGGTGGCCTGGCCGCCGAAGGCATTTATGCCGGTCAAGAGGCGGGACACGGCGAAGAACACGCCCAGGCCTATGTGATTGACACCGGCGCCGAAGAACCCGCCGCCGAGGGCGGTGAGGCTGCCGTCGATTTTGCCACGCTGCTTGCCTCGGCTGACCCAGCCGCAGGGGAAAAGGTCTTTGCCAAGTGCAAATCCTGCCACAAACTGGACGGCACCGACGGCACCGGCCCGCATCTGAACGGCGTGGTTGGCCGCGGACATGCCTCTATCGAAGGCTTCAAATATTCAGAGGCGAACCTTGCGCTGCAGGGTGAACCGTGGAGCCCCGAAGCAATTGACAGCTTTGTCACCAGCCCCAAGGGTTACATGCCGGGCACCATCATGGCCTTTGCAGGGCTGCCCAAGGCAGAAGATCGCGCGAACCTGATCGCCTATCTGCAAACGACGACACCCTGACCAACTGCCGGTTTGGTTGCTATCGGGCCGCCCCCCAAAGGGCGGCCTGATCACATTATTGCGTGTGCCATCACGCAAACGCAACTTGAGCCATCGACAAGCGTAGATTTAGCATAAATGTATGCGGATAGGGGATCGCGGGCAGCAACCGTGCACCTCAGCGTCGAAATGTGAGGAAAGTGCAGATGCAGCACAATGCCACGTCAACCAAACCCGTCCCCTTGGGCGCCGCCGCGAAACCGGCGACCGCGGCAATGCGTCCCCAACGGACCTCCGGTCTGGCCTTGGGCATCGGGGCCGCGATCCTGCTGTTGGCAACAATGACAGTGGCAGCCCGCGCGGAAACCGTGATCACGTCGCATGGCATTTCCACCTTTGGCGAGCTGAAATACCCGGCGGATTTCAAGCAACTGGATTACGTCAACCCAGACGCACCCAAGGGCGGCGAGATTTCCCAATGGGCACCGGGCACGTTCGATTCGCTGAACCTCTATTCCGTCAAGGGCGTTGCCGCTGCGCTGTCGACCATCCCTTACGAAAGTCTCCTTGCCGGCACGTCGGATGAGATAGGTTCGTCCTATTGTCTGATGTGCGAGACGATGGAATACCCCGAAGATCGATCCTGGGTGATCTTCAACCTGCGCAAGGATGTGAAATTTTCGGACGGCACGCCGATGACGGCGGATGATGTGCTGTTCAGCTATGAGCTGTTTCGCGACAAGGGCATCGCCGAGTTCCGGTCTGTTGCCAATGAAAAATACCAGTCGGTCGAAATCCTTGATCCTTACCGGATCAAGTTCACCTTCGCGCCCGGCATCAGCTATCGTGACATGCCGGCATCGGCGGGGGGCGTTCCGATCTTTTCGAGGGCGGATTACGACACCAACAAGCGGGATCTCGAAGAATCGAGCCTGAGCCCGTTTCTCGGAACGGGGGCCTATCTGCTCGACAGCCTGCAGGCAGGTCAGAAGATTATCTACAAGCGCAACCCCGACTACTGGGGCGCAAATCATCCGCTGAACATCGGCCGGAACAATTTCGACCGCATCCGGATCGAGTACTTCGGTGACGATACCGCGGCGTTGGAGGGTTTCAAGGCCGGCGTCTACACGTTCCGCGCGGAAAACTCGTCCAAGAACTGGGCGACCGCCTATGATTTTGAAAACATCACGAACGGCACGGTGGTCAAAGCCGAACTGCCCAACGGCAACATCGCCTCGGGGCAGGGCTTTCTGTTCAACCTGCGGCGCGAGCAGTTCAAGGACCCCCGTGTCCGCGAGGCGATCGGCTTGATGTTCAATTTCGAATGGTCAAACAAGACGCTGTTTTATGACCTGTATGAGCGGATCAATTCGATCTGGCAGAACACCGCCATGGCAGCGGTCGGAATGCCGACCCCCGAAGAGATCGCGATCCTGCAGCCGCTGGTTGACGAAGGCCTGTTGCCCGCCTCGGTCCTGACGGATGAGGTGGTGATGGCGCCGGTCTCGACCGAGGAACGCGGGCTGGACCGCGGCAATCTGCGCAAGGCGTCCGCGCTTCTGGATGCGGCGGGCTGGGTTGCAGGTGACGACGGGATGCGTCGGAATGACAAAGGTGCGACACTGAAGGTCGAGTTCGTCGAGGACAGCCCCGCCTTTGAACGTGTCATCAATCCTTATGTCGAAAATCTGCGCGCCCTTGGCGTCGATGCGACCCTTTCGCTGGTCGACCCTGCACAGATGAGCCAGCGCAGCGACCCGCCAAATTTTGATTTCGATGTCATCGTGGCCTCGGCGATCAATGGCGGATATGAGCCGGGCAGCGAACTGAAGCAGGCCTATGCCACCGTCACGGCCAACAATTCGACGCGCAATCGGGCCGGTCTGAATGTCCCGGCGCTCGACAAGCTGACCACCCTTGTCGAAGGGGCCAGGACCCGTGAGGAGCTGGACATCGCCGTCAAAGCGCTGGACCGGGTGCTGCGGTCCGAACGCTTCTGGATCCCGCAATGGTACAAACCGACCTATTGGGTGGCCTATTACGACCAGTTTGAACATCCCGAAACCCTGCCGCCTTATGCATTGGGCGAACTCGATTTCTGGTGGTTCAACCCCGAGAAGGCGGACAAGCTCAAGG
>JBKJVF010000054.1:0-14573 GCA_046589965.1 Paracoccaceae bacterium
CCTTGCAACGGCCATCGCGGATCTGGCCCGCACCCCCTCGGACCGACTGGCCGAAATGGGACGCTCTGCCCGGGCCCGCGTCCTTGCACGCCACGACATCGATACCGAGGCGGCCAAACTTGCGGCCTTGTTCGCAACCCTCGACGCCCGCGTCAGTCCCTAAGCCAGGATTGCAGGGCCGCAAGATCGGCAGGCATCACCCGATGCCCGGCACCGGGATAGATGGTGGCATCGACCCGGGCCCCGATGCCTTGCAGTGCAGTCACGCTTTGCCTGACCCGCAACAAGGGAATATGCGGGTCCTGCTCATGCACCGATATCCAGACGCGCGCGCCATCCCGGCGGCCTGTATAGGCAAACGCCTTGGGGGAATGACCATAAAGCGCATCGTCCGGGACCCCGCGAAGATCATCGGTCCCAAGCAGACCACCTGAAAACGCCAGAACCCCGGCAAGACCAGCGCCGGCTCGCGCGAATGTCTCTAGCGCCAGACACGCGCCCTGGCTGAACCCGCCCAGCCAGATGCGGTCGCGGGACAACCCTTGGGCCTCAAGCGTCGCAACCCCTTGGGACATCGCGGCAATTGCCTGCCCTGCAAAAGGGGCGATGTCGGCCGCAGGGGCAAGAAAAGAGGTTGGCCACCAGCTTTGTCCCGGGGCCTCGGGTGCGACGGCCGCGACATCCGACAGCCCAGCGGCCGCGATCAGACCCAGAATGTCCCGCGCCGTGCCACCGCGCCCATGCGCCAGCACAATCCCCGCCTTTGCGCCGGTCTGTGGGCCAACATGCTCCATCACGATGCGACCAGCGGCGGCAGTGTCGCCTCAATCCGCGCCCGCATCGGTTCATATTGGGGTGGCAACATCAGCCTCTGGCCCAGCGCATCGGCAGGCTCATCGACCGCAAAGCCCGGCGGATCGGTGGCGATTTCAAAAAGCACGCCCCCTGGCTCGCGAAAGTAGATCGCATTGAAATACTGCCGGTCGATCACCTCGGTCGTGCGGTGACCCGCCGTCGCAAGCCGGTCCTGCCAGGAAAGCTGAGCCTCTTGTGTCGTGGCACGAAAAGCTACGTGATGAATGGTGCCCGCGCCTGAACGGCCCTGAACGGGCGCATCATGGCGCACAAGATCGACGATATTACCGCGCGCCTGACCGGGCGCCTGCAACCGTAGCCGGGTGACAGGACCCACGCGTTCTTCGCCCAGCGCCACATAGCCAAACACATCCGTCAATAGCCGTGCCGTCCGGTCGGTATCCCGTTGCCACAACGTGACCGAATGGAACGCGTGCCCATCCGCAGGCCCATCCGTCTCCACCAGTTCGACAGTCCCGCCATCGGGATCGTGCAGCGACAGCACGCGGGAACCAAACCGCATTTCCAGCGCATCGCGGTGCTGCGCCAGCGCTCCTAGGCGCGCCTCCGCGGCTGCAAAGTGGTCTTTGTCAAGCGCGTAGGCAAAGGCCGATGCCATCCCCGGACCCGCCCGCCCCGGTCCCGCATTCACGAACGGAAAAAAGGTCAGGATGGTCCCGGGATTGCCGGCCGCGTCTCCATAGTACAGATGATAGGTGCCCGGATCGTCAAAGTTGACGGTCTTCTTGATCAGGTGCTGACCCACCACGCCGTGGTAGAAATCCACATTCGCCTGCGGTGCGGCGCAGATCGCCGTGACATGGTGCAGGCCTGGAATATGCGTGTCCATCATTCATCCTTTGCGCTTGGTCCACGGCATCGCGCCCGAACGTGCTTGCGTCGGAGATAGGCTGTGCAATCGCCGATAACATCCACAAAAACCGCGCCATTTCTGTGCAGGCGCGCACAGACAACTAACGACCTCTGGTAAAGGACGCCCCACCGCGCTTGAACCGCACACCAAGTGAAACCGCCGCATAGGTTGTGAACCCAACGGGATCAGCCAGCGCCAGCCGCACCAGCTGTCCAGCCCCCAGCGGCGCCTTGCCTTCGCGGTTGCGCAGACCGGGATACAAGCTTTCCAGTTCGCGCACCCCGGCATCCTGACGCCGCCTGACCCGCACCAGTGCGCCAAAGCCTTCGATCATCGGCCAGTCATAGCGTGCAGGCACCTGCACCCGTTCTGTCGGCTCAAACTGCAGACGCACAAAGGTGTCGTCCGAGATGATCGCGGGAAATGCGTCCCAGCGCGCCCGGCCCGCCGCATTGACCGCAAAAAGGCCATAGCCGGGGGCGACACTTTTGGCAAAAGGCAGCCGCGACCAGAACCGGCCATAGGCACGCGTCACCGCACTTTGCGCAGCCGGGATCACCGGGGTGGCCCCGACATAAATGGGCGCATCTGTCGCCAAGGCCGCCGCGACCTGCGCCATGACATCCGCAGTCACGACGATGTCCGCATCCAGATAGACCCGCAGGTCCCCTCGCGCCACCTTGTCACCTGCATTCAGCGCGCCGGGCTTTGACCCCTGCGCAAGGTCCAGCACGACCAGACTCCATCCGGCCTTTTCGGCAAGCTTCTGCTGGGCGCGGGCCACATCGGCCGTTCTGTCTCCGCACCCGTTGGCCACAACGACAGCCTCGACCGGCATGCCGACGGGCGTCGACTGAAAGAGTGCCTGCAGACAGCGGTCGATATAGCGTTCCTCGTTTGACGCGGGAATAAGGACGCTCAGCAATCGCCACATCCGGTTGCAAGCGCGTCCCAACGCGGATTGGTGTCCCCCAGATGCCGCATTGCCCCCCAGCTGCCCCATTTGGACGGCGCGCCAATATCGACATAATGGTTGAACGGTGCATCCGTGACATCGGCCCAGGCCTTCAGCAAGTCCTGGTACAGCACACCCATGTCGGACGAATAGTTCAGTACGGCAAAAAACTCAGTCAATTCTTCATCGTCCAGGGCCTCACCCAACGCCACCACATGTGTCCCGCCCTCGTACATCGCCAGTGTCAGCCCATAATCTTTGGCAACCTGCGCTTGATAGCGAAAACTATCCCGCCCACTTGTGACCAGGGTATCTTCCGTATCGCCGGTCACGCTGCCATCGCGCAATTCGGTGGCGGCCTTCTGGATCGCGAGGTCGAACTTGTGTTCGGCGACATATGCGGCCGCGGCTTCCGTCTCAAGACCCTGGTCGACGGCGGCCTTTTCGGCGGCAGCGCGGCTTTCTTCGATCCAGCCGCGTACGACCGCCACTTTGTCCTCTTTCCCAAGATTTCCAGAGAAATACCCCGCGATCACATAGGCATCAAAGCTTTTGGCGGGCGCGGGCAAACCCTCTCCCATTACCAGCGGTGCAGACAGGATTTGCTGCTCCAGGCCTTGATAGCCGGTCTGGGTTGAAATCACCCGGACCAGCCTGGCTTCTGCCTCGGCCCCAAACACCTCGGTCCAAATCGCTGAGACCTCACTGGCACGCAGCGCATAGAACTGGACCCAGGCATATTGTTCGCCCCAGCGTTTCTTGCCCTGTTCCTCGGCCCAGTTGCCTTGCGAAAACTGCCAATTCCAGACTTCGTTGGAATATTCTGCCCAAACCTGCAGATCAGGTTCAAGCCCGTCGCGGACCGTCTGTGCGAATTGCCGGACATAGTCGTCGTCAGCAAGATGCGGCAAGGTGAACCAGGGGTCAGCGTCCAATTCATTGGCCAGCGCGATCATCACTTCCACCGGGACGCCGTTGGCGGCCCAAGTGACATCATCCGGGCTCGGCCGATCCTCCCAACGCGTCTGGGTGGAGTTGTTCGTTGCCATCCAGTCCATGAAGCGCACGCCCTGAACGCCGCGCAGGCGCGCAAGCCAGTCGAGGTTGAAGACCTCTCCGGCATCGAACGCGGCCAGCCGGTCTTCGCGCACGATGGTAATGTTGCGGATGGGGTCGGTCGGATTGATCGCCTCGATCGTCACCATGACAAAACCCGGCCCGGGTTCGTAATCAAACAGCACACGGCCTGGCTCTGACGCGACCTCGCGCGCAATACCTTCGACCTTCAGGCTGCCTTGCCCTTGATAGCGCAGCACATATCGCCCACGGACGCCTTTGCTGTCGCCGCTAAGATCGGTCAGCACAAGCGTCGACAAGGCGGTCACGTCCGACGGAATACTGGTCGGCCAGCCGTTCGCGTCAAAGATGCCCCTGCGTTCCAGATCGTCAAAGTTGCGGCCTCCCCATTCTCCCGGCAGATGACCGAACCAGGGGCGCGACGTCTTCATCAGGTCCAGAAACGGAATTTGCGGGGACCAGTCGGCCACACCGGCAAGGCCCAGAACCAAGGCAGGATTGCTGACTGCCGGCAGATCGATCACGTCCGGAATCGGACCGGGCGGCAAGTCCTGGTCTGCTGTCGCAGCCGACGTGACTGGCTGCACTGCGGGCACCACCGTTTCGGCAATTTGCAAAGGTGGAAGGCCGTCAAATTCCTGCACCTCGTCCCACGCGATCTGCTGAAATATTACGGCCTGCTCATCTGACAACACCCAGTCCCGTGACGGCCAGGTGCGCAAGATCCGCGCAGGCAGACCTTCGGGCGACTTGCCGGTCAACACGGCCAGATGAACCATTGCAACAAAATAGGAACCGCGCCCGTTGGTAGCGACATCGTCCTTGAACAGGTCACGAATGTCCGAAATGCCAGGCACTTTGCCGTCTGCTATCTCATCGGCGAGCCGCCCCATCGCCTGCCCGGCCGGGATCATCTCGATCTGCCCACCGCTCAAGGGATCGGCGCTCGCCTTGGTCGCGACGGCCCGCCATATATCACGGTCCAGATCAATCCGTTCGCGCCAGGGAACATCTGACCCAGCATCAGACTCAAGGTCGACTGCGATGCCCGACTGTAGACTGTGCCAAGTTTCGGTATAAAAAACCCGGGCATCCGGATTGGCTGCACGCGCAACGGCTGCATAATCTGCCACAGCTTCCGCCGGTTTGTGCCAAGCGACAATCGTCGACAACGGCAGTCCCTCGGACAATACCAACGCCCGTGTCTCGCCCTTTTGGAGCTCGCTCAACGCCTCGACCTCCGGGGGGGTTGCGTCAAGATTGACAGAAGACTGGTTAACCAGGTTGTACCCGAGTGGCGCTCCGCCAATGGTGTCAATCGCCGCCGAAACCGATCCGCCCATCTGGTTGAGGCCCGCTTCGACAAGTCGGGCGACATCGCGATCCATCCGCCCGTCCCCGACGAAAATGATCTCGGCAAGCGCCAGGAACAGCGACATTTTGGCCCCCTAACCCGCGGGCTGCGGGGTGACTCCGCTCGGACCATAACCTGTGACGATCCGCCAGACTATCTCTTGCATGGCGCGGGCCGCCTCGGGCGACGGGGCCCGCGCAGGCGTGCCATCCGCGCGCAGCAGCGCATGCGGCAGACCAACCGGAGATTTGCCGTAAAGCACTGCATAATGCGTCAGCGCAATAAGGTAGGCGCCCAGGTCGTTTGGATGGATCGTATCCTGTGTGCCATCTTCGCGGATCGCGAACAAATCCTCGCGACGGGTCAACCCTGGAACCCGACCCGCCTCGATCTCTCGTGCGACGGCCGCCATGACCTGTCCGCCGGGCACCACATAGACTGTCCCAACCCCGTCGTGGGCCATCGCCTGTCGCAGGATGGTCCCTTCCCAGTAAATCCCAAGGTCGGTGTCGATCCGCTCCAGCCAGCCAGCCTGGTCATCCAGATTGTGCCAGGTCTCATAAAGAAATACGCGGGCATCGGGGTTTGCGTTGCGTGCCAGTCTTGCCCAGCGAGCCAGATATTCGCCGCTGTCGAAATACGCGATGGCATCCTTGATTTCGACCATTTCGGTCACGACCAGCGCGTCGAACCGGCCTGTCATCAGGGCCTGCTCAGCAGCTTCAAACCACGGATGCGCGTTCTCTTCCTTGAATCCAGGGACGTCACCGTCCCAATGACTTTTCATCGTGGCACCCCAGCCCAACTGGCTGGCATAGTCATGATCCGGTACCAATTGCGCCAGCATCGCGGGCATGTCCCGGCCGACCAGGCTATGGCCAAGATGATAGACCGTCAGCGGCCCTTCGACCGGCGCCAAGGGAGAGGCGTAGGCCGCCGCAAAGGCCTCGTCCGACAAGGTGGCTGGCGGGGCGAGGTATGCGGCTGACGCCCCAACCGCCGCGACAATCGCCAAACTTGCTGCTATCAGCTTGATCCGCACATCACACCTCAACCATTTCAACAGCGATCTAGGCATCCTTCTGCCCGTCGCAAACACCTTCACCTTCAAATATCGCGTCGTGACAAGCCCGTCTCGAAAGAATCAGATAGTCCTTTTCAGTCACCTACATTATGGCACGAAATCCTGCGGAATGCCCGCGCCAACAGATTTGTGAGTGACACCGAATGACCCATCTGTGGGTGCGCGCCGAACAGCGCCCGAACGAAGAGCGCGTAGGCCTGACCCCCGAGGGTGCGGCAAGCCTGATCCGGGCGGGCCTGCGGGTTTCGGTCGAGGACAGCAAGGTGCGTGCCATTGCGATCAACGGGTACCGCGCGGCGGGCTGCGACATCGTGGCCGAGAATCTGTGGCCGCAGGCCCCGGCCGACGCGATCATCTTCGGCCTGAAGGAATTGCCCGATGACGGCACGCCTCTGAAGCACCGCCACATCATGTTCGGCCATGCCTTCAAGGGCCAGCCCGCCGGGCGCGAGTTGCTGAAACGGTTCAAGGCCGGCGGCGGAGCGCTGTATGATCTGGAATATCTGGTGGGCGACGACGGCCGCCGCGTTGCTGCCTTCGGCTACTGGGCCGGATACGCGGGGGCTGCGGTCAGCCTGAAATGCTGGGCTGCCCAACAGCGCGGCGGCATCGCGGGGCCTGTGCGCAAGGTGCCGTCCAAGGCGGCGTTGCTGGACGAACTTGGCACTGAGCTGGCCAGTCTTTCCCGCCCTCGCGCCATCATCATCGGGGCACTGGGTCGTGTGGGGACCGGTGCGGCTGACCTGTGTACTGCGTTGGGTGTCGCGGTCACCCGCTGGGACATGGCCGAAACTGCGACCGGTGGCCCGTTCCCGGAGGTGCTGCAGCATGAAATCTTCCTCAACTGCATCCTCGCCCGCCCCGGCTGCCCGGTCTTTGTCCCCGCCAGCGCCAAAACCGACTCGCGCAAATTGACGGTCATCGGCGATATCGCCTGCGATCCGACGTCCGACTTTTCGCCCATCAAGGTCTATGACCGCGCCACCGACTGGGACGCCCCGGCCCTGCGCGTCGCCACGACCCCACCACTTGACGTCATGGCGATCGACAACCTGCCCTCACTGATGCCGTTCGAAAGCAGTCTCGACTATGCGGGCCAGCTGTTGCCATCTCTCTTGACGCTGGGCAGTTTGCAATCCGGCGTCTGGGGACGTGCAAAAGCCGAATTCGACCGCCACACCACGACACTTTGAAGGAGAACAACATGACAATCCATTGGTGCGGTACGGGTCTTTCCTCCGGTCCGGGATTGCGCCGGCTGATCGAGGCCGGTCACCCGGTCACGGTCTGGAACCGCACCATTGAAAAGGCACGCGAGACGGTGGGAGCATTGCCCGCGGTGATCCGCGCCTATTCGCTTGAGGCACTTTCCGACGCGATAGCGCCAGGCGACATAGTCATTTCCATGCTGCCCGCCGACCAGCATGTCGCGATTGCGCAAGCCTGCCTTGGCAAGGGCGCGCACTTCGTCTCATCCTCCTATATCGCGCCCGAAATGCGTGAACTCGACGACGCATTTCGACTTGCCGGTCTGGTGTCTGTGAACGAAGTCGGCCTCGATCCTGGCATCGACCATCTGATGGCGCATGATCTGGTCGCCCGCTACCGTGGCTCCAAGGCGTATCACGCGGGCAACATCCTCAGTTTCACCTCCTATTGCGGTGGCGTCCCGAAAATCCCCAATGCCTTTCGCTACAAGTTCAGCTGGTCACCCTTGGGTGTACTCAAGGCATTGCGGTCACCGTCCCGATCCTTGCGCAATTTCAGCGAGTTGCGCGTGGCCCGGCCCTGGGATGCCATTACGCGCTATGACGCGCCCCTGCCGCAGCCCGAAAGCTTTGAGGTTTATCCCAATCGCGACAGCTATCCTTTCATGGCGGACTACCGATTTGACGCCGACTGGAAGGTGCGCGATTTCGTCCGCGGCACGATCCGTCTGAACGGCTGGGCCGACGCATGGGCGCCCGTCTTTGCCGAGATCGAGACCTTGTCCGGACCGGCAGGCGACGCCCGGCTGGCTGACATGGCGGCAGGGTTCTGGCGTGACAATGCCTATGCGCCGGACGAACCCGACCGCGTCGTATTGTTCGTCAGTCTCAAGGCGGAACGCGCCGGGGTTCCGGTCTTTCACGAAACCTGGGCGCTGGATGCCCATGGCGATGCGCGCGGCACAGCGATGGGGCGGCTGGTATCGGTTCCTGTGTCGCTGGCCGTCGAGTCGGTTCTGAACCGCCAGATTCCGGCAGGCGTCCACGCCGCACCGCATGATCCGCGCCTTTTGGCATCTTGGCTGTCCGAGGTGGGTCGCCTGTCACAGTACATGGCGCGCATAGACCACCTTGCATAAACCTGCCGACCGTCTGCCAACCCGCTGATCGCCGCCCGCTTGGGGGTGACTTCGCTGCCCTGCAAAGGTATCTTCGCCGCAAAGACCCGGACACCGGGCGCCGCAAGGCAAACGACAGGCACAAGGGTAGGGCAGTGTGAACGCGACCGTTACGATCTTTGCCCGGACGGATGTCCTGCGCAATCGTTGGGCCAGTTGGCGGGCGGGCCGCGCACCCATAGCCAAGGGTTTCGTGTCGCAACCGGAACCCAAGAGCATTGGCCTTTACGCGCGTGGCAAGCAACTTGTGTCGGGTAACATCCTGTTGGCCGGGCATCTGGTGCAGGCCCCCCGCGCATCGCTTTGGGACGTCGTCCCGCCGGAGCTTGCATTTGCCCAAGCCGCCCATGGTTTTGGCTGGCTCGATGACCTTGCGGCCCTTGGCGATGGCACCGCTCGCGTCCGCGCGCAGGCCTGGACCTCGGATTGGATCACCCGATATGGACAGGGCACCGGGCCCGGCTGGACGCCCGATCTGACCGGTCGTCGGTTGATCCGTTGGATTCATCACGCCCTGATGCTGCTGAACAGCCGCGATCAGGCGGCACATGCCGCCTATTACAAGTCGATCTCACGGCAGACGGCGTTCCTAGCGCGGCGCTGGCCCGCCGCAGCCCCCGGTCTGCCCCGCTTCGAAGCACTGACGGGTTTGATCTACGCCGGATTGTCACTGACCGGGATGGAACACCACGCCGAAACCGCGCGTGCCGCGCTCGATCTGGAATGCACCAAGGAAATCGATGCCGAGGGCGGTCTGCCCACCCGCAACCCCGAAGAATTGCTCGAGGTTTTCAACCTTTTGATCTGGGCGGGGCAAGCCTTGGGTGAAACTGGACGGACGCCCGGGGCCGCCCATCTGGCCGCAATCGATCGCATCGCCCCGGGACTGCGTGCGCTGCGCCATGCCGATGGCGGGCTGGCCCGGTTCCACGGCGGCGGTCGCGGGCTCGAAGGTCGGCTGGACCGGGCCTTGGGCGCGAGCGGTGTCAGGCCACAGCCCCATCCCCCGCTTGCCATGGGGTTCGCGCGCCTGGGTGGAGGCCGCACCACGGTCATCGTCGACGCGGCACCCCCGCCGATCGGTGCCGCCAGTGCCACCGCGCACGCCTCGACATCGGCCTTTGAGATGACATCCGGACGGCGCCCGGTCATCGTCAACTGCGGATCGGGCACACCCTTTGGCGCAGAATGGCGGCGCGCAGGACGGGCCACCGCGTCCCATTCCGTCCTGTCTGTCGATGGTACCTCATCGTCGAGATTTGGCGCCACCAAACGTGACACCGAAACCTTTGGCGAGCGTGCCAAGATCACCACCTTGCGCCAGTTTTCCGGCCCTGCCGGGGTCGAAATTCTGATGTCGCATGACGGTTGGGCACGCACGCATGGCCTTATCGCTTCGCGCAGGTTGTTGTTGTCGGCAGACGGGCGCCACCTGACAGGCGAGGAATCCCTGCTCGCCGGCACGCCCGATGAACGTCGCAGATTTGAACATGTCATGACACGCACACAGCTTGCCGGGACACCGGTCTCGGTGCGGTTTCACATCCATCCGGACGTCGACGCCAACCTGGATCTGGGCGGCACGGCAGTGTCTCTGGCGCTGAAAAGCGGCGAGATATGGGTCTTTCGGCATGACGGGCAGGCCGAACTTGAACTGCTGCCGTCGGTCTATCTGGAAAAGGGCCGCATTACGCCGCGCCCGACGCAGCAGATTGTCTTGGGCAAGAACGCGGTGCAGTACGACACCCGGATCGGCTGGACCTTGGCCAAGGCACAGGATACTCCGCTCGCAATCCGTGACCTTTTCCGGGACGACATCCCGGTGCCCGCCGCGCCCTGAGGAGACCCTGAATGCCCGATCTCGTGCCTATTGGCCGCGCGCTGATATCCGTGTCAGACAAGACCGGCCTTCTGGATCTAGCACGCAACCTGTCGCGACTGGGGGTCGAACTCATTTCGACCGGCGGCACATCGGGGATGCTCCGTGCTGCAGGACTGGCCGTGCGTGACGTGTCGGACGTGACGGGATTTCCCGAAATGATGGGCGGACGCGTCAAGACGCTGCATCCGGCCGTGCATGGCGGCCTGTTGGCCTTGCGCGACGATGACGAACATCTGGTTGCGATGGCCGCCCACGGGATCGAGCCGATCGACCTTCTGATCGTCAACCTTTACCCGTTCGAGGACACCGTGGCACGCGGGGGTGACGTGGCGTCCTGCATCGAGAACATCGACATCGGCGGCCCCGCCATGATCCGCGCAGCCGCCAAAAACCACCGCTTTGTCGCCGTGTTGACCGACCCCGAAGACTACGGCGCGTTGACAGACCAGCTGGCTGCCCATGATGGCGCCACCACCGGCACATTCCGCACCGCCATGGCGCTGCAGGCTTTTGCCCGGACTGCGGCTTATGACGCGGCGGTGTCGAACTGGATGACAACCGTCTATGCGGTTCCTGCACCACGGCACCGCACCTTTGCTGGTCGGTTACGCCAAACCCTGCGCTACGGTGAAAACCCGCATCAGTCCGCCGCGTTCTATACGGATGGCACGGGGCGCGAAGGCGTCGCCACCGCGCATCAGTGGCAGGGCAAAGAACTGTCCTACAACAACTTGAACGACACTGATGCCGCCTATGAACTCGTGGCAGAGTTTGCGCCCGCCGACGGTCCTGCCTGCGCCATTATCAAACATGCCAATCCCTGCGGCGTCGCGCGGGGCGACAGTCTGGTCGCGGCCTATCGCCACGCCTTGGCCTGCGATCCGACCTCGGCTTTTGGCGGGATCATCGCGCTGAACCAGCCGCTGGATGCCGCGACCGCCGAAGAGATCGCCGCGATGTTCACCGAGGTGGTGATCGCCCCCGGCGCCGACGATGACGCCCGCGCGATCTTTGCGGCGAAAAAGAATTTGCGTCTGCTGACAACCGGCGGTCTGCCCGACCCCAAGGCGGAGGGGGCCGTGTTCAAACAGCTTGCTGGCGGCCTACTGGTGCAGGACCGTGATTCTGCGGTCCTGGGCCCGGCCGATCTGCGCGTCGTCACCGACCGCGCCCCGACCCCGCGCGAAATGGACGATCTGATGTTTGCCTGGACCGTTGCCAAGCACGTCAAATCCAACGCCATCGTCTTTGCCCGGGATCTGGCCACCGTCGGCATCGGCGCAGGTCAGATGAGCCGCATCGACAGCACACGCATTGCCGCCCGCAAGGCACAGGATATGACAGAGGCCAAAGGTCTGCCTCTGTCGCCCGCCAAAGGCGCCGTCGCGGCATCCGATGCCTTTTTCCCCTTTGCAGATGGCGTGATCGCGATTGCCGAGTCGGGCGTGACTGCGATCATCCAGCCCGGCGGGTCGATGCGTGACGAAGATGTGATCGCCGCCGCCAATGCACATGACATCGCCATGGTCTTTACCGGCCAGCGACATTTCCGGCACTGACATGCGTATTCTGACGCTGACCGCGCTAATCACCTTTGCCATCGATCAGGCCAGCAAGCTGGCCGTTGTCCATGGCCTCAATCTTTTTGATCGCGGCGTGATCGAAGTGTTTCCGCCGTTCCTGACGTTTCGCATGGCATGGAACCGTGGCATCAATTTCGGCCTGTTCTCGCACAATGCCGATATCGTGCGCTGGGCACTGGTCGTTCTGGCGCTTGCGATATCCGCATGGGTCTGGTGGTGGATCTGTCGCGAGGCGCCATCTTTGCGCGTGCAGATCGCGGGCGGGCTTTTGATTGGCGGTGCGCTTGGCAACGTGATCGACCGCATCGTCTATGGCGCGGTCGCGGATTTCTTGAACATGTCGTGCTGCGGTATCGAAAACCCTTACGCCTTCAACGTCGCGGATATTGCCGTCTTTGCGGGGGCAATCGGGCTGGTCCTGTTTTCCGGCGGCACAAGCGACGATAAGAAGCCTAACCGAAAGACCCCGTGACGCGGCAGAAGCTTTGCGTTAAAGACGGACAAAGGCGAAAATGGAGGCATTCATGCGGGCATCACTGGGGGTCAAAGCGTTGACTGCCGTGGCGATTCTCGCGCTGGCTGGATGTGGCGGCAATGGTGAGCCGCGCCTGATGAACCTGCGTTCGGGCACACAAGGGCCCGACGAGTTCGGGATCTTGCCACCCAAAGCCCTGGACCTGCCTGAAGATCTGGCCTCGCTGCCCGCGCCAACGCCCGGAGGCGTCAACCGCACGGATCCGACACCGCTCGAAGATGCGGTGGTGGCCTTGGGCGGCAACCCCGATGCAGGCAGCCGCATTCCGGCAGGCGATGGTGCGCTTTATGCGCAAGCCGCCCGCTTTGGTGTCGAGCGCGATATCCGCACCACCCTTGCGACCGAGGATCTGGAATACCGCCGCACCAACAACGGGCGTCTTCTGGAACGGCTTCTGGACGTCAACGTCTATTTCCGCGCCTATCGCAGGCAGTCGCTCGACCAGCACGCGGAACTTGCCTTTTGGCGCGCCCGCGGATTGCCGACGCCTTCCGCACCGCCGCGCAAAGCCAAAGAATAATCGGGCATCGCGACGCGGTCACTTCCCCGTGGCTCGGGCTTGATTGGCGCGCCGAAGGGCTTAACCTTTTGACATCTTGACCCTTCGGGAGAGACCGATTTGAAGACGCTCAGGTTCTTGCCGTTTCTCTTGCTGGCGGCCGCAGTCCCCGCTGTTGCAGAAACCGTAACCGACTTTTCCTTATCCAATGGCCTGCAAGTCGTAGTGATCGAGGATCACCGCGCGCCCGTTGCCACCCAGATGATCTGGTATCGGGTCGGCGCGGCGGATGAACCGATCGGCCATTCGGGCATTGCGCACTTTCTGGAACATCTGATGTTCCAGGGCACTGACAATGTTGCCGCTGGCCAGTTTTCGGCCACCGTCGAACGCCAGGGTGGCGACGACAACGCCTTTACCTCGTGGGATTACACCGCCTATTTCCAGCGTATCGCCACCGACCGGCTCGATCTGATGATGGAGATGGAGGCGGACCGGATGCGCAACCTGCGCCTGACCGAAGAGGACGTGGTGACCGAACGCGAGGTGATCCTGTCCGAACGCAGCCAGGTCACGGATTCCAGCCCCGGGGCGCTGCTGGGCGAACAGATGCGCGCCGCGATGTTTCTGAACCATCCCTACGGCATTCCGATCATCGGCTGGCGGCAAGAAATGCAGGCTTTGTCGCGCCAGGACGCCTATGACACCTATGCCAAGTTTTATGCTCCCAATAATGCGATCCTGGTCGTCGCGGGCGACGTGCTGCCCGAAGACGTGCGCAAGATGGCGACGGCGCATTATGGCGCGCTGAAACCCTCTGAAGGGATCGTTCCGCGCGTCCGCCCCAAGGAGCCACCGCCGCTGGCCGAACGCCGGGTCATCTTGAAGGACGCCCGTGTGTCTGAGCCCTATGTGCTGCGCAACTATCTGGCCCCTCAACGCAAGCCCGGCGATCAGTCAGAAGCAGCCGCCCTGACCGTTCTGGCTGAGCTGCTGGGCGGCAGCGGCACGACCTCGGAGCTGGCCCGCGCCTTGCAGTTCACCACGCAAAAGGCCGTCTACTCTTCGGCCTTTTACGATGGCACCGCGATCGACTACGGCACCTTTGGCTTTGTGGTGATGCCTGGGCCCGGCGTGTCGTTGCGAGAAGCCGAGGACGCAACCGACAAGGTCCTGGCCGACTTTGTGACCAAAGGCCCCGACGCCGAGGCATTTTCCCGCATCAAGACCCAGATCAAGGCCTCCCAGATCTATGCCCGCGACAACGTGGGCGGTCTGGCGCGGGACTACGGAGCTGCCTTGTCCGTGGGCCTGACCATTGAGGACGTGAAAGCCTGGCCCGACGCGCTGCAAGCCGTCACCCCCGAGGAGGTGGTTGCGGCCGCCAGAAAAGTGCTCGACCGCAAGGCGTCGGTCACCGGTTGGTTGATGCGTGAAGAGGAGCCCGCCCAATGATGAAGTTCATCCCGCAAATTCTGGCCATGCTTTT
>JBKJVF010000039.1:0-6483 GCA_046589965.1 Paracoccaceae bacterium
AGACGATGGCGGCGCAGATCGCTGCTTTCTTCAAGGCCAAAAGACCCTAAGTCCCCAGCCTCGCCGGGGAATAACCCGACAACCAACAGTGTGAAAAAATGTCCAAATGGACCGACCAACTGCCAGAGGCAGCCCGCAACTACATCGGTGACCGCCGGGTTGATGAAGTCGAATGTGTGATCGGCGACATCGCAGGTGTTGCGCGCGGCAAAGCCATGCCAGCTGCGAAATTCGCCTATCAAACCAACTACTTCCTGCCGAATTCGATCTTCCTGCAAACCATCACTGGCGAATGGGCCGACAACCCGTTCGATGCCTTCACCGAGCCGGACATGATCTTGGAGCCGGATTTCACCACCGCCACCGCCGCGCCCTGGACAGCCGATGTGACGCTGCAAGTCATCCACGACGCCAAGGATCAAGAAGGCAATCTCGTACCCTTCGCGCCCCGCAATGTTTTGCGCCGGATTATGGACCTTTACGCCGCGCAAGGTTGGACTCCAGTTGTTGCCCCCGAGATGGAATTCTTCCTGACCGCCCGCAACATCGACCCCAATCAACCCGTTATCCCGCCGATGGGCCGCTCGGGCCGCCGGGCTGCGGGCAAGCAAGCCTACAGCCTGTCGGCGATTGACGAATACGGCAAGGTCATCGACGACATCTATGACTATGCCGAGGCGCAGGGTCTGGAAATCGACGGCATCCTGCAAGAAGGCGGTGCTGGCCAGATCGAACTGAACCTGGCCCATGGCGACCCGATCCGCCTCGCCGATGAGGTCTTTTTCTTCAAGCGCCTGATCCGCGAGGCGGCCCTGCGTCATGACTGCTTTGCCACCTTCATGGCCAAACCCATCGCAGGCGAGCCGGGTTCGGCGATGCATATCCACACCTCTGTCGTGGATGCCAAAACCGAAAAGAACATCTTTGCCGGCCCCAAAGGCGTGGAAACCGACGCGTTCCTGCACTTTATCGCAGGCATGCAGAACCACCTCTCCGGCGCGATTGCCCTGATCGCGCCCTACGTCAACAGCTATCGCCGCTACGTCCCCGACTTCGCCGCCCCCATCAACCTGGAATGGGGCCGCGACAACCGAACCACCGGCCTGCGCATCCCGATCAGCAATCCCGCAGGCCGCCGCGTTGAAAACCGCCTGCCGGGGATGGACTGCAACCCCTATCTCGGCATCGCAGCCACGCTCGCCTGCGGCTATCTGGGGCTGATGGAGAAAAAGGCCCCACGGCCAGAATTTTCAGGCTCCGCCTACATCGACAGCGACGAAATTCCGGTGAACCTTGGTGATGCGCTCGACCTGCTGGAGGAGGACAAGGCGCTGCAACAGGTCGTCGGTGAGGATTTCTGCAAGGTTTATGACAGCGTCAAACGCAATGAATACAAAGAGTTCCTGCAGGTCATCAGCCCATGGGAACGCGAACATCTGCTTTTGAACGTATGAACCTGCTCTACGCCAATGACCGCAAGGGGGAATACCCCCCGTCATACTATGCCGCCACCGCCACACCGCTGGACCCGTTCCCGGTGCTGGCAGGCGCGCAGACGGCGGATGTCTGCGTCGTGGGCGGCGGCTACATGGGCCTCAGCGCGGCGCTGCATCTGGCCGAGGCCGGTCATGATGTGATCCTGGTCGAGGCGCATCGCGTGGGCTTTGGCGCATCGGGTCGCAACGGCGGTCAGGTCGGATCAGGCCAGCGCCGCGATCAGGACGATCTGGAACGCATGGTGGGGCGGCAAGACGCCCGGCGTTTGTGGGACCTGGCCCAGGACGCCAACGCACTGGTCCGCGACCTCATCACCCGCCATGCGATGCCCGTGACCTATCGGCCTGGCATTGCCCATGCCTGCCGGACCGACGCGGAGGTTCACCACGCCCATGCCTACGCCGCCCGCATGGCGCGCGATTACGGCTATGAGCAGATCAAACCGCTGGACCAACCCGCGATCCGGCGTCTGATCGGCTCCGATGTCTTCAGGGGCGGCGATATCGATGCGGGCGCAGGTCATATCCATCCGCTGAAGTTTGCCATTGGCCTGGCCAGGGCTGCGGCAGCGGCGGGGGTGCGCATATTCGAAAAGACCGAAGCCCTGCAAGTCACCTCGGGCGCAAAACCGCAGGTCCTGACCACTTCCGGCGCCATCAACTGCAACCACGTGATCCTTGCAGGCAACGGTTATCTTGGTGGCTTGGCTCCTGCCTACTCCGCCCGCGTCATGCCCATCAACAACTTCATTCTCGCTTCAGAACCCCTCGGAGCGCGGGCCGCCGCGATCCTGTCCGAACCCGTTGCGGTCGCCGACACCAAGTTCGTCGTGAACTACTGGCGGCTCTCTGACGACAACCGCCTGCTTTTCGGGGGTGGGGAAAGCTATGGCTACCGGTTCCCCGACATCATCAAGGTGGTGACAAAGCCGATGCTGGAAATCTATCCCCAGATGCAGGACGTCAGGATCGACTATGCCTGGGGCGGCACATTGGCCATCACCACCAACCGCATGCCTGCGCTGATGCAGATCGCCCCCAACGTCCTTGCCGCATCGGCCTGTTCGGGCAACGGCATCGCCATGGCCACGATGACCGGCAAGATCCTGGCCGAAGCGGTCAACGCCACCAGCGCCAGTTTCGATCTGTTGGCCAACTTGCCCCAGCGCCGTTTTCCCGGCGGCGCGGCAGTTCGCTGGCCACTGCTGGTGCTGGCGATGACCTGGTATTCGATGCGGGACCGGCTGGGACTCTGACGATCGGCGCGGCGTGCTCCTGGCTGACAGATCACCGCCCAAGGCATCCGCCGCCACTGCAGTGCGCGACTGGACGTCAGCGCGGGCGCGTCGGATACTGCGCCTATGAGTCTACCCCCCGGCTTCCTTGACGAATTGCGCACCCGCGTGTCCCTGTCGTCCATCGTCGGGCGCAAGGTCACCTGGGATATGCGCAAGTCCAATCTGGGCAAGGGCGACATGTGGGCGCCCTGTCCGTTCCATCAGGAGAAATCCGCCAGTTTCCACGTCGATGACCGCAAAGGCTACTATTACTGCTTTGGCTGCCACGCCAAAGGCGACGCGCTGACCTTTGTGAAAGAAACCGAAAACCTTGGTTTCATGGAAGCGGTGGAGGTTCTGGCCCGCGAGGCCGGGATGCCGATTCCCTCGCGCGACCCGCAGGCCGCACAGAAATCCGACCGCCGCGCGCAACTGGTGGCGGTGATGGAAGAGGCGGTGAAATGGTTCCGCCTGCAGCTGAAAACCAGCGCCGCCGCAGATGCCCGCGCCTATCTGGTCAAGCGGCGCCTGTCGCCCGAGGCGCAGGATCGCTGGGAAATCGGCTTTGCCCCCGACCAACGCGCGGCCTTGTTCCAGGCCCTGACCCAAAAGGGCATCACCCCCGATCTGATTGTGGACAGCGGTGTTTGCGCCAAGGCGGATGACGGATCGATTTATGACCGTTTTCGCGGGCGCATCATTTTTCCGATCCGCGACGGGCGTGGCCGCGCCATATCGCTGGGCGGGCGCGCGATGGCAGCAGACGCCCGCGCCAAATACCTCAACGGCCCGGAAACCGACCTCTTTGACAAGGGTCGCAACCTTTACAATCACGCCCCGGCGCGTGAGGCCGCAGGCAAGGGCCAGCCCCTGATCGTCGCCGAGGGCTATATGGACGTGATCGCGCTGTCCGAGGCCGGGTTCAAATCGACCGTCGCCGCCCTTGGCACCGCCGTCACAGAGGACCAGTTGCGCCTGATGTGGCGCATCAGCGACGAGCCGATCATCGCATTGGACGGCGATGCTGCCGGCACCAAGGCCGCGCTGCGCGTGATCGATCTGGCCCTGACGCTGCTCGAGGCGGGCAAAGGCCTGCGCTTTGCCATGCTGCCGACCGGGCTCGACCCCGATGACCTGATCAGGACGCAAGGCGCGCCCGCCATGCAAGGGGTGATCGACGCCGCCCAGCCGATGGTCGCGCTTCTCTGGGCACGTGAGACGGAAGGGCGCGATTTTGACAGCCCCGAGCGCAAGGCCGCGCTGGACAAGACCCTGCGCGCGGCCTTGAAGCGCATCGCGGACCCTTCGATCCGCCGTCACTATGGCGACGAAGTGTCCCGCCTGCGTGCCACCCTCTTCGGCACCGCCCCGCGCATATCCGACCGCAATCCTCGCGCGGCCTGGAAACCCGGGCAAAAGGCAGCGCCCCTGCCCGCCAGCCCGTCAGCCCGCCGCTCGCAACTGGCGCAAAGCGCGCCACTGGACGACACCCTGCGCGAGGCAGTGATCCTGGCCACACTGATCCTGCATCCCGCACTTGTTGCGCGATTTGACTCCGCATTGGCGCGGCTTGACCTGATCGGCCCGGACCATGACGACCTGCGCCGACACATCTTTGCCCATGCCCCCGCCCCCGATCTGGCCACCCGGATCGCGGCCGAAATGCCGTCGGCCCTTGACGCGCTGATGACGCGCCCCCATCTGCGGATCACACCCGCCATCCGCCAGCCCGGCGATCTGGATCAGGCAGCCCTGTGCATTGCCGAAGCCATGGCCAAACTCGACGCCACCCGAGGCGCCCTGCGCGAAATCGAAGATGCGATGGAGGATGTGACCGGTCTGGTCGATGAGGGCCTGACTTGGCGGCTGAACCAGGCCGTTCAGGCCCGTCACCGCGCCGACCGGCCCGACCGCAGCAACGCACCTGATCTGGGCGAAGACCGCGACGCCTTGTCAAAGCACTTGCAGGAAATGATCGATTCACAAGTCTGGATCAAGAAAAACCACTGATCGCGCCTTTCGCTGCCCGTGATTCGCGCTATTGATTCGAAAAGACACTGGATGATTCGGGGAATCCCCCGTCTGATTCGCCGCTCGCCCTTTGCCTCACCCCAAACTCCCTAGGAGCACGCATGGCCCTGAAGGACACCGACGACGCCAAGATGGACGCCGACGAGGCTGACAGCTCGCTCGACATGAGCCAGGCCGCGGTCAAGAAGATGATCGCCGACGCCCGCGAGCGTGGCTACATCACGTATGACCAGTTGAACGCCGTCCTGCCGCCCAACCAGGCGTCCTCGGAACAGATCGAAGACGTGATGTCGATGCTGTCCGAAATGGGCATCAACGTCATCGAGGACGAAGAGGCCGAAGAGGGCGTCGAGCCTGCGACAGGCGAACTGGTGGAAACCTCCACCTCGCGCGAGGTTGCGGTCGCTGGCACCACAACCGAGGCGCTGGACCGGACCGATGATCCGGTGCGCATGTATCTGCGCGAAATGGGCTCGGTCGAACTGTTGTCGCGCGAAGGCGAGATTGCCATCGCCAAGCGCATCGAAGCCGGTCGCAACACGATGATCGCCGGGCTATGCGAAAGCCCGCTGACGTTCCACGCCATCACCGTCTGGCGCGACGAACTTTTGTCCGAAGACATTCTCCTGCGCGACGTGATCGACCTTGAGGCCACCTTTGGCCGCAGCCTTGATGGCGAAGAGGACCTTGAAGGCGCGTCGCTGGGCGAGGTCGATGTCGACGCGCCCCGTCGACCCGGTGCCGAGGCCGAGCCGGAACTGGATGCTGACGGAAATCCTATCGTGCGGATGGATGACGATGACGAGGATGACGAATCCTCCGCCATGTCGCTGGCCGCGATGGAAGCCGCGCTGAAGCCGCGTGTTCTGGAAATCCTGGACCTGATTGCGCGCGACTACAGCAAGCTTGCCGAAATGCAGGACAGCCGGATGAACGCCGCGCTGAATTCGGTCAACCGCTTTTCCGCCGCCGACGAGGCCGCCTATCAAAAGCTGCGCTCCGAAATCGTGCTCTTGGTGAATGAACTCCACCTGAACAACAGCCGGATCGAGACCCTGATCGACCAGTTGTACGGCATCAACCGCAAGATCATGAACATCAATTCCGGCATGGTGAAACTGGCCGATGCCGCGCGGATCAACCGGCGCGAGTTCATCGACGAATATCAAGGCTATGAGCTGGACCCCGAATGGGGCAACCGCATGGCCGCGAAATCGGGCCGGGGCTGGCAAGCCCTGATGGAGAAATCCCGCGACAAGGTCGAGGAGCTGCGTGCCGAGATGGCCGCCGTCGGCCAGTATATCGGCGTCGATATTAGCGAATTCCGCCGTTTCGTGAACCAGGTGCAAAAGGGCGAAAAAGAAGCCCGCCAGGCCAAAAAGGAAATGGTCGAGGCGAACCTGCGTCTGGTCATCTCGATTGCGAAAAAGTACACCAACCGTGGCCTGCAATTCCTTGATTTGATTCAGGAAGGCAATATCGGCCTGATGAAAGCCGTCGATAAGTTCGAATATCGCCGGGGCTACAAATTTAGCACCTATGCGACGTGGTGGATCCGTCAGGCGATCACCCGCTCCATCGCAGATCAGGCCCGCACGATCCGCATCCCGGTCCACATGATCGAAACGATCAACAAACTGGTCCGTACCGGCCGCCAGATGCTGCACGAAATCGGCCGC
>JBKJVF010000024.1:0-6789 GCA_046589965.1 Paracoccaceae bacterium
GGCGACATGACCATGACACCTTCGCGCGACAGCACGTCAAAGGCGGGCAGGGTCTGGGGCAGGGTGATCGGCATCGGTCGCAGGTCCTTTGGAAGTGGCGGAGGTGAGGAGTTAAGCAGTCGCAGCCTTGCCATCAATGGCCGCCGCCATCAGATCGTCAAAGGCGGCGGGACCTGTGACGCGCGCGACCTCTTCGGCGGTGACGGTCACCCCCCAGCGCGCCATGGCAGCATAGCGCGGCTGACGGTGTGCCAGTGCACGTGCATAAGTCCAGCGCACGAAGTGGTCCGGATCGCAGGTTTCTTCGGTAACAGAATGTGTTGCGCGGTAGTCTTCCCACATCGCATGAAGAAAATCCGGCTGGTAATACATCGGCTTTGGCGCACGGTCGAACCGGCGCACAAGTTCCGCAGTATGCGCATCCGACCCCTTGATCCAGACCAGCAGCACCTGTTCGGACAATTGGCGCAACACGAGGTCATCAGGGTCGGCAGGATCGACCACTTCACAGATGGAGCCGGAGGTATCGCAGACAAAGTTGGCATAGCCATAAAGGTCGGACGCGCGGTCGATGAACCGCGTCGTGTCCAGCATGGCGGCCACCTCGGCCTGACGATGCTGTGCCTGCCGCTTCATGTACTCGGCAAATGGCAACCCGCCTTTGGCAGGGTCGCCCGGCTTGCCCAGATAGGTCGATAGAGGTGCCAGATTGTCAAAGGTGATGTTGGACGCGATGTAGACGCTGTCGGTCATCAACAACTCGCGCAGCAACGGCACGCGCATCGCCTCGCGCTTGAAATTGTCGGCGATGTATTCGCCCATGTAGCGCGTGCCGATGCGGTAATCGACGGAATAGTGAAACCACCCCGCATCGTCGCGCAGCATGTTGGAAAGATGGGTCTTTCCAAGGCCGGACATGCCAAACAGCAGCACCCGTTTGCGGGCGCTGGCCTGATAGTCCTCGCCGCTTTGATAGATCATGGCGCCACTCCTTATGGCCATCTGTTAGCGGTGGCGTGCGGGGTTCACAACGAAAAACCCCGCCCGTGCGACGGGGCGGGGTTCAACTGCGCTGTCCGTGCAATCAGAACGAGTAGCCGATGCGAAGGCCGACGCCCACGCCACTGTTGTCTTGAAAGTTGCCGCCAACCGAGGTGATCGCATCCCCGATGTCGACATATCTGACCCCACCGGTGATCTTCATGTTGTCGCGTGTATAGGTCGCGGCAAGACCGACGCTGGCGAAACCATCGGTCGGACCCAGGTTGCCAGTGACCGCGCCATCGGGATCTTCATAACTAAATGTGACAGCGCCAGACCACTGGTCGTTGAAACGACGACCGACACCGATGTTGTAAGTGACGCGGTCGCCGGCATAGCTGACGAGCGGCGTCGGGAACGGATAGGCGGGCGGGTCGATGTCGAACGCGCTCCACTCCTGCCACCGGATGGAGCCGAACAGCAGTGTGTCCTTGGCGACGCCGGTCTGAAACTCCAGGTTGATCGACTGGGGAACCTCGGTCTCGAACCCGGCTGTCGGAACGCCCCCTTCGACCGAGTCCAGGCTGTGCGTGATCGCCGAATTGTAGGTCAGTGCGACCCGCGCCGCGATCTCCGGCTTTTCCCAAGCCACACCGACGACATAGCCAAGTTCGGTGTCGTTATTGGTAGTGAGGCTGTAGCCGATGAAAGGCAGGGACACGACGCCCTTGACCGTCTGGTGACGCAGACCGCCATAGACCGAGACGTTGTTGTCGAATTTGTAGCGCAGCAGAGCGGTGATCGCGCTGGAGGTCAGCTTTGCCGTTGTGCCTTGCAGCAAATATCCGGTGCCCGCCGGATAGGCCACATTTGCACCGATCGGCTGATCAAGGATCAGCGCCATATTCATCCGCTCGCCGATGTCCATCTTGTAGCCAAGGCTGAGCGTGTTGTAACTTGACGCCATGTCGCCGGACTGTGTGCCAAGACGCGTCCCGCTGACATCCGGCGCAAAGTGACCAAAGCTCAGTTCGACATAGCGACCCTCTTCGAACAGGATCGCAACCGACTGCGTTGATCGCTCCACGCCGCCCGCCCAAGCCGTCCCCCCTGCGCAGACCAACAGGCCTGCGACCAGTATCCGTTGTTTCATCTATGGCCTCCAACCCTTGCAAGGACGCTAAGACCGGGCGATTTTTGCGTCAATTCGTGACGCCACGTAACAGATTTGTGGAAACGGCCGTGTCAGTGCCAGTGTTGTCAGAATGCACCGCTGGCCGTTGACGGGATCACCAGCACACGAACCTCGCCTTGCCTTGCGGGGGCTGAAATGGCCGCAACAGCCTCCTCCAGCGGCACGGTGCGCGAGATCAGGGGCGCTACCTGCACTGTGCCCGTGGCGATCATCGCGGCGGCGCGTGACTGCGTGAAGGGGTTGATAAAGCTGTGCAGCAGCTGGATTTCGCGAAACAAAAGGTCAAAGGGTTCGATCATGACCCGTTGTCCCTTGGCCAGCACACCAAGGATCACGATCCGCCCGCCGGCCCGGGTCAGGGCAGGGGCGGCCTCGACCGTTTCGACCACACCCGCACATTCCAGCACGACGTCGGCCCCTTTCGGCCAAAGCTTCAGCGCCTCGGTCGGCGAGGCGGCGGTGGCCACGGCCCCCAATGTGATCGCGAGGTGGCGCTTGTCGGGATGGCGTGTGATCAGCAGCACCTCAGCACCTGCAGCGCGCGCCAATTGCAGCGCCAACAGGCCGATGACGCCGCCGCCGAGGATGATGACCCGCTCGCCGGGCAGGGGGGCCGCCATGTCAAGCCCGTGGATGGTGCAGGCAAGCGGTTCGCAAAAGGCACCGTAATGCGGGTGCAGGTCGTCTGGCAGGGCAATGGCCTTGTGCGCCGGAAAGACGGCATAAGGCGCAAAACCCCCGTCGCGGGTAATGCCGGTGGCAGAGTGGTTCTCACACAGGTTGACCCGTCCGCGCAGGCAAGGATCGCATGACATACAAGGGGTGTTGGGATCACAGGTGACGCGCGTTCCAAGGGGGACCGCGACTCCGGTGCCAACGGCCGTGACGAGCCCGGAGAATTCATGGCCCAGCGTCACCGGCGGTGTGCAGGGAAACTCACCGTGGAAAAGATGCCGGTCGGTCCCGCAAATCCCCGCAGCCTCCACCCGCACCTGCACCTCACCCGGTCCGGGGTCAGGGACTTCGACATCGGTCAGGCGCAGATCATGAACAGCGTGAAGGCGGATGGCGTGCATCATTTTTCCTTTTCTGGACCAAAGGATGCCATGAGGCCATTGCCTTGTCTCGCCAGAATTGCGTCAGACCTCGAGGACGCGGAAATCGCGGGTCAGATGAGCGGTCGCGCCAGACCAGACGCTGGCGCGCGTGCGGGTCTGGTGGGCTGCGAATGCGCTCCGGTCGGCAAAGGTTTCATCGAACGTCCAGACCAGCGCGTTGGCGGAGCGCGACACATTGAAGTTGAGACAGCCCGTTTCGGCGCGCGACAGCCGGATGTGATCAGGCAAAAGCCGCGCCACGATCTCGGCGTCATCGGGGGATGGGCATGTCAAAGTGCCAGTGACGCGGATCATTCGAGTTCAATTGTCCCCGGCGGTTTTGACGTGCAGTCGTAAAAGACACGGTTTATACCTTTGACTTCGTTGATGATCCGCGTCGCGGTTTCGCCCAGAAACTCATGGGTGAAGGGGTAATAATCCGCCGTCATGCCATCCACGCTCGTCACCGCCCGCAAGGCGAGCGCATAATCATAAGTCCGCCCGTCGCCCATCACACCCACGGTTTTCATCGGCAGAATCGCCGCAAAAGCCTGCCAGATCTCGTCATAGAGGCCGTGCTTGCGGATCTGGTCGATGTAGACGGCGTCGGCGGCGCGCAGGATGTCGAGTTTTTCGGTGGTGATCTCGCCCGGGCAGCGGATCGCAAGGCCGGGGCCGGGGAAGGGGTGGCGGCCGATGAACACCTCGGGCAGGCCGAGTTCGCGGCCAAGCGCGCGCACCTCGTCCTTGAACAACTCGCGCAGGGGTTCAACGAGTTTCAGTCCCATCTTTTCCGGCAGGCCGCCGACATTGTGGTGACTTTTGATGGTGACCGATGGCCCGCCGCTGAAGCTGACGCTTTCGATCACGTCGGGGTACAATGTGCCTTGCGCAAGAAAGGTCGCGCCGCCCACTGCATGGGCATGTTTCTGGAACACGTCGATGAAAAGTCGCCCGATGGTCTTGCGCTTGACCTCGGGGTCGCTGACGCCTTCCAGCGCGCCCAGAAACAAAGCGCTTTCGTCGGCATGGATCAGGGGAATGTTGTAGGTATCGCGGAACATGGTCAGCACCTGCTCCGCCTCGCCCAGACGCAGCAAGCCGTGATCAACAAACACGCAGGTCAATTGTTCGCCGATGGCCTCGTGGATCAGCACGGCCGCCACGGATGAATCGACGCCCCCTGACAATCCGCAGATCACGCGTGCATCGCCCACTTGCGCACGGATTTTCGCGATGGCTACCTCACGATAAGCTCCCATTGTCCAGTCGCCTTTGAACCCCGCGAGCCGCACGAAATTCTCATAAAGCTGCGCGCCCTTGGGGGTATGGTGGACCTCAGGGTGAAACTGCACCGCGTAAAAGTGCCGCGACGGATCGGCGGTGATGGCAAAAGGCGCGTTGGGGCTGGTGCCGTAAACGGCAAAGCCGGGGGCGATTTCGCTGACATGGTCGCCGTGGCTCATCCAGACCTGCTCGCGGGCCAGCGGGCCATCCTCGGCCGGAAACCAGCCCGCAAGGATCGGGTGCGTCAGGTCAGTGGGCGTCACATAGGCGCGGCCGAACTCGGCGGTGCCATGGCCGCGTTCAACCTTGCCACCCAACACATGCATCATCACCTGCTGGCCATAACAGATGCCAAGGATCGGCACGCCCAGATCAAACACGCCCTTGGGCGGCATCGGCGCACCATCGGCAAAGACCGATGCAGGCCCGCCCGAAAAGATGACCGCCTTGGGCTGGAAGGCCGCCAGGAACGCCTCATCCACGCGGTTATAGGGGTGTATTTCGCAGTAGACGTTCAGCTCGCGCAGGCGCCGCGCGATCAGCTGCGTCACCTGGCTGCCAAAATCGATGATCAAAAGACGGTCATGCTGGGTCATGATCCCGCCTAGCCTTTGGCCTTGGCAACTTCAAGTGGGGCGGGGACGCGACCTGTTCGGTCAAAGGCGAAATCCGCAATTTTCAGCAGCGACGAAAAGATCCGACGAGGGCAAACAACTTTTTTTTGGCCGTGATGTCGAAATCGGCAAGGCAGCATCGTCCTTGGAACATCGATACGTCATCGAAAGGGAATCAAACCATGAACTTCAGCGTCACTGCGGCCTATGCAATCCCGCTTGCTGCTATCCTGGCGATACTGACCATCAACGTCATCCGGACACGCGCTGCGTTGAAGGTGTCCATTGGCGACGGCGGCGATACGGTGCTGCACGAACGGATCAGGCGCCACGGAAACTTTATCGAATGGGTTCCGGTCACATTGGTTTTCATGATGCTTGCCGAAGCACAGGGCGTTTCCAACCTGTGGCTGCACGCAGCCGGTGCCCTGCTTTTGGCCGCGCGCATTATTCATCCGCTTGGCTTGCGCGCCGATCAGCCGACGAACCCGTTGCGTGCAGCGGGTGCCACCGGAAGTCTGGTGGCCGTGGTCTTGCTGGCGGGCACACTTGCCGCCAAAATGATGGCCTGATCGTCTATCCGTCGTCTTACCGTCCCACTCAAACAGACACACCAGGAGAACTGACGATGCAATATCTTGCCCTGATTTACTCTGCGCCCGGTAACGAACCACAATATGGCTCGCCCGAATTCAAATCGATGATGGACAACTATTTCGCCTTTACTGCCGAACTGAAAGCGCGCGGTGCCTTTGTCGCCGGCGACGGGCTGAAACCGGTCGAGACAGCCACCTCGGTCCGTGTCCGCGGTGGCAAGGTGGAAACCATGGACGGCCCCTTTGCCGAAACCAAGGAACATCTGGGCGGATATTACCTGATCGAGGTGCCCGATCTGGACGCTGCCATCAAAGTTGCTGCGATGATCCCGACAGCGGGTTACGGTACGATCGAACTTCGCCCCGTTGCGGTTTATTGATGCCAGACACTCCCGGTCCCGCGCAGATCCTTGACCAGACCCTGCGCGCGGACCGGGGGCGACTTCTTTCCGCCCTGATCTTCCGTTTCCGCGATTTCCAGCTGGCCGAGGATGCGCTGCAAGATGCCGCAGCCTCGCCCCTCGTCCATTGGGGCCGCTCTGGCCCGCCGCATTCGCCGCAAGGCTGGCTTTTGCATGTTGCAGGGACCAAAGCCATCGACCGATTGCGCCGCCAACGGCGTGACGTTGACCATGCGGCGGCCATGGTGGTGCTGGCAGCGCTGGCCGAGGAGGACCCCGAATTGATCCCCGATGAACGCCTGCGCCTGATCTTTACCTGCTGCCACCCCGCGCTGGACCCGAAATCGCGGGTCGCGCTGACGCTGCGCACGCTGGGAGGTCTGACCACACCCGAAATTGCGCGGGCGTTTCTCGACAATGACACCACTATGGGCCAGCGCCTGTCGCGCGCCAAGTCCAAGATCGCCGCCGCAGGCATCCCCTACATCGTGCCAGGCCCCGAGGAATGGCCGGGTCGCCTCGATTCCGTCCTGACCGTGATCTACCTGATCTTCAATGCAGGCTACACCATCGGCCCCAGCGCCGACCGGGATCTGTGCATCGAGGCGATCTATCTTG
>JBKJVF010000246.1:0-13165 GCA_046589965.1 Paracoccaceae bacterium
CGGGTGTTTCATACACGCCGCGCGATTTCATGCCGACAAAGCGATTCTCGACCAGGTCCAGCACACCGACGCCATGACGCGCGCCAAGTTCGTTCAGCGTGGTCAGCAACGTCGCGGGAGACATCGCAACGCCGTTCACCGCGACCGCATCGCCGCGTTCAAAGGTCACCTCGACCATTTCAGCGGTATCGGGGGCCTGCTCGACCGGGGTCACGCGCTGGTAGACGTAGTCGGGGGCTTCTTCGCCCGGGTTTTCCAGAACCTTGCCCTCAGATGAGGTATGCAGAAGGTTGGCGTCCACACTGAACGGCGCCTCACCTCGCTTGTCCTTGGCGATCGGGATCTGGTTCGCTTCGGCATAGGCCAAAAGCTGCGTCCGGCTTTGCATCGTCCATTCGCGCCAAGGTGCGATGACCCGCAGATTGGGGTTCAGCGCAAGAGCCGAAAGTTCAAACCGAACCTGGTCATTGCCCTTGCCTGTTGCGCCATGTGCTACAGCATCCGCACCGGTTTCCGCAGCAATCTCTACCAGCCGTTTGGCGATAAGTGGCCGCGCGATGGACGTACCAAGCAGGTAAAGACCCTCATAAAGGGCGTTAGCCCGGAACATCGGGAACACGAAATCCCGCACGAATTCTTCGCGCAAGTCCTCGATATGGATGTCTTTTTCCTTGATACCGAGCAACAGCGCCTTGGCGCGAGCGGGTTCCAGTTCCTCACCCTGGCCAAGATCGGCGGTAAAGGTCACCACCTCGCAGCCATATTCGTTCTGCAGCCATTTCAGAATGATCGAGGTATCAAGACCCCCCGAATAGGCGAGAACAACTTTCTTGGGTTTGGTCATCTGGGGCCCCGCGATCCTGGTATCGCGGCTGCGTGTATTGGGTTTTCACCCATGCAGCAAGGCCAAGCCGGGTCGCGCCCGCGTCGCCTGTCAGACCAGCCCGCGGCGGTTGTCTTTGGCAAGCCCAAGCAGGCCACGCAGCGTGTTGGAATCCGCGTGACGCTGCGCACTGGTCGCCGGACCCGAGCCAGAAATCACAGTGGTTTCGAGCAGCTTGTTATGCGCGGGATGGCCAAGGCCTGCCGCAGCTTTCAGCGTGTTGTTGCGCGCAAGGTCAGACACGTCCATCAGCGGACGGATGGCCACCGATATGTTTGCAACTGCCGGGACCGCTCGTCTTGGCATTGGGCCAAGCAGCAAAGCGGTTCGCCCGTGATAGGCAAGCATCTGGGTTGCTCGCGACATTCCCCGTTCCTTCATCAACAATTTGCCAGTTTCACCGGACAAATTTTCCCCTTAGGGCAATTTGCGTCGCCAATTGCGGCAATAGAACGACCAAATTCGGTCTTGTCCGAGAAAAGCCAAGGCAAAACGAAAGCCTTCTTTCACTTTTGGCGCGCCTTGACTTGGCATCTCGGTTCGTGGCGAAGCTTTGCAGGCTGACCAAGGGCAGGACAAGATGGAAAAATTTGCGCCACGGGCGATTGGTGCGGCTGCGGCCTTGCGGGATTTGTTTCCGCTCACGCCGCTGCAACGGAACGCCCATCTCTCCGACCGCTATCAGGCCGATATTTGGCTGAAGCGCGAAGATCTGAGCCCGGTTCGCAGTTACAAGATTCGCGGTGCCTTCACCGCCATGCGCAAGATGCGACGCCTGCACCCAGACCAGCAGGAATTTGTCTGTGCCAGTGCGGGCAATCACGCGCAGGGCTTTGCCTACGCGTGTCGGCATTTTGGCGTGCATGGCACGATCTTCATGCCAGTGACGACGCCGCAGCAAAAGATCGACAAGACGCGGGTGTTTGGACAGGACGCCATCACCATTACCCTGACCGGCGATTATTTCGACCAGACGCTGACCGCCGCACGACAGTTCTGCGCTGATCGGCAGGCACATTTTCTGTCGCCGTTTGACGATGCCGATGTGATCGAAGGGCAGTCGACCGTGGCGGTGGAACTGCTGGACCAGCTTGGCCAGGCGCCGGACTTAGTGATCCTGCCCGTGGGTGGCGGCGGTCTTGGTGCGGGGATGACCAGTTACCTGCGCGAAGTCGCCCCGACGACCGACTTTCGCTTTGTCGAACCGCTGGGAGGGGCCAGCCTGATGGCCGCCCTGCGCGCCAAGGGACCGGTCAGGCTGCCGCGCGTGAACAGCTTTGTTGATGGGGCGGCGGTTGCGCAACTGGGTGATCTGACCTATGCGGCGCTGGATTGGGTCATGCCTGAACAGGTCCTGCTGGCACCCGAGGATCGCATCTGCGTCACCATGCTGGAAATGCTGAACGTCGAGGGCATCGTGCTGGAACCGGCAGGCGCGCTGGCGGTGGATGTCCTGCCCGAATTGGCAGACCTTATCCGGGGAAAAACCGTTGTTTGCGTGACTTCTGGCGGCAATTTTGATTTCGAGCGTTTGCCCGAGGTCAAGGAACGCGCTCAGCGCTATGCCGGACTGAAGAAATATCTGATCCTGCGCATGCCGCAACGCCCGGGCGCATTGCGCGAATTTCTTTCAATGCTGGGTCCGGACGATGACATCGCACGTTTCGAATATCTGAAAAAATCCGCCCGCAACTTCGGGTCTGTCCTGATCGGGATCGAGACGAAAAGTGCGGAAAACTTTCGTCAGTTCTTTGACCGGATGGAAGCGGCCGATTTTCAGTATCGCGACATCACCAACGATGACGCCTTGGCCGAATTCCTGATCTGACCAGCACGCCGACGCTTAAGCGGCCAGATGCAGCGGCATTCCATCGGTGAATGTTGTCCGCGACATGCAATAAAGATCGATCACGCGTTCCAGATCGATGGCCGCACCTTCGCCCTTGGCCGCCCTGCGCTCACCGTCCTGGCAGACGTCGGCTAGCTCGGCAAAGCCGAGATTAAGCGCACTGCCTTTCAGGAAATGCAGGAGCGATTCCAGTTCCGACACATCGACGCCGTCGTCCAGCCGGGCGATGACTTCATCGGTTTCTTCAAGGAACAGGCCAACCACTTCTTGCAGATCTTCTTCGCCGATTTCAGCGCGCAGCACGCCAATTCTTGTCCAATCGATCACGTCACCCTCCTGCAGCACGAAGCTGCCGATACACCCGTGCCCGAAGGTGACGAACCGCACTTAACAGAGGGTAACTTCCGCGCCGCCAAGCCCCTCCAATTTTAGCTTTTACCAAGCCTTAAGGACGCGGCTGTCAGATCGTGAACAGCGACAGACGAGGGCATTTTGCCGCATAGATCATCCCGACCCGGCTTTTCGATTCCGGCGCTCGTCAGCGCCCCGCAAAGGCATGTGCTGGTGGTCGACGACAGCAAGGCGCAACGTCGGATGCTGGCGTTGCAGCTTGCGCGCTGGGGCTATCTGGTGACCGAAGCGGCGTCGGGTGAAGAGGCGCTTGCCGCCTGCGAGACGGTCACATTCGATATCGTGCTCAGCGACTGGATGATGACCGGTATCACCGGCGTCGATCTGTGTCGCGCCTTTCGCAGCCTGCCGCGCGAAGGGTACGGCTACTTTATCCTGCTCACCTCCAAATCGGAAAAGGCTGAAATCGCCAGCGGACTGGAGGCAGGGGCCGATGATTTCCTGACCAAGCCGGTCAGTTCGGACGAATTGCGTGCCAGACTACGCGCCGGGGAGCGGATTCTGGGCATGCAGACGGAACTGGTCGCTAAGAACCGCTTGATCGGATCAACCTTGGCCGAACTGCAAAAGCTGTATGATTCGCTGGATCGCGACCTGATCGAGGCGCGCAAACTGCAGCAGAACCTCGTCCGTGATCGCCAGCGCGACTTTGGTCAGGGCAAGGCGGCAATCCTCATGCGCCCGTCAGGGCATGTCGGTGGCGATCTGGCAGGTTGCTTTGCCATCAATGCGCGTCGGGTGGCGCTTTACTCTGTCGATGTGTCGGGGCACGGTGTGGCGTCTGCCATGATGACTGTTCGGCTGGCAGGTCTGCTATCTGCGGCCTCGCCGGATCAGAATATCGCGCTGACATCCGGACGCAGGGGCCAACGCGATGCTTGGCCGCCCGAAATGGTCGCCAGCCGCTTTAACCGCATGATGATCGAGGACATGCAGGTCGATCAATATTTCACCATGGTCTATGCTGAAATCGACCTAATTACCGGGCGCGGCAGTCTGGTGCAGGCCGGACATCCGCATCCCGTGATCCTGCGCGCCAACGGCGATCTGGTATGGCTTGGCGCGGGGGGGGCTGCCCATCGGGCTAGTCGCCGGGGCGGTCTATGACCGGATCGAGTTTCAGCTGGGGCCCGGTGACAGGCTTTTGCTGGTATCGGACGGGATCACTGAATGTCCCGGACCAGATGGCCATGATCTCGGCGATGAGGGGCTTGAGGCGTTGCTGCGGCGCAACGCGAGTCTGGACAGCCCTGCCTTGCTGGAATCCATCCCGTGGGAGCTGGCAGGCTTTTCCGGTCTGGATGAATTTCCTGACGATGTGTCAGGCGTCATCTTTGACTATCTGGGCGGGGCAGCCGGCTAAAGACCTTTGGTCAGCAGGCGCGCCAGCATTGCCCGGTCCCCCGGGTTGCCAAGCCGGGTCAGGGCATCTTCAACCGGCAGCCAGACCGCCATATGCCCGGCCTCGGTCGGGGGGCCCAGTCGCCTGACCGGTCGCGCGAGGTAAACTGTACAAATCTTTTCGGCCCAAAGGTCGTATTCAGGCATGTAGGTAAACCGCCGGAATGCACCGATCCGCCGGTTGATCGCGATGCGCCAGCCGGTCTCTTCGCGCACTTCGCGGTGCAGGGCAGGGATCGGCTGCTCTCCCGGGTCTATCCCGCCGCCGGGCAGCTGGAATTCCGGGACGGGTTCGGATTGATGCGTGACCAGAATGCTGTCGCCTTGCAGCAGGATCGCATAAACGCCCGGTCGGCGGGTGTAGCGCTGATCGGCCCGTTTGCTGTCGCCAAAACGCGGGATCATCGACGTTGGTCCTTGGTGGTCTGGTTGCCCTGCCTATATAGGCGCGGTATGCCAGCAGAGTTGCGGCAAGGAAACCCCGATGACATCCTACAAGATCGCCTGGGACGACATGGTCCTGCCTTTTCAACTTGACCGTCCGGATATTCGCGGACGCGTGGCACGCCTTGACGGTGTGCTGGACCAGGTTCTGCGCCAGCATGCCTATCCCGCGCCGATCGAGGCTTTGGTGGCAGAGGCGGCCCTTTTGACCGCGCTGATCGGGCAATCGGTCAAACTGCGATGGAAGCTGAGCCTTCAGGTTCGCGGCAATGGCCCCGCGCGGCTGATCGCGACCGATTACTATGGCCCGACCGAAGAGGGGGGTGCTGGCCGTATCCGCGCTTATGCCAGCTATGATGCCGAACGACTGGATGTCGCCGCCGAACCGTTCAGCCAGATCGGCGCGGGCTATTTCGCGGTGATGATCGACCAGGGCGAAGGAATGGTTCCCTATCAGGGCTTTACCCCCATCGCGGGCAACTCGCTGTCCGACTGTGCCCAGACCTATTTCGCGCAGTCCGAACAGCTGCCGACCCGTTTTCAGTTGACCTTTGGCAAAAGCCAGACGCCCGGTCAGTCGCCACATTGGCGGGCCGGCGGTATCATGCTGCAACATATGCCAGCGGTTGGTGGCGCAGTGGCGGCAGAGGCGGGGTCGGGTGAAGGTGGATTGCTGAACCACACCGACATCCTGTCGGGTGAGGCGTCAGAAAACTGGACCCGCACCAACATCCTGCTCGATACTGTTGAGGAGCTGGAGATGATCGGCCCGACGGTCAGCCCGACCGACCTTTTGGTGCGCCTGTTCCATGAAGAAACGCCGCGGGTGTTTGACGCGACCGCCGTGCGGTTCGGCTGTTCCTGTTCGCCCGACAAGGTGCGTCAGACCATGTCGATCTATTCGCAAAAGGACATCGCGACGATGACCACTGCTGCGGGGATCGTCACGGCCGACTGCCAGTTCTGCGGCGCGCATTACGAATTTGACCCCAAGACACTGGGGTTTGAGGCCAAGAATGCCTGAGGCCGACTGCCTTGCCGCGGCACTGCTGCGCCCGCAAGGCCCGTCGTCGGATTTTGACCTCAACCCTGCCTTCACCTTGCCACCGGGTCGCGTGTTGCGCCCGGCAGCAGTCCTGGTCGCCGTCTGGGATGGACGGCTTATCCTGACCAAGCGCGCCTCGCATCTGCAGCACCATCCGGGGCAGATTGCCTTTCCGGGCGGCAAGGTCGATCCAGGGGATGCGTCGTCGACCGGCGCGGCGCTGCGTGAGGCGCAGGAAGAGATCGGCCTTCGCCCCGACCTGGTCGAGGTTTTGGGCGAGTTGCCCGTGCATGAGACCGTGACCGGATTTTCGGTCACCCCCGTTCTGGGCCGTGTAAAAGCCAACTTCTCACCCGTGCCAGAAGCGGGCGAGGTGGATGAGGTTTTCTCGGTGCCGCTCGGCCATGTCCTTGACCCTCAGAATTACGCCATCGAACGCCGCCTTTGGCGGGGCCAATGGCGGCGATACTACGCCGTGCCGTTTGGGCCCTATTACATCTGGGGGGCAACCGCGCGGATCCTGCGTGGGCTTGCCGACCGGGTGGCGCTATGAAACTGACAGGCGAATGGCTGCAACATCCCGGCACCAAGGCGCTGTTTGAGGTGCTTGAGGGCGCCGGGCATCAAGTGCTTTACGTCGGTGGATGCGTCAGGAACGCGCTGATGTTCCGTCCCGTGGGCGATATCGACCTTGCCACCTCCGCGCCACCAGACGTCGTCAGCGATCTTTGCGCCACGGCGGGTCTCAAGGTCGTGCCGACCGGGCTTGACCACGGCACTGTGACGATCATCGCAAAAGGCCGGCCGCACGAAGTCACGACGTTTCGGCAAGATGTGACCACCGACGGTCGGCACGCCGAGGTCGCGTTTGGCACCGATATCGCGGTCGACGCCGCCCGCCGGGATTTCACCATGAACGCCCTTTACGCGCGGGCGGACGGCACTGTCGTCGACCCGCTTGGCGGGCTACCGGACGTCATCGCGGGCCGGGTCCGGTTTGTCGGAGATCCCGAGGCACGCATCACTGAGGATTATTTGCGGATCCTGCGGTTCTTTCGCTTTCACGCGGTTTATGGCGAGGCGACTCTTGGCATCGATGTGGACGGTTTCGCCGCATGTGCCGCGAATTTGGCGGGATTAGAGACGCTTTCGCGCGAACGGATCGGGCATGAAATGCGCAAACTGCTGGCCGCGGCTGATCCGGCGCCAGCCCTTGCCGCGATGGTCCAGGCGGGCGTTCTGGCACGCATCTTGCTGGGTGCCGATCCCCGCGCGCTGGCCCCGCTTGTGCATCTGGAACTGGACTTGGCACCCGACTGGTTGCGGCGTCTGGCAGCACTGGGTGGCGAAGATGTCGAGGATCGCCTGCGCCTGTCGCGGGCGGAGGCGCGTGACCTTGCAGCCCTGCGTGAGGCCATCGGCAGCATGGCGTCGCCCGCCATCCTTGGCTGGCGGCTCGGTCTGAACCGCGCGTCGGATGCGGTGCTGCTGCGCGCCGCCGTCTTGGAAGCACCTATGCCGTCTGGCTGGTCCGCAGAAGTGGCCCGCGGTGCCACCCGCACGTTTCCGGTCGTGGCGGCAGACCTGATGCCTGCACTCTCAGGCGTGGCGCTGGGCGAAAGGCTGAAGGTGCTAGAGGCGCGTTGGCTTGACAGCGACCTGCATGCCAGTCGCGAGGATTTGCTGAATTCCTGACCCGCAGGGGGTGACAATACCACCTCATTGCGCTACGTCATCCGCAACCCCTAGAAGGAGATCGGCATGGACCACGGGATATCGTTTCGACTCGCCTGAGTTGACCGTTCCCGTCGTGGCGGTCGCTCGTTAGGCACCGCTTCACTCCATCGCTGCATCTTGCTTCGGGTACCCCTCATGTTCCGCTTTTTTGAAAACCTCGTCGATCCTTATCAACCCTATGTTGAGACCGACACGCCTCCGACACGGCTCTGGCCGTTCCTGAAGGAGTACGTTCGGCCCTTCAAAGGTGTCTTTGCGGTTACCGCGCTTTTTTCGGTCGGCAACGCTGTCCTCGACGTGGGCATGATCTGGTATCTGGGTCGCCTTGTTGATCTGATGGCCGGGCAATCGCCCGAGGCCTTCCTGGCTGCGCACTGGGTGGAAATCGTCATCGTTGCGGTTGTGATCCTGCTGGTCCGCCCCCTGGTCGCGGGCGGGTCGGTCGGGTTGCTGCACAACACGATCCTGACGAATTTCGGCACAATGATGCGCTGGCGGGCGCATAAACATGTTCTGCGCCAGCCGGTCGGCTGGTTCGAAAGCGATTTTGCCGGCCGGATCGCAAACCGCATCATGCAGGCACCCCCCGCTGCGGGCGAGGCGGTTTTTCAGGTCTTTGACATGGCCGCCTTCGCAGCCGCCACCTTTGTCGGCGCGCTTTTGGTTCTGGCCGAGGCCGACCCCCGCCTGATGGTTCCGCTGATCCTGTGGTTGATCGGCTACCTTGCGTTGATGCGGTGGACGATCCGGCGCGCGGGGCCTGCCTCGACTGCATCGTCAGCGGCCCGATCAATGGTCACCGGGCGCGTCGTCGACAGCTATACCAACATCCATTCGGTCAAGCTTTTCGCGCATCAGGATGCCGAGGTGAATTACGCCAAGGAAGCGATTGAAAAGTCGCGCCAGACCTTCCAGACCGAAATGCGCATCGTGACCAAGATGGACATGGCGCTGACCTTCATCAACGGGCTGATGATCCTTGGTGTTGGTGGACTTGCCATGTGGTTCTGGGTGCAGGGATCCGCAACGGTGGGCGTCGTTGCGGCGGCATTGGCGCTGGTCCTGCGCATCCATTCGATGACCTACTGGATCATGTGGGCCTCGACCAACCTTGTGCAGAACCTTGGCACGCTCGCCGAGGGGATGGAGACGATTGCCCAGCCAATCACCCTTGTCGATGCCAAAGGTGCGCCGGACCTGAACTTTGGCAAGGGACTGATACAGATCGAAAATATCTCCCACCATTACGGGCGTGGCTGGGGCGGGTTGCAGAACCTGTCCCTGACCGTGCAACCGGGTGAACGGATCGGCGTTGTTGGCAGGTCTGGTGCGGGGAAGTCGACCTTGGTCAAGCTGATGCTGCGGTTTTACGATACTGAATCCGGGCGCGTGCTGATCGACGGTCAGGACATTGCAAAGGTGACGCAGGATTCTCTGCGCCGCCAGATCGGCATGGTCCAGCAGGACAGCAGTCTGATGCACCGGTCGGTACGCGACAACATCCTGTACGGTCGCCCTGATGCAAGCGAGGACGAGATGATTTCTGCTGCGAAACAGGCCGAAGCGCATGACTTTATCCTGACGCTGGAAGATCCCGCGGGTCGCACAGGCTATGACGCCCATGTCGGCGAACGCGGCGTGAAACTGTCGGGCGGCCAGCGGCAACGCATCGCCATTGCCCGCGTCATGCTGAAGGATGCACCGATCCTGGTGCTCGACGAGGCAACGTCTGCGCTCGATTCCGAAGTGGAGTCGGCGATCCAGGAGAACCTCTACAGGCTGATGGAAGGCAAGACCGTGATCGCCATCGCGCACCGGCTTTCGACGATCGCGGCGATGGACAGGCTGGTGGTGATGGATCAGGGCAGGATCATCGAGGAGGGCTCGCACGACACGCTGGTCGCCTCGGGTGGGCTTTACGCGCAACTTTGGGCGCGGCAATCGGGCGGCTTCCTGCTGTTCGATGACCCGGCCAGCGCCGAGCCCGAAGGTCAGGCGGCGGCGGAATGACCGTAAAAGAACCAGGCTTTTGCGAGCATCTTTGGCGTCGCTTCGAGGGCGCGGTGGATGCGTTTCACGATACCGATCGCGAGGTGTTGCCGGCGACTGCCTGGCAGTTCATCCTCTATTTCGCGAAACAGGCGAAGGGGCCCTTTGCCCTGCTGCTGGTCATGGGAGGGCTGGCGGGTACGGTGGACGCTGCGCTCTACTGGTCTATCGGGTGGCTTATCGATCTGCTCGACTCGGCCAGGCCTCAGACGCTGTTTGCCGAGCACTGGCCCGAACTCGCCGGCTTGCTGGCATTGCTGCTGGTGATCAGGACAGTCGTCATGATCGGCTCGGCTCTCGTCGAACAGCAGGTCATCGTGCCGGGATTCTATTCGATGGTGCGCTGGCAGTCGTTCCGGCGCGTCATCGAGCAGCCCTATGATTTTTACCAGAACGATTTCGCCGGCCGCATAGCCACCAAGATCATGCAGGGCGGCGAGGCGGTAGGCGATTTCATCGTCAACGTGCTTCAAACCATGTGGTCCTTCGTTACCTTCGTGGTGCTGGCCATCTCCATACTGGCTTCGGTCGACCCGTGGATGGGGCTAGTGGTGGCGCTCTGGGTGACGGGCTATGGCGGCATCGTCTGGTACCTGCTGCCCGAGATGCGCCGAGCCGGTCGCGCCACAGCCGACGAACGCTCCGTCTTCAACGGCCGGCTGGTAGACGCCTTCACCAACATCATGTCGGTCAAGCTGTTCGACAGCGGACGGCGTGAACATGCCTATGTGCGCGACGGGCTGGAGAGCTATTTCCAGGCCGTGGTGCGGTTGACGCGTGCCGTGACCACCGTGCGCTCGGCGATCGCCGTCATCAACGGCATCATGATGAGCACGATCGCTGCGATCTGCATTTTCAAATGGACCGGCGGGGGAATTTCGACCGGCGCTATCGCGGCAGCGCTGGGACTGGTGTTCCGTCTCAACCAGATGTCGGGCTGGATGATGTTCAACATCAACGGTCTGGTGCGCAATTATGCGACAGTGCAGGACGCAACCCGCACGATATCGGTTCGGCCTGCAATCCAAGACGCCGCCGACGCCACGATCCTGCCGCCGGCGAAAGGCGACATCCGCTTCGAGAACGTCTCGTTTCATTATGGCAAGGCCGACGGCATCATCGACAATTTCAACCTGCATATAAGGCCGGGCGAAAGGGTCGCGCTGATCGGTCCGTCGGGCGCCGGCAAGACCACCGTCGTCAACCTGCTGCTGAGGCTGTTCGATATCGAGTCCGGACGAATCCTGGTCGACGGCCATGACATCCGTTCGGTGACGCAGGCGTCGTTGCGCCAGCAGTTCGGCGTCGTCAGCCAGGATGCCATGCTGATGCACCGGTCTATCACCGACAATATCGGCTATGGCAAGGCCGGCGTGTCGCAGTCCGGGATTGTCGACGCAGCGAAGCGCGCGTCGGCGCATGACTTTATTGTCGATGTCGCCGATCCGCGCGGCCGGCGCGGCTACGACGCGCATGTCGGCGAGCGCGGCGTGAAGCTGTCCGGAGGTCAGCGCCAGCGCATCGCGATCGCGCGGATGATGCTAAAGGACGCGCCCATCCTGATCCTGGACGAGGCGACCTCGGCGCTCGATTCGGAGGTTGAAGCCGCTATCCAGGACAATCTCTACCGGCTGATGGAGGGCAAGACGGTCATCGCCATCGCCCACCGGCTTTCGACCATCGCGGCGCTCGACCGGCTGATCGTTCTCGACGAGGGCAGGATCGTCGAGGAAGGCACGCATGAAAGCCTGCTTGCCCGGGGCGGCCTCTATGCGCAATTGTGGAAGCGCCAGTGCGGCGTCTTTCTGGGCGACAGGCTGGCGGCCGAGTAAGAGCGAGAGAGGCGCGCTTGTCTTCCAATATGTCCAGCATGTGGCCCGGGCTGCCAGCCGATTCCGGCCTTGACCTTGTGGGGCACGAAATACTCGCCGAAAAGGCTGCTGCGCTCGGACGCGCCGGCCGCAAGGTTGAAGAAAGTCTCGCCCGGCTGCGCGCGCACGCGGGCGATGAGGCGTCGCGCACAGCGCTGCTCAAGGTGTCCGCGGAAGCCGTGCATGCGTACTTCATCCAGCGGGAACTCTGCGGCCTGCTCCGGCATGATTCGGTCATCCGCGAGCACGATATTCCGCGCGCCGTTCTGGTGCGCCTCGGCGCGGGTTAGCGGCTGCGCATTCAGGCCGGGCGGCGGCTCGGCCAGCCGGTTTCTCGGGGGGCGCGACAATCTGCCCTTGTCCCCGCTGCCGACTGGACAAAATGGGGCTTCACGCATAAACCAAACTCGAAAATATCGGGGGATTGGCCGGCCGTTTGTCGCGCCGGTGAGGTTTTGACCGAGCCCGGTGGGGGACGGCGGGTCCCCGGACAGGATGAGGCGAAAGGACAGAAGTGCCGTGAGCGCAACCGAGACCCACGACCCAGATCGCCGCGACTTTCTCTACATCGCAACGGGCATGGCAGGCGTGGTCGGCGCCGCCGCCTTCGCCTGGCCCTTCATCGACCAGATGCGTCCGGACGCCTCGACCCTGGCGCTCGCCACGATCGAGGTGGATGTGTCGGCGGTGGAGCCAGGGATGTCGCTGACCGTCAAATGGCGCGGCAAGCCGGTTTTCATCCGCAACCGCACGCCTGAGGAGATCGAAGCCGCCAAGGGCGTGCCGATGTCCGAGCTCAAAGATCCGCTGGCACGCAATGCCAATATCGATGGGGCCGCGCTGGCGACCGACATCGACCGTTCGGCCGGCGAAGGCAAGGAAAACTGGCTGGTCATGGTGGGCGTTTGTACGCATCTTGGGTGTGTGCCACTTGGCCAGGCCGGCGAGTACAATGGCTGGTTCTGCCCCTGCCATGGCTCGGTGTACGACACGGCGGGACGGATCAGAAAAGGTCCCGCGCCGGAGAATCTTGCCGTGCCGACGTTCCAGTTTTCGTCCGACACCAAGATTCTGATCGGTTGAGGCAGAAGGGGATTATTCAATGAGCGGTGGACACTCAACCTACAAGCCTGCCTCCGGCCTCGGACGCTGGGTAGATGCGCGCATGCCCCTGCCGCGGCTGGTGCATGATTCGTTCGTTTCGTACCCCGTCCCGCGCAATCTGAATTACGCCTACGCGTTCGGCGGCATTCTGTCGATCATGCTGGTCTCCCAGATCATTACCGGCGTCGTTCTGGCAATGCATTATGCGGCGGACACCGGCCTTGCCTTCCAGTCGGTCGAGAAAATCATGCGCGACGTCAATTCCGGCTGGCTGCTGCGCTACCTGCATTCGAACGGCGCATCCATGTTCTTCATCGCCGTCTACATCCACATTTTCCGCGGCATGTATTACGGCTCGTACAAGGAGCCGC
>JBKJVF010000043.1:0-2410 GCA_046589965.1 Paracoccaceae bacterium
GGTCTTTTCTGCCGTTGTGACGAACGGCCATTCGGACTGGGCCACGCTTCCCCTTGGGTTTCCCGCCAGCCCGATCACCCTGCGCCTGACGCGACACGGCAGTGCGATCCGCGTCGATGTTCGCGAACCATCCGGGCTTTGGCGCATGGTTCGCCTTGCATATCTGCCGGACGGACCGGCGACGGTCGGCCCGATGGTCTGTTCGCCTGAACGCGCGGGATTTGTCGCGACCTTTTCGAACTATGTCTGCTGCCCCGCGATCCCCCCTACCCTGCATGAGCCCCATCCATGACCCTGCCGATCGTCTATTCCCCCGAGGTGGCCGATGCCCGCGCCCATGGCACGCCGATTGTTGCGCTCGAAAGCACGATCATCACTCATGGCATGCCATTTCCGCAGAATGTGGAAACAGCCCGCCGGGTGGAAGCCGAGGTTCGCGCCCATCGCGCCACACCTGCCACGATCGCGATCATGGATCACCGCATCCATATTGGCCTGACCGAGGGGGAACTTGGCACGCTTGGTCAGGCGACCAGCGTCGCCAAACTGTCGCGCGCCGATCTGGCCGCTTGCCTTGCCATCGGCGGCACTGGGGCCACGACGGTTGCTGCCACGATGATCTGCGCGCGCCTTGCCGGGATCGATGTCTTTGCTACGGGGGGCATCGGGGGCGTTCATCGCGGCGCGGAGTCCTCGTTCGACATTTCCGCCGACCTGTCGGAACTTGCCCAGACCGCCGTCACCGTGGTTGCGGCGGGTGCCAAGGCGATCCTCGATCTGCCCAAGACGCTGGAATATCTTGAAACCCTTGGCGTTCCGGTGATCGCCTTTGGTCAGGATGACTTTCCGGCTTTCTGGTCGCGGTCATCTGGTCTGCGCGCGCCTTTGCGCATGGACACCGCCGCCGAGATCGCTGCCGCCCATCTGATGCGCGCGACGCTTGGTCTGCCGGGGGGCCAGCTTGTCGCCAATCCGATCCCGGTCGATGCCGAAATCACGCAGGACGTCATTGCCCCGGTCATCGAGGCCGCGTTGCGTGATGCGGCGATCCAAGGCATCGCGGCCAAGGCAGTGACGCCGTTTCTGCTGCAACGCATCTATGAATTGACCGAAGGGCGGTCGCTGGTGGCCAACATCGCACTGGTTTTGAACAATGCCCGCCTTGCTGCGCAGATCGCGGGCAAGATCGCACATCAGAAAGCCGCCAGCTGATCGCGACCTTTCGGCCTTTGCGGGTTTCCACGCAAACTGCCACAGAACAGGCATTGTGCCACTGCGTGACGCTGCCTATCTTGCCCAATGCAACGAGGAATGTTTGATGAGCGACCCGACCACAAAGCCCAAGCGCGGCGTCCTGGCGAGCTTGCGCGCCAGCTTTCTGACCGGACTGGTGGTGGTTTTGCCGGTCGGGCTGACGATCTATCTGATCTGGACTGTGATCGGTTGGATCGACGGCTGGATTCTGCCCCTGATCCCCGGTGCATATCAGCCCGAGGCCTGGATCAAGCATTGGTTCGGACCCGAGGCCAACTATCCGGTGCGCGGCGTCGGGGTCATCGTCTTTCTTTTGTTCACCATCTTTGTCGGATGGCTGGCCAAGGGATTTATCGGCAGGTCGGTCTTGCGCTCGGGTGAGCGGCTTGTAGATCGGATGCCGGTCGTGCGGTCGGTCTATGGCGGCATCAAGCAGATTGCCGAGACGTTCTTTTCCCAGGCGGATTCCAAATTCGACAAGGCCTGCCTCGTTCAGTTTCCCCGTCCCGGCGTCTGGGCCATCGGCTTTGTGGCGACGCGTGCCCGTGGCGAGATCATGGCGCGTATCCCTATTGATGGCGAAATCTGGACAGTCTTTATCCCGACTACACCCAACCCGACCTCGGGGTTTTTGATTTATGTTCCCGTAAAGGACCTCGTGTTTCTGGATATGAAGCTGGAAGATGCGGCCAAGCTGATTATCTCGGCGGGCCTTGTCTATCCCAATCCCAAAGACCCGACCCAGCCACTGAGCGAAGCCTGATCAGCGATGCATCTTTTGCAATTCCACGGATGGCTGCTTGCCGATATTCGGGGCGAAATCGGACATGAAACGCTGAGCCGCAGCGCGCCCGGCCTGCTTTAGCCGGTCAAGCATCTGCGCCGAGATTCCCCAAATGGCCTACCGTTCGAGGGCAAGTTTGCCTGACGAGGCTGGAAGATAAAGTGTTTTTGACAGCGCGCGGTGACCGCAGTCGGGTAAACGCCTGAAGACGAGCGGATTGGGGGTTGAACCCGCATCATCCTTATTTGGCGGCTCTAATTTTCAGCGCGTTGGACGGCCCTGTTCTGACGCTTTTGTTCAGTTTGGGCCTGATCGCAGTCACGCGCATAGCGGCTGGTGCGTTCAGAAGGCAACTGTTTACCTGATAAGTCC
>JBKJVF010000002.1:0-5767 GCA_046589965.1 Paracoccaceae bacterium
GGCCGGTGGATTGCCAGCGGCGAATGGCGGTCCGTCAACAGGCGCGGCAAGTCGCGCAGCACGTCAGGCGTGCCGACGGGGGATGTCGCATAGTCGGCGATGGTGCCCGCATTGCCCCAAGACGCGCCGGACCCTGGCACCTCGGGGTCGATCAGCACCACGCGTCGCCCTTCGTCGGCCAGCCGCAACGCGATGGTCAGCCCGATCACGCCACCGCCCACCACAATCACCTCCAGCCGCTGCGACAGGCGGGGCGGGGCGGCGGGTCTGGAATTGCTAATGGCGGCTGGCATGCTGAAAGGCGCCCCGGATGGGCACCTTGTTCCTACATGCAGGCGTCGAAAAGCGCGCGGGTGTTCTCGCGCGTCATCGCGAGCGGATTGCCGCCGCAGGACGGGTCTTCCAACGCCATGTCGGTCAGCATGTCCAGATCAGCGGATTTCACGCCCATGGCGGTCAGGTTTTCGGGGATCGCCAGCATCGCGCGCAGCTGCATCACCCGATCCCTGAACCCGTCAAACCCGCCCGCAATGCCCAGATACATCGAGGCAGCCTCGATCCGGGTTTCAATGGCGGGCCGGTTGAAGTCCAGAACCATCGGCATCACCACCGCATTCGTCGTGCCGTGATGCGTGCCGTAGACCGCGCCGATCGGATGGGACAGCGAATGTATCGCCCCTAGCCCCTTTTGAAACGCGACCGCCCCCATGGCCGCTGCGCTCATCATGTGGGCCCGCGCGTCCAGATCGTCAGGCGTGCCGTAAACGCGCGGCAGGTTTTCAAACACCAGCCGCATGCCTTCCAGCGCGATGCCTTGCGACATCGGGTGGTAGAAGGGGGACGAATAGGCCTCCAGACAATGCGCTAGCGCGTCCATGCCGGTGCCGGCGGTGATGAAGCGGGGCATGCCAACGGTCAGTGCCGGGTCGCAGATCGTGACAGCGGGCATCAGCCTGGGGTGGAAGATGATCTTTTTCTTGTGGGTGGTCGAGTTCGTCAGCACCCCTGCGCGCCCAACCTCGGACCCGGTCCCGGCAGTTGTCGGCACCGCGATGATGGGTGCGATCTTCGTGGCGTCGGCGCGGGTGTACCAGTCGTCGACATCCTCAAGATCCCAGACGCTTAACCCCTGCTTCTGATGTGCCATCAGCGCGATCATCTTGCCAAGGTCCAGCGCCGAGCCACCACCAAAGCAGATCACCCCGTCATGTCCGCCCGCCAGATAGACCGCGATCCCGGCGGTCATGTTCGCCTCGTTCGGGTTCGGGTCCACCTCGGAAAAAACCGCGCGCCCCATGCCCGCCTTGTCCAGCACATCCAACGCGGCTGCCGTGATCGGCAGCGAGGCCAGTGCCTTGTCTGTCACCAACAAAGGCTTTTTCAGCCCGATCGATCTGGCATGATCGGCCAGTTCTGCAATGCGCCCGACGCCGAACTTGATGGCTGTGGGATAGGACCAGTTGCGGTTGGGAACGTTATGGCTCATCGGTCAGACCTTCTTCAGGTGATAGGATTTCGGACGGGTCACCGAATGGAACCCCAGATAGGACAGCGACGTGCCGCGACCGGTATCCTTGACCCCGGTCCAGGTCAGCGCGGGGTCCAGGTAGTCGGCCCGGTTCATGAACACGGTGCCCGTCTCGATCTGCGCACCGATGGCGGCGGCGGTGTCGTAGTCCTTGGTCCAGACCGATGCGGTCAGGCCATAAGGGCTGTCGTTCATCAGCGCGATCGCCTCGGCGTCGTTTTTGACCGGCATGATGCCGACGACGGGACCAAAGGATTCCTCCTTCATCACCCGCATGGAATGGTCGACATTGATCAGTATCTGCGGGGCGAGATAGGCGCCGCCATCATCGGCGAACCGCTTGGGGTCCAACAACGGCTTTGCCCCCGCAGCAATCGCTTCGGCGGTCTGGTCGCGCACGGTCTGGGCAAAACGGCGATGCGCCATCGGCCCAAGGGTTGAGGACGCATCAAAGGGATTGCCCAGCTTCAGTTGCCCAACCCAGGCCACGGATTTCTCGACGAAACTGTCAAAGAGCGTTTGATGCACGTAAATCCGCTCGATCCCGCAGCAACATTGCCCGGCATTGTACATCGCACCATCCATCAGGACGTCGACGGCAAGCTCCAGATCGGCATCTTCGCGCACATAGCCCGGGTCCTTGCCGCCCAGCTCCAGTCCCAGCGGCGTGAAGGTGCCCGCCGCCGCGCGTTCCATCGCTTGACCGCCCGCGACCGAGCCGGTAAAGTTCACGAACCCGAACGACCGCGCTGCAATCAGCCCCTCGGTGGTCGCGTGGTCCAGGACGACGTTCTGAAACACATCCTCCGGCACACCCGCCGCATGGAACGCCTCGACCAATCGCTCGCCCACCAGCAGGGTCTGGCTGGCATGTTTCAGGATGACCGTGTTGCCCGCGATCAGCGCCGGAGCCAACGTATTGATCGTGGTAAGATAGGGGTAGTTCCAAGGGGCCACGATGAACACCACGCCCACGGGCTCGCGCGACAGATAGCGGCGAAAGGCGGCACTGTCCTCGATCATCTCGGGTGCAAGGGTCTTGGCCGCGATTTCGGCCATATAGTCGGTGCGGGCATTCACCCCGCCAAACTCGCCGCCATAACGGGTCGGGCGGCCCATCTGCCAGGCGATTTCCTCGACCACCACATCCTTCATGGCGTTCAGCTTGGCCACCCCCGCCTTGACCAGTGCGATCCGGTCCGCCAGCGGGCGCGCGGCCCACCCCTTTTGTGCCGCCTTGGCGCGCGCGACGGCGGCCTTGGCCGCATCCGGGGTCAACGGCATTCGTTCGGCATAGACCGAGCCATCCACGGGGGAAATTAGCTGGATAGGTTTCATGTCATCCTCGTAGAGTGGGTGTAGCCCAACATCGCTTGAAATTCATCGGATCGTGGGTTCGCACTAAACCTACGCGCGTTCCAGCAGGCGCTGAATCTCGAAATCCGTGACCACGCGGTCGGTCTCGGAAATCTCCCACTGGGCGGCATGGTGATAATGATCGACCACGTCATCCCCGAACGCGCTTCGCAGCATGGCCGACCCGTTCAGCGCCGCCGCAGCTTCGCGCAGGTTGTGGGGGATCTCGCGGATGCCGACGGTGTTGTACATATCGCCCTTCATCTCGGGTTCCAGCGCCATCTTGCCCTCGATCCCGGCAAGGCCAGCGGCCAGCAGCGCGGCACAGGTCAGGTAGGGGTTGATGTCCGACCCTGGAATGCGGCATTCGACGCGCACCGCCTTGGTATGCACACCACAGACGCGGAACCCCGCGGTGCGGTTATCCGCGCTCCAGACCGCCTTGGTGGGTGCAAACATTCCCACCGTGAACCGTTTGTAGCTGTTGACGTAAGGCGCCAGAAACGCGGTGATTTCGGTCGCATGGGCCAACTGCCCTGCAAGAAAGTGCTTCATCAGCGCGGACATGCCGTGTTCATCGGCCTTGTCGGCAAAGGCGGGCTTGCCGTCCAGCGTCCACAGCGACTGGTGCACATGCGCGGACGATCCCGCCCGGCGGTGATCGTATTTCGCCATGAATGTCACCGACCGCCCCTTGGTCCAGGCGATCTCTTTGACCCCGGCCTTGACGATCACATGGTTGTCGGCCGTATCAAGCGCGTCGGAATAGCGGTAATTGACCTCTTCCTGACCGGCATCCGCCTCGCCCTTGGTGTTCTCGATCGGGATGCCCGCACCATAAAGACCGTTGCGGACGGCGCGCATCACGTCCTCTTCCTTGGTGGTCTGGAACAGGTGGTAATCCTCGTTATAGGCGCTGATCGGTTTGAGGCCTGTAAAGTTGCTGTCGCGCAAGGCCTCATAGCTGTTCTCGAACAGGTAAAACTCCAGCTCTGTCGCCATCATCGGCTCAAACCCCATGGCACGGGCGCGGGCGACCTGGCGTTTCAGGATCGCACGGGGGCTGACGGCAACCTCCTCATGGGTGTGATGGTCCAGAAGGTCCGCAAGGCACAGTGCGGTTCCGGGCAGCCAGGGCAGGGGGCGGAGCGTCGCAAGGTCGGGCTTCATCACATAGTCGCCGTAACCCTGCGACCAGCCGGCCGACTTGTAGCCCGGCACCGTCGTCATCTCCATGTCGACGGCCAAGAGATAGTTGCAGCAATGCGTTTCCTCATACCCGCCATTGATGAAAAAGGCCGCATGGAACCTTTTGCCCATCAGGCGGCCCTGCATGTCGATCCCCGCGACAAGAACGGTGTCGATCTCGCCTTTGGCGACGGCCTCTTTCAAGGCGTCGAGTGTCATTGTTCCCGGCATTTTTTCCCACCAATGTTTTGATCAGGCCCTGTGATACATGGCCGAATTTTTCCCCAAGGTCGGCTTTGCGAAACCCCTCTGTCAAGATCATTTCTTTCGTGTAATCTTTGTTCAGATCATTTCAGCAAGCACGTGGCCGGAGATTTCCCGGCGGGTCATAAGGGGTGGGGGCATTATGGATATCAGGCCGACGATCGAGGCGCGCATGCGCGGGGCCATGACAGATTTTACCCGCGCCGAACGTCAGGCGGCCAGCCACATCCTCAGCCACTATCCCGTTTCGGCGCTGGGCTCGATCACTGCCCTGGCGCGCGCGGCGGATGTATCGTCACCCACGGTTGTGCGCTTGGTGCAAAAGCTGGGCTATCGCGGGTATTCCGACTATCAGAACGCGCTGCGCAAAGAGGTGCAGCAGATCCTTGTTGCCCCCTTGTCGCGCGGGGCGGGCACCACGACGGCGCACCCCATGGCCGGTCATGCGGCGACGGTCGTGCGCAATCTTGAACTGACACTGGCACAGATCGCGCCGCAGGATTTTGCGGCCGTGGCGGGGCTTCTGGCCGATACGGCGCGGCGCGTGGTGGTCATGGGTGGGCGTCTGACCCACGCCCATGCCGACTATCTTGCAACGCTGTTGCGGGTGATCCGGGCGGATGTGACGCAGATCGACGATGTGCCCACCGACTGGCAGCAGGCCTTGCTGGACATACGCGCGGGCGATGTCGTCCTGCTGTTCGATATCCGCCGGTACGAGGCGAACGTGGTCCTGTTCGCGGAGCTTGCGGCAGAACAGGGGGCCGAGGTCTTGCTGATTACCGACCGCTGGCTTTCCCCCGCCGCCGCCCATGCCCGCCACGTCCTGGCTTGCGGGATCGAGGTCCCATCGGCCTGGGACAGCACGGTCACGATCCTGGTGCTGGTCGAGGCCTTGCTTGCCCATGTGCAGGGCGTCTTGTGGCAGCAGGCCGAAGACCGGATGAAACGGCTTGAGGACAGTTTTGCGCGGACGCGGTTCTTTCGCCCGGCGCGCGATCGAAAGGAGAAGGCATGACGGGCAGACTGACGGGCAAGGTAGAACTGATTTCGGGCGGTGCTACGGGAATGGGGGGTGCTTCCTCGCGGCTGTTCGCGGCCGAAGGGGCAAAGGTCGGCATCGTCGATCTGAACCTTGCGGCGGCCGAGGCGACCGCAGCCGACATCCGCGCGGCGGGCGGGCAGGCGATGGCAGTGCAGGCGGATGTGTCCGACAGCGCCCAGGTCACAGCGGCGGTTGATGGGGTCCAGGCCGCATACGGGCCGATCTCCGTCCTTTTCAACCACGCAGGCACCATCGTCATCAAACCCTTTCTTGAGACGACCGAAGAGGAATGGGACCGACTGCACGCGATCAACGTGCGGTCGATGTTCCTGATGACCAAGGCGGTCTTGCCGCAGATGATTGGCGCCGGGGGCGGATCCGTGGTC
>JBKJVF010000253.1:0-10891 GCA_046589965.1 Paracoccaceae bacterium
GGCGCCACCAGCGCCATATCCCGGTCAAGACCTGCGCCGAACCCCGTCGGGCGCAACAGCACCCAGGCCAGCAGGGCGGCAATCGCGCAGACACCGAACTGGATCAGTGACAGCAGCGCCGCCCGACCGAGGTCGAAATCGAACCGCACCGCCTGATAGATCGCCAGTTCCACAGTGGTCGCTCGGGGGCCGCCCCCAAGGGTCAGCGCCACGGCAAAGCTGGTCAGGCAGATCACAAAGATGACCAGCGCCGCCCCCGGGACAACACTACGCAACATCGGGCGTTCTAAATGCCGCGCGACCTCTGCCGGCCCGAACCCAAGCGAGGCCGCCAGCCGGAACCTTTCCGCCGGGATCGCTTGCCAGCCCTGCAGGATCATCCGTACCGCCAGCGGCATGTTCAGGAAAACATGCGCCAAAACCACGCCATGGAGCCCGTAGATCGACAGTCTGGGCAAGCCCAGCATCGCGCCAATGTCATTCATCATCCCAGACCGGCCAAAGATCGCCAGCAATCCCAACACTGCCACGATGGCTGGCAACAGGAAGGGCGCGCCCATCAGCGTGATCAGCATACCGCGCCCAAGAAATCGCCGCCGCGCAAGGGCCCGGGCGACCGGAATGGCCAGCAAGGTCGAGAAGAGCGCAGACAGCAGTGCCTGCAAAACTGTGAACCACACCGCCGCCCAATCGGCGGGTGCCAAGGCAAAGCCCGTGGCGCGGACAGCCACAGCCACCAGCGGAACTGCCACCAGCGCCAGCAGCGATGCCGCCAGCGCCAGGGCGGTCATGTTCAGCGGGCGAGCGCTGTCTGCCATTCTGCCAAAGCCTTGTCCCGCGCGGCCGCAGCCTCGGCCGGTGACATAAGCAAGGATTTTGCCGGGCGAAAGGTATCGAACCCTTCAGGCAACCCTTTGGCAGGTGTCACCGCCGGATACATCCAGTTTGTCTGCGGGATCATCGACTGAAACCCGTCCGATAACATGAAGGCCAGGAACTGATCCGCAAGGACAGGTTGATCGGAAGATGCCAGTTTTCCCGCCACCTCGACCTGCAGGTAGTGCCCTTCGTCGAAAATGGCTGCCGCCTTGCTGTCGTCGTCCTCGGCGATCAGGTGATAGGCGGGCGAGGTGGTATAGCTCAGCACCATATCCGCCTCGCCTTCAAGGAAGAGGCCGTAGGCTTCGGACCAGCCTGGCGTCACGGTCACGATGTTGTCGGCAAGACCCGCCCAGATGTCGCTTGCTCGGTCCCCATAGGCCGCCTTGACCCAGAGCAGCAGACCGAGGCCGGGGGTGGAGGCGCGCGGATCCTGAATAATGATCTTGAGATCACTCGCGGCAAGGTCTTCGAAGGTTTTCGGTGGGGTGGACAGTTTGGTCTCGTCATAGACAAAAGCAAACCAGCCCCAGTCGAAGGGCACGAACAGGGGATCAGCGAAATCCACTGGCAGGTTGGTCCCGGTCGTCACATCATGCGGCGCGAAAAGACCCGTCGCGGTGGCGGCCCCGATCAAGCTGGTGTCGAGGCCAAGGACGACATCGGCCTCGGAGGCTTTCCCTTCCAGCTGCACCCGCGCCAGCAAAGCGGCACCGTCACCTGCGCCGACAAAGCGCAGGTCACATGCGCATGTCGCCTCGAATGCTGTCTCGATGGCGGGACCGGGGCCCCATTCGGTGATAAAGCTGTCATAGGTCAGGATTGTCAGGACAGGCGTTTCCGCCAGCGCCGGTATGGCGATGGTCGCAAGGCCCGCAGCAAGGAGTTTGGTCTTCATAGCGTTTCTCCATGTGCGACGAATGGTCGGGGATGGAGTAACCCATGCACCTTCCCTCCGCCGGTATGATCCGGTTCAGGTTCGACGGGTTCGCTTTCGCATCTCAGCCGGTAAGGGCACCCCGAGGTATTTCCATAGATAGCGGTGGACCAGCCCAGTGCAAGTCCGAAATCCCTTGAGCCACCGCCGGGCCAAGGCTAGACCCCGACAAAAGGGAGAACGCCGATGTCCTTCAACACCTTTGGCCACATGTTCCGCGTCACCACCTGGGGGGAAAGCCACGGGCCTGCAATCGGATGCACAGTGGATGGCTGCCCGCCCGGCGTGGCGCTGGCCGAGGCGGACCTGCAACCATGGCTGGACGCGCGCAAACCGGGGCAGTCAAAGTACACGACCCAGCGCAAAGAGTCGGATGAGGTGCGGATCCTGTCGGGTGTGTTCGAGGGACGCACGACGGGCACGCCGATCCAGTTGATGATCGAAAATACCGACCAGCGGTCCAAGGATTACTCCGACATCGCGCAGGCGTTCCGGCCGGGTCATGCGGACATCACGTATCATCAAAAGTACGGCCTCCGCGACTTTCGCGGCGGAGGGCGGTCCTCGGCCCGCGAAACGGCGGCGCGAGTGGCGGCGGGGGGTGTGGCGCGGGCGGTCCTAGCTGGTCTGCTGCCCGGGCTGACCATCACGGGCTACATGGTGCAGATGGGAACGCTGGGGATTGATCGGTCACGGTTCGATGCGGCAGAAATTCCGCGCAATCCGTTCTGGGTGCCGGACGCGGTCGCAGCGGGCGAGTGGGCGACCTATCTGGATGATCTCAGGAAATCCCACAACTCGGTCGGTGCGGTGATCGAGGTGGTGGCGAGTGGAGTGCCCGCAGGATTGGGGGCGCCGCTTTATGGCAAGCTGGACGCCGATCTGGCCACCGCGATGATGTCGATCAACGCGGTAAAGGCGGTGGAAATCGGGGACGGGATGGCTGTGGCCGCCCTGACCGGGGTCGAAAATGCCGACGAGATCCGGATGGGGCCCGCCGGGCCGGATTATCTGTCCAACCATGCGGGGGGCATACTAGGCGGAATATCGACCGGACAGCCTGTGGTCTGCCGGTTCGCGGTCAAGCCAACGTCGTCGATACTGACCCCCCGGCAGACCGTGACTGCGGCAGGGGACGAGGTCGATCTGGTTACCAAGGGGCGACACGATCCTTGCGTGGGCATTCGTGCGGTGCCGGTGGGCGAGGCGATGATGGCTTGTGTGATCCTGGACCATGTGCTGCGCGACCGGGGGCAGACGGGCGGGGTCCGGGGGATCGTAGGATAAGCCGACGCGGGGTGGCTTGTGCCCGCAAGCAGGGCGCGCTAGCGGTGTGCGGCCATGTCCCCGATCCGCCTCGTCCTTGCCGATCCAGCCTTGCGCGTTGCTGGGGCAGTGATGTTTCTGCAGGGCGCGGTCGTCTGCAGCATCGGTCCGTATTTCTCGACCCTTGCGGTGCATGATTTCGGCTTTGGCAATGGTGGCTTTGCCGTGTTGCTGACGATTTCGTCCGTGATGTCGGTGGCCGCAGCGGTGCTTGCGGGGATCCGCGCGGACCAGACGACCAACCGGCGAGGCATCGTGCTCTTGTCCGTCGGTTCCCTTGTCGTTGCGATGGCGCTGATGACGCTGATCCCGGGGCCCACGGTCTTCGTCGTGGCGATGGCGCTGCTGCTGCCCTTGTCCTCGGTCACATTCGGTCAGGTCTTTGCGCTGACACGTCTGGTCTGTACAGCCTATCCGCCGGAAAGTCGCGACGGCATCATGGTGGTGATCCGGGCGGTCTTTGCCGCGCCGTTCGTGATCGTGCTGCCGATGTGGTCGGTGGTGTTTGCACGCGGCGCACCGGTTGCGATGATCTTTCCCGTCGGCTTGGCGATGGCTTTGTCGATGCTGGCGGCGGTGGCATTGTACTGGCCAAAGGACGGTCAAGCTGCCTGGCAAGACAGCCGAAGCGGGTTGAACCTGCGCGGTGCGCTGGCCGAGATCGCAGCGTCGCACCGGTTCGGTCGCGTCCTGGCGCTGGGTGCCGTCAGTGCGGCCTCCACTGTCTATATCGCGCTGATCTCGCTGATCATGATCCCGAGCATCGGGCGCGGGCCGGCGGATGTGGCGCTCTATGTCGGGCTCGTCGCGGGTCTGGAGGTTCCCTTCATGCTCTTGGTGCCCCGCCTGTCCGCGGGGCGAAGCCGGACGGCGATGATTCTGGCGGGCACCGGGCTTTATGCGCTGCATGTCATGCTGTTGCCGGTTCTGGCAGGGTCTTCGTTGGTCTGGGCGCTTGTCCTTCCCGCAGCCATCGGGGGGGCCGTGACGCTGACCTTGCCGATAGCCTATCTGCAGGACCTGCTGGCAGACCGACCGGGCGCGGGCGCGTCCCTTATGGCGGTACAGCGACTGGTGGGCGATGCAATCGCGGCGGCATGCTTTGTCGTCGGCAGCACGTTGTGGGGTTACGCGCTGGTTGCAACTCTTGGCGCGGCGGTGTCCTTGGCGGGTGCCTTTGCGCTTTGGCGTGCAGATCACGCCGGTTGACCCTATGGGCGCGAACGTCTGGGCGAAGGCGTGCGTTGTTGCGAAAGCTAGTGTTCCGCCTGCGTCTGGCGCGACAGCTGTACGGCAAGGATGCCGGCCATGGTGATCGCGACGCCGATGCAATCCAGTAGGCGCACCTTTTCGCCCAACAGCACCGCCGCGATCACCACACCGAAGAACGGGTTCAGGAAATGGTAGGTTGCGGCGCGTACCATGCCGATGCGCCGCACCAGCGTGAACCACAGCAACGTGGCAGCAAGTCCGGGGACAAAGATCTGATAGACAAAGGCTGCGGCAAAGGCAGGGCTGAAGCGCAGATAATGCGTCTCGAACGCCGCAAAGATTGCGAGGGTGACGGCGCCCACCAGCATCTGCAAGCCCACCACCATCAAAAGGTTGCCGCCCGATGACGCGCCGCGCAGGGTCAGCGTCGCCACCGCAAACGCCAGCGCGCCGATGACGCACAACACCATGCCAAGGGGGTCCGCCCCGTCGTGAATGCGCGTGCCCATGATCACGATGACCCCTGCGATCCCCACCAACAACCCGAAAAGGCCTAGGGGCGAGACCTTTTCGCCGCGGAACAGCCAGCCAAGGCCCGCCGCGAGCAGCGGCATCGAGGCGGCAATGATGGCGGCCAGTGACGCCTCGACCCTTTGCATCGCGATCCAGTTGAGCCCGAGGTAAATCGCGTTCTGGCAAAGTCCGAACAGGATCACTGCGCGCGCTTGCGACCGGGGCATGTGCCAGGACTGGCCCAGCGCCAGCGCCACCGCGACAGCCAAGAGCCCCGAGATCGCAAAGCGGATCGACAACGAAGTCAGCGGTGGGGCATCGGCGACAATGATGTGGCTGGTGGCAAAGGCCGATGACCACATCAGCGCGAAAAGCACACCCATGATAACGGCGCGAATATCCATCAGGCGGGCGGCTGCCACAACTCCACCGGGTTGCCTTCGGGGTCGTGAATGCGCGCAAAGTGGCCGTAAGCGCCGTCACCATCCCAGTCGGCGCGCGTCTCGACCGCGATACCTGCAGTGGTCAGGGCCGTGATCAGCGCGGGCAGATCGTCGACGCGCAGATTGATCATCGACTGGCGGTCGGCGGGGAAATAGTCGCTGTCGCGCTTGAAAGGGGCAAAGACTGTGGGGCCAGCCTCTTGATTCCAAACGTTTTGGGACATGTCGATACCAAGGTGGCGGTGGTACCAGTCCGACATCGCCTTGGGATCATCCGACCGAAAGAAAATCCCGCCTATGCCGGTTGCACGTGCCATGCCAGTTCCCCGATGCGAAAAGGGTCGCCCTTGAAGGACGACCCTATATCGATTGCGCCTAGGTGAAAAGATCAGGCGTTGACGCTGTCTTTCAGTGCCTTGGCGATGGCAAAACGAACCTGCTTGTCGGCGGCTTTGGTCATCGTCTCACCGGTCGCGGGGTTGCGGACCTGGCGCTCGGGGCGCGTGCGGCAGGCGACCTTGCCAAGGCCTGGCAGGACGACGGTGCCACCATCAGCCACTTCGCGCGTGACGACGGATGCGATGGCATCCATGGCGGCGGCGGCGGTTTTCTTGTCCGCGCCCATCGCGTCGGCAACAGCGGCCACAAACTGGGTCTTTGTCATTGCTTTGGACATTTCGCGTTCCTTTTCCATCCCGAGTTGGCAGATTTATGACGCCCCATGGGGCTCGTCCCCCGCTACACAGGTTTTTGGTCCGCAAATCAAGCCTGAAACGCGCGATTTTCAGGGGATAAGCGCACAATCACAGGAAAGCGGTCTCTTCAAAGCTGCGCAACTTGCGGCTGTGTATGCGGGCGATCGGGGTTTCGCGCAGACGCTCCATGGCACGGATGCCGATCTGAAGATGGCGGCTGACTTGGGTTTTGTAGAATTCCGACGCCATGCCGGGCAATTTCAATTCGCCATGCAGCGGCTTGTCGCTGACGCAAAGCAACGTGCCATAGGGCACGCGGAACCGGAACCCGTTCGCGGCGATGGTGGCGCTTTCCATGTCGAGCGCGACGGCACGGGACTGCGAGAGGCGGCGCACGGGGCCAGACTGGTCGCGCAGTTCCCAGTTGCGGTTGTCGATGGTGGCGACAGTGCCGGTGCGCATGATGCGTTTCAGCTCATACCCTTCGAGCTGGGTCACATCGGCGACGGCGCGTTCCAGCGCGATCTGAATCTCGGCCAGCGCGGGGATCGGGACCCAGATCGGCAGATCGGCGTCCAGCACATGATCTTCGCGCAGATAGGCATGCGCCAGCACGAAATCGCCAAGACTCTGTGAGTTGCGCAGGCCCGCGCAGTGGCCGACCATCAGCCAGGCATGCGGACGCAGAACCGCGATGTGGTCTGTTGCGGTTTTGGCGTTCGATGGCCCGACACCGATATTGACCAGCGTGATGCCGTTGCCGTCGGCGCGTTTGAGGTGAAAGGCCGGCATCTGCGGGGTGCGCCCATATGGCAGGATCACACCGTCGGCGGTGGTAATTTCCTGATCCCCGGTCGCCACAAAGCCAGTATAGCCACTGGTCGGATCTGCCAGGACCTGACGGGCATAGCTTTCGAATTCTTCGACATAGAACTGATAGTTGGTGAAAAGGACGTGGTTCTGGAAATGCCGCGGGTCGGTGGCAGTATAGTGGGTCAGGCGGGCGAGCGAATAATCGACGCGCTGGGCGGTAAAGGGGGCCAGCGGGGCCGACCCGTCGGCAGAACGGTCGCGCACGCCATTGACGATGTCATCGTTGGTGGTGGACAGGTCCGGCACGTCAAAGACATCGCGCAAGGAAAATTCCAGCACACCGTCCTGCGGAACCGATACGGACGGATTGCCTGCAACTGCAAAGTGCACCGGGATCGGTGTGTCCGACGGACCAACCGACACCGCGACGTCGTGGTTTTCGATCAGAAGGCTGATCTGCTGGACCAAATAGTTATGGAAGAGATCAGGTCGCGTGACCGTTGTAGAATAGGTGCCCGGACTGGCGACATGGCCAAACGACAGGCGGGAGTCGATCTTGTCGAAACTGTCCACGGTCAGGCGAATTTCGGGATAGTAGGCTCGGACGCGCATGCTCGGGCGACCTTTGCCCACAACATCGGAAAACTGCCGCACCAGAAATTCCGTCGCTTCGGCATAAAGCTGCTCTAACCGTGCGACCGCAGCCTCGGCGTCTCTAAAAGCCTTGTGCGGTACGGTCTTGGGGCGCAGAAATCCGGGGGGTTCGTCTTGCATGGGCGTCTTTCGTCGATTGATCCGGCATATAAGCCGAAACCTATGTCGCAGCACAAGTGACGCCGTGATGACGTCCGGCTCACACGGTGGCCCGGTCGACACCGAAGATTTCGCTCATGCTGCACTTGCACAGGGCCAAGGCTACGACGATAGTCTCGCCCATGAGCACACTTTTATCCCTTGGTCACGGCTATTCGGCCCAGGCTTTGGCCGACCGGCTGATCCCAAAGGGCTGGTCAGTGATTGGCACAACCCGCAGTGCCGACAAGGCAAAGGCGTTTCACGCGTCGGGGGTGGAGCCGCTGATCTGGCCGGGCGATCTGGGACCAGCGTTGGACCGGGCGACGCATATCCTGATATCGGCAGCGCCTGTCGCGACGGGCGACCCGTTCCTGCGTGCCGTGCCGCAGATCGCGCAGGCGCGGGCAGATTGGGTCGGCTACCTTTCGACCACCGGGGTCTACGGCGACCACAACGGCGGATGGGTCGATGAGGGGACACCCTTGACCCCGCAGTCCGACCGGGGTCGCTGGAGGGTGCTTGCCGAGGATCAGTGGCTGGCGACAGGATTGCCCGTGCATGTGTTTCGACTTGCCGGGATCTATGGACCGGGACGCGGACCCTTTGAAAAGGTGCGGGACGGCACGGCGCGCCGGATCATCAAGGCGGGTCAGGTTTTCAGCCGCATTCATGTCGCGGATATCGCACAGGTCTTGATGGCATCAATGGCGCAGCGCAATCCGGGGGCGGCCTATAATGTCTGCGACAACGACCCTGCGCCGCCACAAGATGTGCTGAGCTATGCGGCGTCGCTGCTTGGCGTGCCCGATCCGCCCGCCGTGCGGTTCGAGGACGCCGATCTTGGACCGATGGCGACAAGTTTCTACAGTGAAAGCAAGCGCGTCAGAAATGACCGTATCAAGGATGAGCTTGGCGTCCGGCTACATTTCCCGACCTATCACGAGGGGCTGTCTGCCCTGCTGGCCGAAGAAACGGCCGCCTTGCCAAAGGGGTGATTGCGGATCAGTCTGCCGAAAAATTCACCATAGGTTGCCCCAATGCCCGCCGCCCCGATCCAAGCCGAAGTTCTGCTGCCAACAACCGAGTTGCGCCATGACCTGCCGTTTTACACCAAGGTGCTGGGCATGCGGCTGGACAGCATCTTTCCCGCCGATGACCCGTCGGTTGCGACACTGTCGGGACACGGATTGCGTGTGCGGATCGAAAAGGGTGCAGACGTGCCGCCCGGTCGGTTGCGCATCCTGACCGACAGCCCGCAGGACTTCGCTGGGGGGCAAAGCCGTCTGACCGCCCCGAACGGGACCGAGATCGAAGTGGCCCCCCTGTCGCCCCGCGTGGTGCAACCGCAGACGGTCCATGAATTTGCAGTGCGCCGTCTGGCGGACGAGGCCCCGTGGGTGATCGGACGGGCCGGTATGCATTACCGCGACCTGATCCCCTCCCGCCTTGGCGGATCGATCATCGCCAGCCACATCCGCATCCCGGACGGCGGGCCGGTGCCGGACATGGTGCACTACCACACCGTCGGGTTTCAGCTGATCTATTGCTATCGGGGCTGGGTCGATGTGCTTTACGAAGACCAGGGCGGGCTGATGCGCCTGAACGCCGGCGATTGCGTGATCCAGCCGCCGGAAATTCGCCACCGGGTCTGCGAGGCAAGCGCCAATATCGAGGTGATCGAGCTGGGTGTCCCGGCAGAGCACATCACCACCATCGATCATGATTTCACGCTGCCGAACGGCATCGGTGATCCTGCGCGCGAATGGCAGGGGCAGCGTTTTGTCCACCATGTCAAGGATCGCGCGGTCTGGCAGCCGTTTCGCATTCCCGGCTTTGTCTGCCGGGACACGGGGATTTCTGCGGGCACCAAGGGGGTCGCGAATATTCAGGTGGCGCGTTTTGACGGTGGGGTGCCGCCTGCGACGCGACATGACAGCGACATCCATTTCACCTTCGTGATGGAAGGCGCTATGGTGCTGCAGGCCGAAGGACAGCCTGATCGTGCGTTGGCGCCGGGCGATGCCTTTGTGATCCCGCCGGGGATGGCTGCGCGCTATGCCGACTGTTCGCCCGATCTGGAGTTGCTGGAGGCCAGCCTTCCGGGTGGGTTCAGGACCACAGTGGTTTAAGTCAGGCCAAGTGCCGCGCGTGCCCTGACCGAAGCAAAAAGAAAGCCGTCACGCATCAAGGCATCGGTGCCGGTCCATGCCTGCGGATTTGGGATCATGATCTTGAACCCCGGCGCGCTGGCGACTTTCAGCCGTTGCTGGTCCTCGCCATGGGCCCAGGTGCCCGCGGCAACGCTTGCACGGTCACGGGCCTGCCAGTCGCCTGAGAACATGTAGCGGCGGATGGCCAGGGTCACATCTGCGACGGCCACGTTGCTGGCGCAATGGGGATGAGACATGAGGTCGATGCCGGGCAGATTGCGGACAAGGACGTGCTTTGTCAGAACCGGGTCCTCGGCAAAGACCAGTTTGCGCAAGCCTCCGGCCAGCATCCTGACGCCGGGATCGGGCGCAGGGTTATTCCTGGTGAACCAGTCAAGGTGAAAGGACGGGTCGCCATATGGCACCCATTCCAACCCCTCGAGCGCATAGCGGCTGTTCTGTCTGGCGTCGGCGTAGAGATGTGCCCCGCCTGCCGGTTCGGCCATATCCAGAATTTGGCCCAGGAATGCCGTAAATTCTTGCGCGTTGGCGTCGTCCAACAACCGCACAAAGTCGGCGGGTGGATCGACCATTTCGTCGGCCTCGGCGAACAGCACCCAACCGCCCTGATAGACCTTGCGCGCGGCTGCGGTGCGAATTTTGGAGCCAAATTCGCTGACCGGACAGTGGCTCGACAACAAGGTCACACGCGCATCGCCTTGGGCAATGGCGGCAGTCTGGTCGCGAGATCCCGCATCAATGACCACGGCATGCGTCGCACCCAGGGCAAAGTGATGATCAAGGCAATCGCGCAGATAGAACGCGGCATCTTGCGCAAAGATCACGACGCCCGCCGCGTTGTCGGCAAGGGCGATGCGTGCGGGACCGCTGATATGGCGCAGGGCGGCGTCGACCTTGCGCGCCGACAGATAGGCGTCCAGGCGGCGCTTGATCCCGCCGATCATGCGCGCAGACCTACTACTGCGACGCCCAGAGTTTCCAGCACACGTGCCTCGATCTGGGCCGCGTCCATTCCGGCGACGCGGTACATTGCTTCGGGCGAGGCCTGATCGATGAAGATGTCCGGCAGCACCATGGAGCGATATTTGAGACCCCGATCGAACACGC
>JBKJVF010000008.1:0-6130 GCA_046589965.1 Paracoccaceae bacterium
GATACAGCCGGTCAGGGGCGTTTCGATATAGCGTCCGGCGGAATCATAGACGCCACCGACAACCTCGCCCATCGCCCCCCGAGACTGCATTTCGGCAAGCTGTGCGCGCGTCAGGAAGCCATCCTTGAACAGGGGCGCGTCATCACCCATCTGCCCGACGCCGACAAAAGTTACATCGGCCGCCTGCGCCAACCGCACCACGGCCTGCACGGGGCCAAGCGCGTGAAACAACGCGCGCTCTTGCGGCGTGTCTGATACCAGGGGCACAGACATCGGAAAATGAGGCGCATGCAGCTTGTCAGCCAGGCGCTGGATCACGTCATAAAAGCTGGCGGATCCATCCGGGGCAATGTTGCCAATCAGGCTGACAATGCGATGGCGTTCGGTCACCTGTGGCGTCAGGGATGCCACCATCGAGGACAGCGACCGACCCGTCCCAAAGGCAAAGACCTTGCCTGCGGGGTCCGCCAAAAACCGCTCCAACAACTCGGCCGCCGGACCGGCAGTTGCGCGCGAAGGGTCCGCATCCAGACCAAGACCGGGTGCCACGCGCGTATGCACCAGCCCATAGCGCCGCGACAGATCTGCCTCCAGCGCCAGACAGCGCGCGATCGGATGATCCAGCCGCACATGCACCAGCCCTTCGGCCATGGCCTTGGCCACCAGACGCTGCGCCCGCTGGCGCGACACGCCGAGTTCCGTGGCGATCTGGTCCTGGGTCATCTGCCCGACATAATAAAGCCAACCCGCACGGGCGGCTTCATCCAGGGTCGAAATTTCAGGCTCAATACGGGTCATGCGTGGTTCCTGATCCGGGGATCAATGTGAAAGAATTGGTCGAAAGATGCAAATCTGAGGTCAGGGACCGCGTCCTGCGGTTCTTGTTCGGTCGCCTCTCCAAGATGGCTGCCGCCGACAAAGCGCCAGACCTCCATTCCCGCCGCACGGGCCGCGCGGATACCGGTCAGGCTGTCCTCGATCACAAGGCAATTGTCGGGCCGTGCGCCCATCCTGGCCGCCGCATGGAGAAACAGATCGGGGGCGGGTTTGCCGTTGGGCACTTCGGACGCGGTAAAGACACTCCCCTCCACCAGCGGCCACAGCCCGGTAATGTGCAGCGATTGCTCTACCCGTCTTGGGCTGGACGAGGTGGCGACGCAGCGCGGCAAGGCCAACCTGTCGAGAACTGCCGCCGCACCAGGCATCACCTTGAGCTCTCGCGCAAAGGCGGCCAGGAGGCGCGCGCGATAACCCTCCTCAAAGCTTTCCGGCAGATCGAGCGAAAAGTCGCGGCGGATCTGGGCCATGACGGTCGGATAGCTGCGGCCCAAAAAGTGGCGCGCCACGTAGTCAAGATCGACCCGCACGCCCAGCGTTGCCAGTTCAGCGATCAACATCTTTGCCGATATGATTTCGCTGTCAATCAGAACGCCGTCACAGTCGAAGATGATCAGATCAAACGGCAACGTCTTCTGCATGCCGCAGACCCCCTTATGGCAACCTGAACCCGGCTTATCCGATCCGCATCACCCCTAGCCGCCCGCATCAATTGCGGCAAGCAATGCGTTGCGGCATGGCATCACTTGCCAGCGTTTTCTCGGTCTGGACACGGTCAATCCACATTTCAGCCACACAGGAGGGCTAAATCACCAGCAAGAAAAATACGCGGGATGGGGCTGGCCTTTGGACTATACGATCATTCTGATCATGGCGTGCATCTTCATGCCGCTGGAGCGGCTGCTGCCGATTCATCCCGAACAGCGGATGATCCGCGGACAATGGTTCAACGATCTTTTCTATTTCCTTTTCAACGGCTTTGTCGTGCGCTTCGGCTTTGTGGCACTGGCGGGCTCGGTCATGGTCACCTATAATCATATCGTCCCGGTCACCACCTTTGCCTGGGTGACGGCGCTGCCGCTCTGGGTTCAGGTGCCGGCAGTTCTGGTAATAGCCGATATCGGCTATTACATCGCGCACCGGACGTCGCACGCGGTGCCGTTCTTGTGGAAATTCCACGCCGTGCATCACAGCATCGAAGAGATGGACTGGCTTGCGACCCACAGGGTTCATCCCGTGGACCAGATCTTTTCATCGATGATCTCGTTGCTGCCGATCTATTTCCTCGGCTTTTCGATGGGGTCGATCCTGATCTACCAGGCGATCTACACGTTCCATTCGGTGCTGGTGCATTCCAACCTGAATTTGAATTTCGGCCCCCTGAAATATCTCGTGGCCTCGCCCGAATACCATCACTGGCACCACGCCAACCAGAAAGAAGCCTACGACCGGAACTTTGCCTCGCAGCTTTCGGTCATCGATGTGGTGGCGGGAACGATGTTCTTGCCCAAGCATAGCCCCGAAAAATATGGTATCAGCGAACCGATGCCAGAGCTTTACCACCAGCAGATGCTGCATCCCTTCAAGAGCATCGCGCTGGCTATTCGCAACGCATTCAGAACAAAGGTCAAACCACGCCATGATTAGCAAGGTTGAAGACAAAATCGGAAAGTTCCTGATGATTGCCGTGTTCACGGTTGTCATCGCCCGTGAAATCGTCGGGCTGGGCACCATTTTCGCCCTGCGCGATCAATTGGACTTGTGGCCGCTGACGCTGCTGTCCAAAGTCTTTGCCATCATCTTTGTCGGTGCCGTAGTCTATTTCACTGTCATCCGCCACGAGCCGTTGTCCTCGGCACCGGGTATCCTGCCACGAGTGACGGCTGTTGCGGGGACCTTTGCGATGATGAGCCTGATCGCCATGCCCTCGCAGGAGATCTCGCGTCCGATGCAAGTGATCTCCACCGTCCTTGTCATCGTGGGCACTGTGCTGTCGATCATCTGCCTGCGGCGTCTGGGCCGGTCGTTTTCCATCATGGCGACGGCACGCGAACTGGTGACCAGCGGGCCCTATGACATCGTGCGCCACCCGCTTTATGCAGCCGAATTGATCACGATTGTCGGCGTTGTCCTAGCCCATGGCACGCTGTCATCCATCCTCGTTGGTGCCGTCTGGCTGTTGCTCCAATACCAGCGCGCACGCTATGAAGAGCAGGTGCTACGTGGGTCCTTCCCCGCTTATGACGACTATGCTCACCGTGTGCCAATGATGGTGCCGAGCCTGACCCGCCTGTTTCGGGGCGCGTCGGACAAATCGGCCGCTGCCCGGCAGTAAATCCAGACCGAACGGATAGCGGGCCCGCTTTGCGTGGGCCCGGTCATTCAAGGGTGCTGCGGGCATCGGGATCGGTCCCGGTCATCCTGCAGCACCTTTGTCATTCTTGTGCCGCGCGGTTGCCCGTCGACAGCCGCCGCGTTGCCGCCGCGATCACGCTTTCTTCGTCAGTGGGGATGGTCATGACGGTCACCGATGCGGTGTCGGGGCTCAGCACGGTCGCATTCGCTGCATTGCGCGCCTCGTCGATGGCAATCCCCATCCAGCCAAGCCCTTCGCAAATTCCCGACCGGACCTCGCGCGAGTTTTCGCCAATGCCGCCGCAAAAGACCAGCGTGTCGATGCCGCCCAAAGCCGCGGCCAGCGATCCGATCTCGCGTTGGCAGCGATGCACGAAATAGGCAATCGCCTGGCGTGCATGCGGCGCATCTGACGCCTCCAGAATGCGCATGTCGTTGGACAGGCCCGACAGACCCAACAGGCCTGATCGGCGATAAAGCAGATCCGATATTGCCGCCCCGTCCATCCCGTCCTCCTGCATCAGGTACAAAAGCACGCCCGGGTCGATTTGACCCGACCGGGTGCCCATCGGCAATCCGTCCAGCGGCGAAAACCCCATCGTCGACGCGACCGACCGGCCCCCGCGCATGGCGCACATCGACGCGCCATTGCCCAGATGCGCCACGATCACCCGGCCCTGGGCAATGTCGGGCGCGATCTCGGCCAGCCGACCCGCAATGTAGTGATAGCTCAGGCCATGAAACCCGTACCGCCGCACGCCCCTGTCATAATAGGCGCGGGGCAAGGCAAACGCCTCGGCCACAAAGGCCTGCCCCCGGTGAAAGGCGGTGTCAAAGCAGGCGATCTGGGGGGCATTGGGAAAAGCCTCCATTGCCGCGCGGATGCCCTCGACATTGTGGGGCTGATGCAGCGGGGCCAGCGGCGACAGCTCTGCCAATCCCGCCAGGATGGTCGCGTCGATCACGACCGGGGCGGCGTGATCGGGTCCACCATGCACGACCCGGTGGCCAACGGCCGCAATTGCAAGCCCGGGAAACGCCGCGTGCAGCCCTGTCAGCACCTTTTTCAGCGCATAGCGATGCGTCGTCAAATCCCCGGGCGCAACCTGCGGCGCAAGATCGTCCCCCTGTGCATCGCGCAGGCGCATCGTCCCTTCGCCGCCAATCCGGTCTACCAGACCGGTTGCCAGCGCCCTTTCGCCTGTCGCACCATAAAGTGCCAGCTTGAGTGAGGATGACCCGGCATTCAGGGTCAGGATCGCGCTCTCGGCCATGCCAGACCCTCAGCCTTGATGCCGCGCAGGCGCGCATCGTGCAGGGCCGCGACCGCGCAGGACGCCAGCCGCGACATCGTGCTGTCGGACCGCGAGGTCAAGATGACCGGCACCCTGGCCCCCAGCACCAGCCCCGCGCTTTCGGCGTGACTCAGAAAAGTCAGCTGCTTGGCCAGCATGTTGCCCGCATCGATCCCCGGCACGACCAGAATGTTCGCGCGGCCCGCGACCTCCGACATGATGCCCTTGGTCCGCGCCGCCGCCAGGTTCACGGCATTGTCCATCGCAAGGGGGCCATCGACCAGGCCACCGGTGATCTGCCCACGCTCGGCCATCTTGGACAACAGCGCCGCGTCCATCGACGACTGGATCGCAGGATTGATCGTCTCCACCGCCGACAGCACACCCACGCGCGGCACATCGAACCCGATGGACAGCGCAAGGTCGATGGCATTTTGCACGATGTCGATCTTGGTGGCCAAGTCAGGTGCGATGTTGATGGCCGCATCCGTCACCATCAGCGGATAGGGCATTCCCGGCACGTCCATCAAAAAGACATGGGTGAAGCGGCGCCCGATGCGCAACCCGCCCTCTTTGGCCAGCATCGGGCGCAAGAGGTCATCGGTGTGCAGATAGCCCTTCATCACTGCCGCCACGCGCCCTTCAAGGACCATCTTACAGGCCATTGCGGCGGCCTGGTCATGGGTCTGCGCGGCGACAATTTCCAGCCCCGCAAGGTCCGCTCCGATGCCCTTGGCTGCGGCCGCGATCTTGTCGGGGTCGCCCACGAGGATCGGCGTGATGATGCTTTCATGCGCGGCCAGCAGCGCGCCCCCCAGCGAATTGGCATCCTCGGGGCAGACGACCGCCGTAACCAGGGCGGGGAGCGGGCGGGCCTTGTCCAATAGCGCCTCGAAATGGCGATGGCGCTGCACCACCAAACCCGGCAGATCAAGGTCGTCGGTGATGACCTTGCGCCGGGGTGCCTGCACGCGGGCCTCGCCCGAGACGATCAGCGCGCCATCTTTGATGCGCCGCACTTCGGTCTGGAGCGTGACCGTGCCGTCGTTCTCCTTGGCCGTCACCGTCACCTTGGACATCAGTTCGTCGCCCGCATGGGCGTTTTGATCAAAGACCAGGTTTTGCGACCGGTAAAGCGTCCCCGGCCCCGGCAAAAGCGTGCCCAGCACCGCCGAAATCAGCGATGCGGTGAACATACCGGGCGCGATCCCGTCGGGCTTGCCGTCGCCGTCGCCATCCTCATCCGGGATATGCATCGGGTTGTGATTGCCCGAAGCGGTGGCAAAGACATAAAGGTCGTCCGGGGTGATCAGCCGTTTCATCTCGGCGGTCTCGCCGATGGCCAGCTCGTCCAGCGTGCGGTTCTCAAGCTTCATCCAAAGCCCCTTTGCCAACATTCACCCGACTGCTCTGCGCGCCGCACGCCATCGCGCCTGACCGGGCGACACGCAATTGCATAGGATGCTGGCGGAGATTTGGCCAGCGAACCGATAATGATCCACCAGCAAATACAGAGTGTGACACCATTCCGTCGCCTTTCATCAAACCGGAAAGACCGCTGCCCGACAGATGGGATCACGTCCGGCGATCATGGTTCCAACCGATCGGCACAGGCCAACCCGGTGCACAGGTGCATCTGGGAC
>JBKJVF010000248.1:0-6895 GCA_046589965.1 Paracoccaceae bacterium
GAAAACTGAGCGGGGTCAGTGGCTGGAAATTGGCCGGGTTTCGGTCCAGATCGGTGTCATAGGGGTTCTGCGCCATGAGTCAGCGATCCTGCCACTGGGGCGCGCGTTTTTCGACAAAGGCACCGATGCCCTCGACGGCATCGCGCGCCAGCATGTTTTCCACCATGACGGCGGAAGCATGGTCATAAGCCGCCGCCAGCGTCATCTCGCGCTGTTCGTAAAAGGCGCGCTTGCCGGTGGCCAGCGTCAGGCTGGATTTCGAAGCAATCTTGCGCGCCATCTGCATCGTGGCCTCGGTCACCGCCTCGGGCGGGACGGAGTGGTTTACCAGCCCAATCTCTGCCGCGCGCGCGGCAGATGTCATGTCGCCGGTCAGGAGCATTTCCATTGCGTGCTTGTTGCCCACGTTGCGCGACAAGGCGACCATCGGTGTGGAACAGAAGAGCCCGATATGCACGCCGGGGGTGCTGAAGCGGGCATCCGTTGCGGCGATGGCTAGATCGCAGCTCGCGACCAGCTGGCAGCCTGCCGCCGTGGCCACGCCGGTGACCTCTGCAATCACCGGCTTGGGGCAGGTGACTATGGATTGCATGACGCCGGAACAGAGCGCCATGATTTTGGTAAAATAGGCCTTTCCGCCATCGGCCGTGGCGCGGCTTGCGGTCAGCTCCTTCAGGTCATGGCCCGCGCAGAAAGCGGGACCATTCGCCGCCAGAACAACCACCCGCACCGCGGGGTTGGACGCAGCCCCGGCAAAGCTATCGCCCAACATCTCGAGCATCGCCTCGGACAGAGCGTTGCGCCGGCGGGTGTCATTGAGGGTCAGACGCAGGACGCCGTTGGTATCCAGGTCGGACAGAAGGATCTCGCTCTCTTCCACGGGGGGTTTCTCCTGCTAGGGACAGAGGTTGTCCACATCTACACTGTCGGCCAGCACGTGCGCGATGAAACAATTGAGACGGGCGCGATCCTGCATTATTTGGTCGACGAAGCTCGGCCAGCCGACGCGTTTACCTGAAGGAGCTTGACAATGCACCCGATCAGGCCGCTGTCAGCGGCGGTTGAGTGTCCCCGCAACCACCTTTACCTATAAGATATCAATGGTTGAACCAATTCAGGGCGCCCTACAGGGTGCTTTCTTGCGTTGGAAACCCGTGACTTGCTGACCTGCCACTGAACTTTTATCCGGCCACGACCGGAGCCCGTTGGTCACTTACACCGATCGGCCAACGACGATGGACCTCTCGGACACCATTGTCAGGTCGTCAGGATGCAGGCGCTGAAGTGGTCGGGGCCAACGGGTTTCAGCGCCGGGATGACTGTGGCGCATTCCGCGATGGCGCGCGGGCAGCGGGTTCGAAAGACGCAGCCGGAGGGCGGATTGATCGGGCTGGGGATATCGCCCTTGAGAACGACGCGCGACCGCTTCCGGCCCGGTTTGGGGATCGGGATCGCGGACAACAGGGCTTGCGTGTAGGGGTGGTTCGGCGCGGAATAAAGCGTGCTTGCGGGTGCGATTTCCATGATCCGGCCCAGATACATCACGATGACGCGGTCGCAGATATGTTCGACCACCGCCAGATCATGCGCGATGAACAGCATGGTCAGGTTCAACGCGTCCTTGAGGTCGTCCAGCAGATTGATGACCTGAGCCTGAATCGACACGTCCAGCGCTGACACCGGCTCATCAGCCACCACGAATTCGGGATCAACGGCTAGGGCGCGGGCGATACCGATCCGTTGGCGCTGACCGCCGGAAAACTCGTGCGGAAAGCGGTCCATGTAATCGGCCGACAGGCCAACCTGTTCCAGCAGGCGGACGATACGATCCTCGCGGTCGTCTGGCGTGCCGATCTGATGCTGTGTCAGGGCATGACCGATGACAGTACGGATCTTTTCGCGTGGGTTCAGGCTGGCATAGGGATCTTGAAAAATGATCTGCATGCGCTTGCGGAACTTTCGCATGTCCTCTTTCGGGAGGGTGAGGATATCGGTGCCGCCAAAATTGACGCTGCCCGAGGTTGCTTCTTCCAACCGCAGCAAGGTACGCCCGACTGTCGTCTTGCCAGACCCGCTTTCGCCGACCAAGCCTACGACCTCTCCCTTGCGAACGTCAAAGCTGACATCGTTGACGGCCTGCACGTTGTTGACAACGCGGTTCAAGATGCCGCCGCGAATGGGAAAGTATTTCTTCAGATCCTTGACTTGCAACAGGGCGGTCATGCTGGAATCCCTTCGGCGAGTGCAAGCTCGGCCCAGCGCAGACAGCGCACTTCGCGGCCATCGGGCGTCAGACTCAGCATGGGTTCGGTCTGGGCGCAGGCAGGCAGCGCATGCGCGCAACGGGTCCGAAACCGACAACCCGACGGAAGCCGGGACAGCATCGGCACCTGACCTGGGATCGTTTCCAGCCGTTGATGCGACACGGAAGATCCAAGCCGCGGGATCGATTTTAAAAGACCCGCCGTGTAGGGCATCAGCGGGCGTTCAAAGATATCCGCAACCGGGCCGGATTCAACAACCTGGCTCGCATACATCACGATAACGCGGTCCGCGACCTCGGCCACCACACCGAGGTCGTGCGTGATAAAGATCATGGCCATCCCGAGTTCGGATTGCAGATCCTTCATCAGCTCAAGGATTTGCGCCTGTATTGTCACGTCCAGCGCTGTGGTCGGTTCATCGGCAATCAGCACACTGGGCTGGCAGGACAGCGCCATCGCGATCATCGCGCGCTGGCGCATGCCGCCTGACATCTGGTGGGGAAAATTGTCAGCCCGCCTGCGGGGTTCCGGGATCCCGACCAGCGACAGCATCTCGATCGCGCGCTCCTGCGCTTTGGCCTGGCTCAGGCCCTGATGTTCGATGATGACCTCGGCAATCTGGCGCCCGATGGTGTGAACCGGGTTCAGGCTGGTCATCGGTTCCTGAAAGATCATGCCGATGTCCTTGCCCCGGACCTTGCGCATCTCCCGCTCCGGCAGGGTCACCAGATCGCGCCCGCGCAGCAGGATCTGGCCCCGCGTAATGCGGCCGGTCCCTTTGGGCAACAACCCCATGATCGACAGCGAGGTCACGGATTTTCCCGACCCGCTTTCGCCCACGATGGCCAGTGTCTCGCCCGGCTGGACCGAGAATGACACCCCGTCAACCGCCTTGATCTGCACATTGCGGCCAAGATCGAAAGTGGTCTGCAGGTCGCGCACTTCAAGCAGCGGAGCAGGCGCAGGTGTGGCGTTCATTGCGGTCCTTTCGGGGTCACGAAACGGCCCGTCGCAAGGCCGGTGGGGGTACCGTCCCAGACGGTCCGCCCGGCAAGCAAGGTGCGGTCGAGCCTGCCACGAAACACCTCGCCATGCGACAGGCGGGCGATAGGAGCGGCAGCGGTGATCAGGCTGTTATCAGTTACACGGGTTTGGGCGTTCATGTCGACCATGATCAGGTCGGCCTTTCGACCCGCTACAAGCGCACCCCTGTCAGATAGCCCGAACCGCGTGGCGGCATTCAGGCCCAGGACCTGCATCACCTGCGCCAGTGTCACCTTCCCCTGCGCCACCGCATCCAGCATCGCGGGCAACATGCATTCAGTGCCGGGATGGCCGGGTGGTGCTGTCAGGAAGTTGTCGGCATGGGCGGCCTTTTCGGCGGCGCTGAAACCTGCATGATCGGTCGTCACATGGGTGATGATGCCGTCCGCGATGGCCTGCCACAGCGCAGCACGGTCGACGGCATGGCGGATCGGCGGGTTGATCTTGGCGGCCACGCCAACACGGGCGACATCGTCCTCGGTATAGCGCAGGTAATGCGGGCAGGTTTCGGCGGTGAAATCTGATGTGCCACTGAACCGGCGCAGAATGTCGATGGTGGCTGCACTGGTCACATGCGCGATATGCAGTTTCGCCCGGGCGGTGATGTTCATGGTCAGCAGCTTGGCCACCGCCAGCGCCTCGGCCAGGGGCGGCCGCGACAGGCCATGGCTACGGGCATCGGTCGGGTCAAGCTGGGGGGCAGCGGCAAGGATTTCGGCGCTTTCTGCATGCACCACGACGGGCAGGCCAGTTCGCGCAATCAGTTGCAGGGCGCGGAACTGGTCGGACTCGTTCGGCCAGGCCAGCCCGGCAAATTCAACCTCGCGGCCCGGCGGGGCAGGGGTGGTAAAGATCTTGAAGGCGATGATGCCACTGTCGGCCAGCGCATCAACGGCAGCCTCGGTCAGCGACAAGGGCGCACCGTAAAGCCCGAAATCGACATGGGCAGAGGCCGCGAAATGGTCACGCCGCAGGGCAACCTGTTCGGGCGTGTTGCAGCAGGGGTTGGTGATCGGCATCTCGAACACGGTCGTGATGCCACCCGCCGCACACGCGCGGGTTTCCGAGGCAACGGTGCCCCGCTGCGGATAGGCGGGCGCGCGGATGTGACAGTGGATGTCGATCAGGCCTGGTAGGATGTGCTTGCCGGTTGCATCGAGAATTTCAGCACTGGTGACCGGGTCATCGGGAGCCGCCATGCCCACAATGACCCCGCCTTTGACCAAAAGCGTGCCGTGGCGCAGGCCGTCCGGGGTGACAAGCGCGCCCCCCGTGATGGCCAGATCAACGCTCACTTCAGCCCCAGTTCGGTTAGCGCCTGCGCCACACCGTCCAGATGGGCCAGATGCATCGAGGTATAGTTGGGCGCCAAAACCACGCCATGCCCGCCCGCACGGTAAGTGGCGTGGATCGACCGATAGGCGATGTCGGCGGTCATCTTGGCCGTGTCGGGCCGTGACCGGGGCGCGTCGATGCCGACACCCATATAGACCTTGGCCTTGCCTTCAACTCCTTTGAGCGCATCAGCGCATTGGCCAAACACATAGGTGTCAGGGTCCATCCCCTTGCCGATGATATTCGCAAAAGGTGCCTCGTTCAGGCCCAGAATGCGGAACAGGGCGGTCGTCGCCTCGCCCGGCTCAAAGTCGCGCAAGACCGTCTTGCGGAAGAAGGATAGCTCCTTGGCCCAAACCTCGCCCGCCTGATGCTGATAGGTGATCGGCTTGACGAAATCGGCATAGCGCGTCTGTTCGGCCCAAGGCCATTGCGCGCGGCGGATCAGGTTGAAATGGTTGCGATTCCAGATGTTCAGGCCAAAGGGCAAGTTCGGCTTGCACCACTTGACCAGCCCATAAAGTTCGCGGTCCAGATCCTTGTTCCGCTCCAGCCAGAACTTTTCCCAGACCAGCGCCTCGGGATTGTCGAGAAGCGTCCGCAGGAAGGTGATCAGGCTGCCATCGTGGAACGTCTTGCCCGCCGCAGATTCCTGCATGAAATCATAAAGTCGCAGCAGCGCCTGACGACACGCCTCGACATTCACACCACGCTCGGCGGCCTCGCGGCGGCTGTCGGGCGAGAAATCCCCCGGCGCGCCGCCTTGGATCAGCGTATCCAAGGGCGAATTGCGCTCGTTGCACCACATGAAACCGTCAAGGTCATGGTTGCGGACCTGATCTTCGATCATCGAATGGATCCATGTCCGGTAGCCGGGATGCGAGGTCGAAGGCTCACCGCCAAAGCGGCCAAAGATATCAACCTCCATCGCCTGCGCCAGCGTCGGGATTTCCACTGACGCGGCTGATCCATGCCCTGCGTACTTGAAGAACGGCTCCATCAACTCGACGAAGACCTTCATGCCCCGCGCATGTGCGGCAGGGATGACCATTTTCAGGATGTCTTTGCCCACGAATTCGGGATCCTGCGACCGGTAATCGGCCATGAAGGTGTTCTTGTAATAGCGCGGGTCAGGATCGAAATAGGCGCCGCCGCGCATCTGGTAAGGTTCCGGCACACCATGATCAGGCCAGCCGTCCAGAGCATGGCTGATGGACCGGCCTGATTTCAGGCCGAGCCAGCTGACCGTGCCCAGCATCAGGACATTGACGCCCGCGCGGTTCTGCAAGGTATCAAGGACGGCCTCGACACCTTCGTCGACAAAGCTGATCGGACTGATCTGGATGCCGACGAACTTTTCCGCGGGGTTCGGGGTCATGCGGCGGCCCTCACGCGCGCGGCAAAGGCGGTGATGCGGCGCATCGCCTCCTGGATCATCGGCAAGGGCTGAAGATAGCTGATGCGGATGTAATCCGTGCTGTCATCGCCGAACATCGTGCCCGGGAACAGCATCACGCCGGTTTCGCCCAACAGCCTTTCGCAGAACTCAGGTGCAGGCATCCCGCTCGAAGAGATGTTGGTGTAGATATAGAATGCCCCGCCAGGGTGGCCATAGGTGAACCCGGCCGCTGTCAGCGCAGGCATCAGCCAGTCGCGCCGTTCGGCATATTCAGCCAACATCGCGTGCAAGGGTTCCTGCGGGCCGGTCAGCGCGGCAAGTGCCGCATGCTGGCTGACGGTGCAGGTGTTGATCGACAGGGTGTGGCGTGGCTCCGTCACCTTTTCCACAAAGTCCAGCGGTGCTGCAAGGTAGCCGACACGCCAGCCCGTCATTGCGTAGGTTTTCGAAAATCCGTTCAGCGTGATCGTGCGCTCCTTCATCCCCGGCAAGGTGGCGATGCTCAGATGCTCGTTCGGGGCATAGATCATCTTGGCGTAAATCTCGTCCGCGATGATCAGGATGTCATGTTTGATGGCAAGGTCTGCGATCTGGCGGATCACGGCGGGCGGCGTGACCGCCCCGGTCGGGTTGTTGGGCGAAACCATCACGAACATCCGGGTCCGCGACGTGATGCGCGCCTCGATTTCAGCCACGTCCAGCGCGAAATCATTGGCCTCGACGGTCGGCACCGGCACCGGCACACCGCCGCACAGATGCACGGCGGTGTCATAAGTCGTAAATCGGGGCGAGGTGATCAGCACCTCATCTCCCGGCGCCACTAGCGCCAGCATGCACAGCATGATGCTTTCCT
>JBKJVF010000132.1:0-4177 GCA_046589965.1 Paracoccaceae bacterium
CGCAAAAGTTTCTGAAAACTCTTGTACCTTCCTTCGAAGGAAATTGGTGGGCGCATCGGCGCCCGCCTTCCCCGGACCAGAGGCAGCACCGATGACCTATACCCCCGTCGACTATAACCCCTACGACTTTGCCAACCGCCGTCATATCGGGCCGTCACCGGTCGAGATGGACGAGATGTTGCGCGCGGTCGGGGTCCGGACGCTGGACGAGCTGATCGATCAGACTGTGCCGCCCTCGATCCGGCAGGCCAAAGCCTTGTCCTGGGCCCCGCTGGCCGAACATGAACTGCTGGCGCGGATGGGCGAGGTGGCGCAGAAGAACAAGGTGATGACCAGCCTGATCGGGCAGGGGTATTACGGCACCGTGACCCCGCCCGCCATCCAGCGCAACATCCTGGAAAACCCCGCCTGGTACACGGCCTATACCCCCTATCAGCCCGAGATCGCCCAAGGGCGGCTGGAGGCGTTGCTGAACTATCAGACGATGATCTGCGATCTGACGGGGTTGGACGTGGCCAATGCCAGCCTGCTGGACGAGGCGACGGCGGCGGCTGAGGCGATGACGATGGCCGAGCGCAGCGCCAAGTCAAAGGCGCGGGCGTTCTTTGTGGACCGGTTCTGCCATCCGCAGACCATCGCCGTGGTGCGGACCCGCGCGTTGCCGCTGGGTATCGAGATCATCGAGGATGTGGTGGAGAATCTGGACCCCTCCAAGGTGTTCGGCGCGCTCTTTCAGTATCCGGGCAGCTATGGCCATGTGCGCGATTTCACCGCCGAGATTGCGCGGTTGCACGATGCCAAGGCGATTGCCGTCGTCGCTTGCGATCTTTTGGCGCTGTGCATGCTGAAAGAACCGGGCGCGATGGGTGCGGATATCGCGGTGGGATCGTCACAGCGGTTCGGCGTGCCTTTGGGGTATGGCGGGCCGCATGCGGCCTTCATGTCGTGCCGCGATGATCTGAAACGGTCGATGCCGGGGCGGATTGTCGGCGTGTCGATTGATGCGGGCGGTACCAAGGCCTACCGGCTGTCCCTGCAAACGCGCGAGCAACATATCCGGCGGGAAAAGGCCACGTCCAACGTCTGCACGGCGCAGGCGCTGTTGGCCGTAATGGCGTCGTTCTATGCGGTGTTCCACGGGCCGAAGGGTCTGCGCGCGATTGCGGAGCGGGTGCATTTTCTGACTAACCGTCTGGCCCGTGCGTTGAAGGCCGCAGGCGCGAAAGTGTCGCCCAAGGCGTTCTTTGACACGATCACGGTCGAGGTCGGCGTGGGGCAGGCGGGCATTCTGGCGGCGGCGCGGCACGAAGGGCTGAATTTCCGCAAGATCGGTCATGACCGCGTGGGGATATCGCTGGACGAAACCACGGATGAGCGGGTGTTGATCCGCGTCCTGCGCGCCTTTGGCATCGACGGCGTGCCGCCCCACCGCGCCACCTTGGGGTTCCCTGAGGACATGGTCCGCACCACCGATTACCTGACGCATCCGGTCTTTCACATGAACCGGGCCGAGTCTGAAATGATGCGCTACATGCGCCGCCTTTCGGACCGCGATCTGGCACTGGACCGGGCTATGATCCCCTTGGGCTCCTGCACGATGAAGCTGAATGCGGCGGTCGAAATGATGCCGATCACCTGGCCGGAATTTGGCTCGCTGCATCCCTTTGCGCCCGCGGATCAGGCGCTGGGTTACAAAGAGGCCATCGACGATCTGACGGCGAAACTGTGCGAGATCACCGGTTACGACGCGATGTCGATGCAGCCGAATTCGGGTGCGCAGGGCGAATATGCGGGGCTTTTGACCATCCAGGCCTATCACCGCAGCCGGGGTGAGGGGCATCGGACGGTGTGCCTGATTCCGGTGTCGGCGCATGGCACCAATCCGGCCAGCGCACAGATGGCGGGGATGGATGTGGTGGTAGTGAAATCCGCCCCGAACGGCGATGTGGATCTGGAGGATTTCAATGCCAAGGCCGTAGCAGCGGGCGATAAGCTGGCGGCTTGCATGATCACCTATCCGTCCACCCATGGCGTGTTCGAGGAAACGGTCAAGGAGATCTGCCGGATCACCCATGCGCATGGCGGCCAGGTCTATCTGGACGGCGCCAACATGAACGCGCTGGTGGGCCTGGTGAAGCCGGGTGAGATCGGGTCGGATGTCAGCCACCTGAACCTGCACAAGACCTTTGCCATCCCGCATGGCGGCGGCGGTCCGGGGATGGGGCCGATTGGTGTGAAGGCGCATCTGGCGCCGTTTCTGCCCGGGCATCCCGAGATTGGTGGGGTCGAAGGGCCGGTTTCCGCGGCACCCTACGGCTCGGCGTCGATCCTGCTGATCAGCTGGGCCTATTGCCTGCTGATGGGGGGGCCGGGCTGCACCCAGGCGACGCGCGTGGCGATCTTGAACGCCAATTACATCGCGGCGCGGCTGGCGGGGGCTTATCCGATCCTCTTCATGGGCAACAAGGGCCGGGTCGCGCATGAATGCATTCTGGACACACGCCCCTTTGCCGAAGTGGGGGTGACCGTCGACGATATCGCCAAGCGGCTGATCGACAACGGATTCCATGCGCCGACGATGAGCTGGCCGGTATCGGGCACGCTGATGGTGGAGCCGACCGAGAGCGAGACCAAGGCTGAGATCGACCGTTTCATCACCGCCATGCTGGCGATCCGGGCCGAGATCGCGGCAGTGGAACGGGGCGAGATCAGCGCCGAAGACAGCCCTTTGCGCCACGCGCCCCACACCGTCGCCGCGTTGGTGACCGAGGCTTGGGACCGCAAGTACAGCCGCGCGCAGGGTTGCTTTCCGCCGGGCGCATTCAAGGTGGACAAGTACTGGCCGCCTGTCGGTCGGGTGGACAACGTCTATGGCGACCGCAATCTGGTTTGCACGTGTCCGCCGTTGGACAGCTATCTTGAGGCGGCGGAGTAACGACAAACGTGCAATCCCATGAAGATGCCACGTTCCGCGACGGGCTTGTCGCGGCCATTCCGGTTGTTCTCGGCTATCTGCCGATTTCATTTTCATTCGGCGTTGTGGCCACCCAGTCGGGGCTGACGGCGGTCGAAGCTGTGGCGCTGTCGTTGATCATCTATGCGGGCGCGTCGCAGTTTCTGGCGGTGGCGCTGGTCACGTCGGGGGCACCTGTTCTGGTCACGGCCTTCACCCTGATCGCGATGAATGTGCGCCATGTGCTTTATGGTCCGGCGCTGTTGAAGCGCGCGGGTGATGCGGCACGGACGCGGCATGCGTGGATCTGGGCCTGGGGCCTGACCGACGAGGTGTTCGGGCGCGCATTGGGGTCAATGGCGCGGGGTCAGCGGTTTTCGGAACCCTTCATGTTCGGCCTCGGCTTGCCGTCCTATGCGGCATGGGTCGGGGGAACCGCCCTCGGCGCTGCGTTGGGGCATGGCGCATTGGCCAGTTATCCCGCGGTGCAGGCGGGCCTTGGTTTCATGCTGCCTGCCCTGTTTCTGGCCCTGCTGTTGTCGATCCTGTCGCGAAAACAGGTGCCTGTGGTCGCGGTTGCGGGTGCCGCCACGGTCATCGGTACGCTGGCCTTGTCGCCGACTGGGGGCATTCTGGCGGGGATGATCATTGGTGCGCTTTGTGGCCTGCTTCGGCCATCAGCATGAACCCAGACATTCTAATCATCGCGGTCATGGCTGGCGTTGCAAACTGGGCATTCCGGTATGTGCCGACGCGGTTCGATCTGACGGCGGGCCAAGGAGACAGCATCCTGTCGCGTCTGCTTGCAGCGACCGGCCCTGCCGCGATCTGCACGCTCTTCGTGGCGTCGATCATGCCGGGCGTGTTGGCCCTGCCAAAGGATGCAGGTGCGCTTGGTGCGGGCATTCTGGCAGTCTGTGCGGTTTATGCCGCTTTGCGGTCCGTGGCCGGGGCGACGTTCGCAGGCGCCATCGCCTATGGTGGCGTGTTCTGGGCGCTTGGATAGGGCTGCTTTTCTTGACAAAATGCCCGCCATTGACCACATAACCCCTTAGTGGGGTCGTAGCTCAGTTGGGAGAGCGCGTCGTTCGCAATGACGAGGTCAGGAGTTCGATCCTCCTCGGCTCCACCAATTTGCCAAGGCTAAGATGTTGAAAGGATTGGATATTGGCAAAGCGCGCCTTGTCCGTCCCACCATCTAGCCCACCATATGGCGCATTCGTC
>JBKJVF010000117.1:0-2973 GCA_046589965.1 Paracoccaceae bacterium
GCTTGACGCGCAGGCGATCGCGCTTGCCGAGGTGGCGACTGCGCCCGCCGATCCTGCCATGGTGGTGGCCACGTCGTTGCGCCCGCCATCCCGCCCGGACAGACAGCTGCCCGCAGCTGCACCCGAAGTGGTCGTGGCAGAAGCAGACGTGGCACCGGCCACCGCGCCGTTGCCGGAACCCGCACCCGAAATGGTCGTGGCCGAGGCAACGCCCCCTGACGCAAACGTCGTCACGGATGTGCAATCCGTCTCCAGTGCGGGGACGATTGCGCCACCGACCGAAACCTTCGCCGCCCTGACGACGCCCGGCACCAGCCGCCGCGCACCGATCTTTGAAACCGTCGCCAAGCCGGACCCCGCCCATCAAGAACAGGAAGTGGTTGTTGCCATCTCCACCTCTGGCGGCAGCCAGTGGGGCGTCAGCATCGGCGGCTTCACGTCACATGCCGATGCCGAAAAGGCGATGTTCAAGCTGGCGTTGGCCGAAAGTGCGACACTGAACGCGGGGTTGCGCAAGGTGGTGCAACGCAGCGACGGCTTTGCCGCCAACTTCCTTGGTCTGTCCGAAGAACAGGCTGATCTTGCCTGCCGCAGGCTTGCCGCACGTGCGGTGCCTTGCGACACCGTCGGGCCGTGACCGGCAAGCGGCTTTAACCCAGGCTTTCGATCAGCGCGACCATCTGCGGCAGGCAGATCGTTTTCAGATCATACCGGTCGACAACCGTCTGGCGCGCCGCAATCCCCAAAGGCACATAGGCGTCGGGTCGTGCCAGGCAGTCAGACAACGTCCGCGACCAGCCCGCGATGTCAAAGAAATCGACCAGCCGCCCGTTGACGCCATCGTCGATCACCTCTGTCACCGGGGACGTTCTTGACGCGACCACCACCGCCCCTGCCGCCATCGCCTCCAGCAAGGACCAGCTGAGCACAAACGGATATGTCAGATAGGCGTGGACGCGCGTCACCTGCATCAGCGCCTTGAACGTGGGATAGGGCACTTTGCCCATGAAATGCACGCGACCCATGTCCAGACGGTCGCGCACTTCGTCCAGAAAGACATCCTTCCAGCCCTTGCGATCCTTGGGGGCCGTACCATAGCTGACGCCGTCCCCCCCGACGATCACGACCTGGGCATCCGGGCGCGCGGCCAGAATGTCCGGCAGTGCGCGCATGAAGATGTGATAGCCGCGATAAGGTTCCAGATTGCGGTTCACAAAGGTCAGAACCTCGTCCCCTGAAGTGATCCGACGTCCGCTCGGCAGGTCAAGGACGGCCGAAGCATCCGGCTTGACCGCTTGGGTATCGACCCCGTCATGGATCACATGCATATGCTTGCGCAGCACGTCGGGATGGGTGCTGGCCTGCCAATGCGTCGGTGACACCGCCAGATCCGCATGCACGATCCCATGTGCCAGATGCGCCGCGCGGCCTTGTGCGATCAGGACCTGATCAAAGCCGGTCGTGCCGAATTCGGGATCGAACCCGACATCCGCGCCAATGCCGCGATAATAGAATTCGGCATAGACGACCAGTTTGGCGGTCGGCCATACCTCTTTCAGAAACAACGTCTCGCCCCAGCCAGAATGACCAAAGATCACGTCCGGCACATAGCCATCGCGCTGTTTCAGCGTCTGCGCCGCGCGCGCGACGGTGACGCCACGATCGCTCATCGTGGTGTATTTGCGTCCAAGCCGGGTTTGTGCCGGGTCAACCTCGGGCGCATCATGGCGGTAGCGCACGATGTTTGCGTCGCCGGGCTGGGTGTTCTTGGCGTCGGTCAGCACCAGAACCTGGTGCCCGCGGCGTCGAAGTTCGGGCGCAAGATGCAAAAACTGGCCCGGATAGTTCTGGTGGACAAGCAGCACCTTCACGGCGCGGCTGCCCCGAACGCCGCCTGCATCAGTTCGCGCGTGTATTCGGATGTCGGCGCGGCAAAGATCGCATCGGCGGCACCTGCCTCCACGACATCACCGGCGCGCATCACGATGACCTTGTGTGCAAGGGCACGGATCACCCGCAGATCGTGGCTGATGAAGATATAGGCCAGTGCGTATTTCCGTTGCAGCGCGCGCAACAGCTCCACGATCTGGACCTGCACCGTCATGTCCAGCGCCGATGTCGGCTCATCCAGCACGACCAGCGCGGGCCGCAGGATCATGGCACGGGCAATGGCGATGCGCTGGCGCTGGCCGCCGGAAAATTCGTGCGGATAGCGTTCCATGGAGGCAGGGTCGAGCCCGACTTCGGTCATGATCTCGGCCACCATGTCCCGGCGGTTGCGGCCGGGTTCGACCCCATGGACGCCAAGGCCCTCGGCGATGATCTGCTCGGCCGTCATGCGGGGCGACAGGCTGCCAAAGGGGTCCTGAAACACCACCTGCAAGTCACGTCGCACCGCGCGCAGGTCCGCACCTGCATGGGCGCGCAGGTCGCGTCCCTGAAACAGGATCGGCCCGGTCGAGTCCACCAGCCGCAGGATCGCCAGCGCCAGCGTCGTCTTGCCGGACCCGCTTTCGCCCACGATGCCCAGCGTCTCTCCGGCGCGGACGGTAAAGGTGGCATCATTGACGGCCTGCACATAGCCGACAGTGCGGCGCAGCAACCCGCGCTGGATGGGAAACCAGACACGCAGGTTTTGTGCCTCGACCACGACCGGGGCATCCGGTGCCACGAGGTCCGGCCGCCCCGAAGGTTCGGCCGCCAGCAATTTTTGCGTATAGGGGTGCTGGGGGTTGGCGAACACCTCTGCCGTGGGGCCGTGTTCGACGATCTCGCCACCCTGCATCACGCAAACCCGGTCAGCGATCCGCCGCACGATGCCTAGATCATGCGTGATGAACAACAGGCTCAGGCCTTCGGACTTTTTCAGATCGGCCAGCAGGTCAAGGATCTGCAAAAGTCCGAGGGCCTGAGCCTTTTGTTCATCACGCATGATCTGGGCATCGTGCGGCGGATCGCTGACCGGGTTTGCGT
>JBKJVF010000076.1:0-14026 GCA_046589965.1 Paracoccaceae bacterium
CGCGCACGCTGAAGGCGAGCGGGTCCTGTCCGCCGTTGCCGCATGGCAGGTCGGCGACATTCTTGCGGGCCTCGCCCCGCCGCCCGGCGCGCCGGAAAACCGGCTCGCCTACAAGACCGGCACGTCCTATGGCCACCGCGATGCCTGGGCCATCGGGTTCGACGGGCGGCATGTGATCGGCGTCTGGATGGGCCGCGCGGATGGCACGCCGGTGCCGGGCGCGTTCGGGGCGGATGTGGCGGCACCGGTCCTCTTTCAGGCGTTCAACCGGTTGAATCCGGAACTGGACCCGCAAGGCCCGCCCCCGCCCGCAACCCTGCTGGTGTCGAACGCTGAGCTGCCCCAACCCTTGCAGCGGTTTCGCAGCCGCTCCGCCGCATTCGACGTGGCCGCCGATGCCCCGCACGTCACCTTTCCACCTGACGGGGCAGAGGTCGAACTTTTGCCCGAAGGTCTGTTGGTGCGGGTGCGTGGGGGAACAGCACCGTTCACATGGATGGCCGATGGCGTGCCCGTCATCGGCCATGCGCGACCGCGAGGCGATGCTGGCGCTGCCGGGACAGGGGTTCGTGACGCTGTCGGTGATCGACGCCAAGGGGCAGTCGGCGCGGGCGACGATCCGGGCGTGGTAGCGGCAAGCGCGGCCTCCCACCCGTTCCAAACATATTCCCGGATCAGCGCGCCGGTGGCCTGGTTGTATTCGGCGATCCGGCGGTGTTGGGAGTCGAACACCGACTGGATCGTCAGCGCCGAGGGTGAGGTGAGAGTGCGGACCGCCTGACGACCGAGCGCGTCATAGGTATAGCTCGCCTGCAGCATGGTGCCGATGCGGAACTGCGACAGGCGGCCAGCGGCATTGTAGGTGTGGCCGTAAGCGCCCCCGGTGCGGTTGTCGGCGGTCACATTGCCCGCAGCATCATAGGTGAAGGCGCGGCCGCCTCCGGCGGCGAGAGTGACGTTGGAAAGCTTGTTTAAGGCTGCAGGCGGTGCCCAGTTTGGAAGCGGAAATAGCCGGGGCAAGCCCAGACCTACGGCTTGCAACCAAAAACAAACACCCTGAAAGACATTTGCTAAGGGTCGCTGGCCGAAGCCCGAATTCTAATGGTCAAATCGGGGTAGTCGTCTTCTGTCATCGTCGTAGAGGCAACTAGCGCGGCCGATGGCTCGTAGACCTGGGTTTCCATAATTCGCAGGGCCGAGATCAGAGTAGAAAGTGCATTTTCACCATATATTGGGCGATCAGCAATTCCAGGTATCGCAATCTTGCAGAAATATTTTCCATCCTGAAATTCAGGAGCGCCGACGATCAAATCAAAGGGTTCCCCGGAGTTGGAAGTCAATCCGGAGAGAACGATTTCCTGCCAGTTCATTTCTTCCTCGTATCTTGTCCAACGGGCGGTTTGTGGGTCATCAAGTAGCTCTAAGAACAGAGTGCCAAGGTGGCTCGAATTCTTTAGAAGATCGGCAAAGGTATCGGCCTCACTCCTCTTCCTCCATCCCCAGAGCCAGGTTGACACAGTCTTGGTGCGAACGGGCTTAAGAACGGCGGCACTGACGGAACTGCAGGACCAGCGTCGCCAGCCGCCACTGCGTCGCACAGTTTCTGCGCCAGTTCATAGGCCCCGTCGCATTCGTCAGTAGTCACTGCGCACTCAAGATAGCCTTGCAGACGAGGAGGGTCGTGGGGTCTTGCTGGTGTGTACGAAGAAACTTCCCCCTTCGGATCAATCCACCTCGCCGGATTCCGCCCCACATACCCATAAACACTCGCCCCATCCACCAGCCCCAGCGGGTCGGCCTGCAGGTACCTCCCCGTCGTCGGATCGTAATCCCGCATCCAATTCTGGTGCAAGCCGCTTTCGGTCTGGAACCACTGGCCGGGAAAGCGCGCCTCGATCGGCACGCCGGTGGTCGTTCTGACCCCGCCAAAGGGGTGAGGTGGGCCAGAAAACAGTCCGGTGGACCGTTTTCCCGCCGAACGCCCGAGCACGCTTGCGAGGGCTGGACGATAACTCGCCGTCCAGACCTTGGCCGCCGCGGCGTTGGTCAATGAGCGCGGTCGCGGACCCGTTGCCGACCAGCGCGGCCTAAAACCGCTCCGCCCGCATCACCTCGACATCGGCGACGCTGACCACGCCGATGTGACGCTCCACCACCGCGAAGGCCGCATCCAAGAGCGCGTCCAGACGGTCGGGCCGGATCAGGCAGACGACCGCGACCATGCCCGCGCGTCCGACCTGGCCTTCACGCGTCCAGCGCCCCGACCGGCCTGACCCGCCCAGCACCGGCAGGACGGTGAACCCCGTCACCCCGGCCTTTTCCAGCGCAGCGGTCAGGCGCGTCTCCATCGGGGCCTCGATGATGATCTCCACCCGTTTGGCGTGATGGGTCTGCATGGGTCAGCCTCCGGTCATGGCAAGCGCCACGGCGACATAGGTGGGGATACCGATGGTCAGGTTGAAGGGGAAGGTGACGCCCAGCGACAGGGTCAGGTACACCGAGGGGTTCGCCTCGGGCAAAGCCACGCGCATCGCGGCGGGCACGGCGATGTAACTGGCCGATGCGGCAAGCGTCATCATCAGCGCCACCCCGCCGGGCGAAAGGCCAAGTGCCAGACCCGCGACAAGGCCGATGGCGGCCCCGATGACGGGCATCACGATGCCAAAAACCAACGTCCCGGCGGTCAACACGCCCCTTGCCCCCCGCAGACCCCGGCCCGCAACCAGCCCCATGTCCAGAAGAAACAGGCACAGCACCCCCTGAAAGGGTGCCACGATGAACGCCTCGATCCGTTCCAGCCCCGGTTTGCCGGTGGCCATCCCGATGAAGAACGCGCCGACCAAAAGCACGATGGACCCGTTCAGCAGGATCTCGCGCCAAAGTTCGGCGTCCATGCGTTGGACCTGCCCCGCGGTGCTGGTCCGCGCCACAAGCCAGAGGGCCGAGATGATCGCCGGAGCCTCCATCGCCGCGGCAACGGCGACCATGTACCCCTCGCTGTCGATCCCGCGCCCGGTCAGCACCGAGGTCGCGGTCACAAACGTCACGATGGAGATGGAGCCGTAATGCGCGGCGACCGCGGCTGCATCCACCGCCGACAGTCTGGTCAGGATGCGCAGCAGCGCAAATGCGATGAAGGGCAGCCCAAAGCTGAGCACGACGCCCGCGATGAGGGCCAGGATCAGCGACGCATCGGCCCCGTGATCCGCGACCGACACACCGCCCTTGAAGCCGATGGCAAACAGAAGATAGAGCGACATCGTCTTGGCAGCCGCCTCCGGCACCGTCAGTTCCGACCGTGCGAGGGCGGCGAACAGGCCCAGCGCAAAGCACAGGATCATCGGTGTGATGAGGTTCGCCAACGCGATGTCTAGAATGTCGCCCATGCCCTGCCCGTCTGCCCCGAACGTCAGGCGGTTTTACCGCGACGCACGCGGTTGACCAGCCTCAAACCGCCACGAACCGCGCGTTCTGCGCCTCGTAGTGTTCCAAAAGCCCTTCGCCCGTGTCGGTCCAGAGGCCGTGCAGGGTCAGCCGGTCCTCGGACACTTCCTTGGCGACAAAGGGGAATGTCATCAGGTTCTCAAGGCTGATCAGCACTGCCTCTTTTTCCAGCGCGGCAGGTGGCACGGGATGGTTGTCCACGACGATCCGGTCATATCCGGGGCGCAGGATGTCCATCCAGCGCCCGACAAAGCTGGTCTTTTGCTCCAGCGCGGGCGCGTGGCCCTGACACATGTCAAGGCACCCCTGCACGCCGCCGCAATTGGAATGCCCAAGCACGATGATATGCGCCACCTTCAGGTAAGACACCGCATATTCGACGGCTGCCGACGTCCCGTGATGCCCCCCGTCGGCATTGTAGGGCGGCACCAGGCTTGCGACGTTGCGGTGGATGAAGAACTCCCCCTCATCCGCGCCGAAGATCGACGTCACATGCACCCGGCTGTCGCAGCACGAGATCACCATGGCGCGTGGATGCTGCCCGCCTTCGGACAGCCGGCGGTACCACGCGCGGTTGTCGTTATAGGTGGTGGCGCGCCACCCCTGAAAGCGCTGGACCAGATAGGGCGGCAAGGGGCGTGCGGAAATCATCAGGCGTGACCTTGTTCTTTGTGCGACCTCTATTCGGCATTCGCACAAAACTCGAGAGGGAATTGCCGTCAAGGGGGTCAATATGGAAACCAAATCTTCAGCACGACCCGCAAAAGTGGCGATGGGTGACACTGGGTGCAATGGGTGAGCAAAATGACAAACGTGACGATCTTTCGTCCAAGGGAACACATTCGACAGGACGGCGAGGCGATTGCCGCGCTGTATCGCAACCTGGGAACGGCGACGGCAGAACAACTGGTGACGCGCGCGCTGGGGGAATTGGCGCTGGCGATGTCGGGCCTCGATGCACAGGTGCGCGCACGCGATCTGGCGGACGTGTCGCGGCAATTGCGTCGATTGCAGCGGATGGCTGAAAACCTTGGCATGATCAGCCTGTGCGCCGTCTCGGGCGATGCCAGCACGTGCCTGCAATCTGGCGACAGCACCGCGTTTTCTGCCGTCTGGGCGCGGCTGATGCGGATCGCGGAACGTTCGCTTGCCGCGGACAAGGGGATGGCTGACCTGTCGGTCTGAACATCGGGCGGCACGGTTGCGGACACGAAAGGGGTGCCGCGGAAACGCGGTGCAACGCCCTTCTGATGCCTTGACCGGATCGCCCACCTTGCAGCGCGCGCCGAACTGGATAGGTTGCCGGATGACGCGCCGCCGATGATGCTGTGGCGCCCAATCCATTGGAACGCCCCATGGCCCTTCTCCCACCGCGATTTGCCGCAATCGGATCCGACGCGCGCATGCTGCACGTCGTTTCGCCCGACCAACTGCCGCAGTTTCGCACCGCCCTGCCCGATGCCCATCAGGCCTGGCTGGCGGCCACGGGTTTTGTGGCAGCCATGGGCGAGCTATGCCTGTTGCCTGATGCAAAAGGCGGCGTTGCGGCGGCCGTTGTCGGACAGGGCGCGCCCGGCGCACGCAGACGACTGCGGTTCGGGCTGGCCAAGGCGGTGGCTGGCCTGCCTGCAGGGGCGTGGCAACTGAGCGGCCCCCTGACACCGGCAGAGATGGACGAGGCCGCCCTTGGCTGGCTGCTGCAATCTTACCGTTTTGACCGCTATCGTGCGAAGAACAGCGCCAAGGGTGCCGCACTTCTGGTCGCCCCGCCTGCGGTCGACGCCGCCCGCCTGACCGCGATGGCCGAGGGTGAGTTCCTGACCCGTGACCTGATCAACACCCCGGCCAGCGACATGGGACCGGAGGAGCTTGAGGCGGCGTTCCGCGCACTTGCCGCCCGGTTCGGGGCGACGACCGACGTGATCGCAGGCGATGACCTTTTGGCGCGCAACTTTCCGATGATCCACGCCGTCGGCCGCGCCTCGCCTCGTGCTCCGCGCCTTCTGGACATGCGCTGGGGCACCAGCGGTCCGGCGCTGACGCTGGTTGGCAAAGGTGTCTGTTTCGACACCGGGGGGTTGGATATCAAGCCGTCCTCGGGCATGTTGTTGATGAAAAAGGACATGGGCGGCGCAGCGACGGTTCTGGGACTGGCGCAGATGATCATGGCACTGAACCTGCGTTTGCGTTTGCGCGTTTTGATCCCGGCAGTGGAAAACGCCATCGCAGGCAATGCCCTGCGCCCCAAGGACATCCTGACCTCGCGGTCCGGCCTGACGGTGGAGGTGAACAACACCGATGCTGAGGGGCGGCTGGTGCTGGCCGATGCGCTGACCTATGCGACCGAAGAGCCGGTCGACATGCTGGTGACGATGGCCACGCTGACCGGGGCGGCACGGGTGGCGGTGGGGCCGGACCTCGCGCCCTATTACACCGATGACGATGCCGTTGCGGCCGCATTGGAGACAGGTGCCAAGGCAGGGTCCGACCCGGTCTGGCGGATGCCGTTCTGGGACGCCTATGAGCCGGTGATCGAGCCCGGGATTGCCGATCTGGACAATGCGCCGGGCTTTGGCTTTGCCGGATCGATTACGGCGGCATTGTTTTTGCGCCGCTTTGTGGGCACCACGCGCTATCTGCATTTCGACATCTTCGGCCATACCCCCAGCGACGCCCCGGCCCGGCCCAAGGGCGGGGTGGGTCAGGGCGCGCGGGCGGTTCTGGGCGCTTTGCCGTCGATCCTCGGGGTTTGACGGATGGACCGCCGCCTGACCCCGGCCACAGACCGGATGGCGCATCACTCGCTGATCGGACAGATCGAGGGGCGCACTTTTACCGACGGAGAGGTGATGGCCGTGGCGGTGCCGCTGGTCGATCTTCTGCGTTTGCCCGGCGGTGCGCGTGATCGGCAGTTGTGGCTGGGCGGCGCGTTTACCGTCATCGACCGCGATCAAGGGCATTGCTTCGGCTTTGCGGCCAAGGATGGCTATTGCGGGTGGCTGCCCGAGGCGGCACTCGGTCCCCTGACAACACCAACGCATTGGGTCGCAAGCGTCGCAAGCCACCTTTACAGCGGCCCCAAGGTGCAGGCGCGCGAACTTGCAGCCCTGCCCATGGGCGCGCGCGTGACGGTGGCCGGGGCGACGGATCGTTTTGGCGAAACGCCGCATGGGCATGTGCCCATGGCGCATTTGCGTGAGATCGGCCAATGGCACGGCGATCCGGTCGCCGTGGCCGAGTTGTTCCTTGGCACGCCCTATCTTTGGGGCGGCAACGGTCATGCGGGTCTGGACTGTTCGGGTCTGGTGCAAGTGGCGCATCTGGCATGCGGTCGATCTTGCCCAGCAGACAGCGATCTGCAGCAGGCAATTGGCCACCCGCTGGACGCGGACGCCCCCCTGCGACGCGGCGACCTGCTCTTTTGGAAAGGCCATGTTGCATTGGTGACCGGACCGGACCGCCTGATCCACGCCAACGCCCACAGCATGACCGTGGCCCACGAGCCGACCGCCGCCTGCATCGCCCGCATCGCGTCACAGGGCGGCGGGCCGGTTACTCAGCGTCGCCGCCTGTAAGCGCCGCGCGGGCACCAAAACACCCGCAATTGCACTGCTTTTGCCGTAATCCTGCCCGCTTTTTACGCTTTAGGTTGGCAATATTCGCATCGTGGCGGGGGCTGCAATATTATGGATCTCAAGGGTATCGTTGTTGTGCTGGTCGCGCTCGGCGGGGCGTTCTTTTACCTCAGCGGCAATCAGTCAACGCAACTGGGCGACATGAGCGGCCTTTTGGGTGGCGTGCAAGTGTCGGACGGCGCTGACATGGTCCCGCAAGGCGATTTGCCCAAGCGCGTGTTTACCGCCACCGGTGAAATGCTGCCGATCAGCCAGTTCGTGGACGGGTTCGACAAGGCGGCGATCACGGGACTGCCCGCAAAGCTGGCGCTTTTGCCAAAGGACGCAGGCTGCGTCGTCACGAGCCCCTCCGCCGACCAGCGGCTGTCCGTGGTGCAACTGGCCGACAGCGATATCAACACCAGCGTTTATGCCTATGACAATACGGAGTTTGCGCGGTCTGCAGCCTATGAACTCGACCGGGTCTATTCGCGCGGTTCAGAGACGATCACCACGACCAAGAAGCTGTCGCTGGGGCCCATGTCGCCCTACACGATGGAACTGGTCAATGTCATCGTGCCGCCAGGTGACAAGCCTGCCTATCTGGTGCTGCAATCCGAAGGCGCGCAGGTTCTGTGGAACATTCTGCCGATGCCGGGGGCAAAGGTGGCGCATGTCACGCTGCTGGTGCAGGGCAGTGGCGGGGTGGTGAACTTGCCAGAAGGCGCAAAACTTGAAGTGCCCGATATCATCAGCGGTGCCTGCGGTGAATTCCGCCGCCCCGTCGAAAATCCCAAACTGACCGAAGAGCGTGGCTTTGTCCCATCAGATGAAACGCGCGCGGAATACATCGTGTTCTATGGCTGGTATCTGAACACCTTTGGAAAGCCCCCGACCGAAGGCGTGATCCGCCGCGAGCAGATGGCAGGCGTTCTGGCGGGTGATCTGCCCCCCGAAGGTGCGGCCAAGGCGGCCTGGCGGGCGGTCGAAGGGCAAACAATCCATGTTCTGCCGCGCGACAACATCTATGCCGTGGGCGAAAAAGAGCATGAGGACTGGTTCACTGCCAAGACCGCCGCGCTGATTGCGGATGCGTTCAGCGTGCCCGAAGGCAGCGACATTCTGGCAGCGATCACGCCGGTTATGCAGGAAAGGACGAACTGATGCTGGGCAATTCGATCTTTTCCGCAATTCGGATTTTGATGATGATCCCGTTCCTCGGGGCGATGGGCTACGGCCTGTTGATGACCAAGTATTCGTATGAAATGCAGTCCGGCGAGTCGGGCTTTGCGACTGAACTGATCACAAAGGTGAGCCTGTCTTATCTGGACGGCATGCTCGAAGATCGCAAGACGGCGGTGGTCGACACAACGGCACTGTCGAGCGAACGTCAGGTAACCGTGAGCAAGGACTTCCCCATCGGAACTTTCGGGCTGGACGCCGCGACCATGTCCGAGGACGAGATGGAAGTGCGGCTTTTTGGCCAAGGCAAAGTGCTGGCCGAAGCAGAATGTCGGGCCTTGATCCAAGGCTTTGCCAAAAGTTGCAGACTTGACCGGATCACGGTGAATGTTCGTGATGACGGATCGACGGGCGTGAACATGATGCTTTCGTTCAACGCGCTGGCCGATCCGGGGGATCTGTCCAATGCAGATGGCCGCGCCTTGCTGTCCGAAAGAACCCAGCTTGTCGAAGGGTATCAGATGAAGGTGAAGCCCGCCGAATTGGCGGAGGTAAAGGCCGGGCTTGTCGCCAAGGCCACAACGCTATGCGACGCGCTCAAGGCTTCGACGGGCAATTGCATGATCACAGAGATCAGGTTTGCCGAAGAACCCGACGAAGATGGCTTGGTCAAACTTCGCGCCGAGGCGAATCTCGCGTCGCTTGGGGCAGTGGGCAGTGCGACCCCGGGCACGTTGGGGGGCGCCGTGAATACCGGGCAGGCGACCAAAACCGATGGCATGCTGAATTTTCTGAAAAGTCACTTTACCGGCGATGCCGGCACGGCCGAAGGCCCGTTCGGCGAAATGGCCCCTGCCGAAGCACCGGGCAGTTCGCAATCCCTACTCGACGACACGAAACTGCCGGGTTTCAAAAAAACGCAAGGTGGTGCCAAGTTCGTGTCCCCGCCGTAGGACATGCCCGTCCGCGCCAAGGACCGCATAGATGCCCTGACGTGACCGCAGCCGGGGGCGTTTCTCGATCCGGTAAAGCGGTGTCTCGGCAGTTCGGCGAAAGACTGAAAAGATCGCCACATCGCGCAGGGCGCCAATGGCATAGTCGCGCCATTCGCCCGCCGCGACCATCCGGCCATAGACGGACAGGATCAACGCCAGCTCCCGACGGTCAAACGACACCTGGTCGGCTATGCGCGGACCTTGCGGGAACGGGATTGGCGGTTGGGCATTCATGCCGAAAGCTTACCCCGCCCGCCTGACAAATCAAGCGGGCTGATCGGCAAATCCCGGTGCTGCGCGCAACACGCCCGTTTCCAGCCCGCGCCAGTTGCGCTGGACGGCGTTCAGGCGACGCCGGGTCGCGGGGTGTTCGGCCTCCAGCACGCCCGCGCGCACCAGCAGCGCGGCAATCGCGGTTTCCGCGGCGCGCTTGGCCCCATCGGAAATCTTCAGCGCCATCCCAAGGCCAAGCTCGGGCAGGATGGCGACATAGAACCCTTCGGCCCCACCTTTGATCGCCACCTTGCCCCCCATCGCACGCATCAGTTCCGTGCAGCCTGCCCCTTCGCCTGCGACGAGTTCCGGATAGGCAGCCATCGCGCGGGTCAACCGGTGCATCGCGCGTTCACGCACCATGCCGTGGTCGCGCGCGGCGGCAAAGGTGGCCATCGCCCGCGCCATGCCATGAACCGTGGTTGCAAAATTCGGCGCCGAACAGCCGTCGATGCCGTAACCGGGCGAGGCAATCCCGGTCGCGTCCTCGAAAGCGGCCCGGATGGTGCGCTGCAAGGGATGGTCCAGGTCGATATATTCAGGACCCGCCTTGAGGTGTTTGGTCACCGCCAGGAACCCCGAATGCTTGCCCGAACAGTTGTTGTGAAACTGACAGGGCGCTTCGTCCGCACGGATCAGCCGGTTGCGTTCATCGCGGTTGTCCGGTTCGTGCGCGCCACAGCGCAGATCCGCCTCGGTCAGGCCCAGATCACTGACCCAGCGCCGCGCCATGTCGACATGAACCTGCGCCCCGTGATGGCTGGCGCAGGCAAACGCGAGTTGCGCATCGGTCAGCCCCATGGACGAGGCGGCCCCGCTTTCGATCAGGGGCAGCGCCTGGATCATCTTTGACGACGACCGGGGCAGGACCACGGTATCTGGGTTCCCCCAGGCCGACACAATGCCCTTGGCATCGCAGGTAACCGCATGGCCGGTATGGACGCTTTCCAGCATGCCACCGCGCCACAACTCCACCATCGCTACCGCACGCGTCATCGTCACCCTCGCTCACAGATACGCTATTTTCCGCCCAGAGGGCTTTCGCCAAGGCTGGCTTTTGCGTTATGGGTGAAATATCGGGTACGGGCTTGCCTTGCCATAGGAAAAGGTCTGCAAGACCAAACTGGCTTGGCGCAGGGCAGGGAAAACAGCTGGAGGCTGTGTCAGACATGAATTCACCAATCGTCCGCGTTCTGGGGGCTGTTGCGCTTGGCTTGGCCGCGACCAGCGCCATGGGCCAGGAATCAACGAACCGCGTCGCCACGATGACCGACTGGAACGTGTTTACCGAGGCTGAACCCAAAGAATGCTGGGGTGTCTCGAAACCCAAGGAAACCGTCAACGTGCGCGACGGTCAGCCGGTTTCGGTGCGCCGCGGCGATATCTTGCTGTTTGTCACCTTTCGCCCCGGCAAGGCCCCCGAAGTATCCTTTACCGGCGGCTATCCCTTTGCACCCGGATCAACGGTCGATGTCTCGATCGGTGGCGCCACCTATCAGCTGTTCACCGAAGGGGAATGGGCCTGGACCGGCAGCCCCGATGATGATGCCAAAGTGCTGGCCGAAATGAAAAAGGGCGAAAGCGCCATCCTCAAGGCCCGGTCAGGCAAGGGGACCGAGACCACCGACACGTTCAGCCTGCTGGGATTCAGCGCCGCCATCGACGACGCGGCCAAACGCTGCCAGTAGTCGACGAGTTGTGAACACGATCGCGCCCCGGGCATGGTCCGGGGCGCTTTTGTTTTGGGGGCGGATGCCCTATATGCACTCAGCCTCCCCCACCGGAACCGATATGACCCTGCCCGCCCCGATCACCCAGGATGTGCTGACCCTGCCGCGCAAGCTGCCCGAGGGGGGTCTTGTCAACATCGTCGGCCTGACGCGTGATGAGTTGCTCGCGGCGCTGGTCGCCGCCGGGACGCCGGAGCGGCAGGCAAAGATGCGGCTTGGTCAGCTCTGGCAATGGGTCTACCATTGGGGCGTGCGCGATTTCGCGGCGATGACCAACCTGGCCAAGGATTACCGCACCCTTCTGGCTGCCAATTTCGTGATCGAGCTGCCCGAGGTCGTCACCCGCCAGATCAGCGCCGATGGCACCCGCAAATACCTGGTCCGCATTGCAGGCGGGCATGAGGTCGAGGTGGTCTATATCCCGGAAACCGACCGGGGCACCTTGTGCATCTCCAGTCAGGTGGGCTGCACGCTGACCTGTTCGTTCTGTCATACCGGCACGCAGAAACTGGTCCGCAATCTGACAGCGGGCGAGATTGTGGGTCAGGTGATGCTGGCGCGCGACGATCTGGGCGAATGGCCCGTACAGGGTGCGCCACGCGTGGAAATCCGGCTGATCTCCAACATCGTGCTGATGGGGATGGGCGAGCCGCTGTACAATTTTGAAAACGTCCGCGACGCGATGAAGATCGTGATGGACGGCGAAGGGATCGCTCTTGGCCGCCGCCGCATCACGCTGTCGACCAGCGGCGTGGTGCCGGAAATCGCGCGGACGGCGACGGAAATCGGCTGCCTGCTGGCGGTCAGTTTCCACGCGACCACCGACGCCGTGCGCGACCAACTGGTGCCGATCAACAAGAAATGGAACATCGCGACTCTGCTGGATGCGTTGCGTGACTATCCGGGCCTGTCGAATTCCGAACGCATCACCTTTGAATACGTGATGCTTGACGGCGTGAACGACACCAAAGAGGACGCCTGGCGTCTGGTGGAGCTGTTGCGCGGCATTCCAGCCAAGGTGAACCTTATCCCGTTCAACGAGTGGCCCGGCGCGCCGTACAAAAGGTCCTCCGGCAACCGGATCCACGCCTTTGCCGACATCATCCACAATGCAGGCTACGCCACCCCCATCCGCACCCCGCGCGGCGAGGACATCATGGCGGCCTGCGGTCAGTTGAAGTCCGCGACCGAAAAGCAACGCAAATCGGCGCGCGCGAATTGACCCATATCCAGAACGCGCCGCGCGTGACATTGTGCCCCTGCCAGCGGGTACAATCGCTGTGCACCCCACGCCCTTGGCTACGGCCGGGCGCAATAATGACAAAAGGCTCAAAGGCGCCCCGATGACATCCGAAAATATTGCCCCGACCGAGGGCACTGCCCGTTCCGCGCGCGAATGGGTGCAGGTGCTTGCCAAGTACCGCGAGCCGTCCCTGGGACGCAGTATCCTGGAACTGGCGATCACGCTGGTGCCATTCTTTTTCCTTTGGGCACTGGCCTGGGCCAGCCTGTCGGTCAGCTACTGGCTGGCCTTTGGCCTGGCGGTCCTGAATGGCTGTTTTCTGGTTCGCATCTTCGTGATCCAGCACGATTGCGGCCATGCGTCGTATTTCCAGAACAGGCGGGTCCAGGACTGGGTCGGCCGGGCGCTGGGGGTGCTGACGCTGACACCCTATGATGTCTGGCGGCGCACCCATGCCATCCACCACGCCCATCATGGTGATCTGGACAAGCGCGGGATCGGCGATGTTTTGACGCTGACCGTGCAGGGATACCGCGCCCGCAGTCCGTTTGGCCGGTTCATGTACCGCCTTTATCGCCATCCGGTGACACTGTTTGTGCTGGGGCCAAGCTATCTGTTCATCTTGCAGAACCGCCTTCCCCTTGGCCTGATGAACCAGGGCTGGCGCTATTGGACGTCTGCCATGGGGACCAATGCGGCCATCGCGATGATGCTGACGCTGATAATCTGGCTGGGCGGGCTGATGCCGGTGCTGCTGATCTATCTGCCGACTTCGGTCATCGCGGCGACGATCGGGGTCTGGCTCTTCTACGTCCAGCACCAGTTCGAGGAAACGCACTGGGCCAAGGGCGATGATTGGCAACTGCACGACGCCGCATTGGAGGGCAGCTCTCACTATGTGTTGCCACAGCCGCTGCGCTGGCTGACCGCGAATATCGGCATCCACCATGTGCATCATCTCTACAGCCGCATCCCGTTCTATCGGCTGGGAGAGGTCCTGCGCGATCATCGCGACCTGGCCGAGGCCCAGCGCATGACGATCTGGGAAAGCTTTGCGTCGGTGCGTCTGCATCTGTGGGACGAACAGGGCAAACGCCTGATGTCGTTCCGCGAAGAACGGATGCGCGGGCGTACGGTTTGACCGCCCCACACGGTATGCTAGCCTGACGCGATGTCCGTTCCTGTTCTGTCGAACGCCACCGCCCGCCGGATTTTTCTGGACCGCCATGCCTTGGCCGAGGCTCCGACCGGCCCGGCCAAGGATGGCGCGCTTGCTTCGCTGATCAATCGGATCGGTTTTGTGCAGGTTGACAGCATCAATACCGTCGCCCGCGCGCATCACATGATCCTGTTGAGCCGCCGCCAGACTTATCAGCCTGGCGCTCTCAAACGCCTGCTGGAGACCGACCGCGCCCTGTGGGAGCACTGGACCCACGACGCCTCGATCCTGCCGGTGTCTCTGTTCCCGATGTGGCAGCTGCGCTTTCGGCGCGATGCGGACCGCCTGCATACAAACTGGAAGAACTGGTTCCGGGACGGGTACGA
>JBKJVF010000137.1:0-7888 GCA_046589965.1 Paracoccaceae bacterium
CACGCGCTCGAAGGCTACTCCAAATGTCTGGCGATGGAGGGCGCGGCGCATGGCATCGCGTCTTATACGATCACGCCCGGCCATCTGATGCACACCCCGATGTCCGAAACGACATACGGCCCCGAACAACGCGCCAAATGGATCGACCCGATCCGCCTTGCCCCTGCCTTTGCAATGCTGGCCCGCGACCGGCCGATGGCATTGTCGGGGCAAAGGCTGGATGCGTGGCAACTCTCGCAACAGGAAATCGCACCATGACCATGCAGGCCATCTACGACTGGATCGACGCCAACGCCGATGAATGTATCAAGGACTTGCAAACCTTTGTGCAGCAGCCGTCCATCAGTGCCCAGAACATCGGCTTGCGTGAATGTGCCACGCTGATCCGCGACATGATGCGGCGCGACGGCTTGCCTGCGGATTTCCACGAACTGGAGGAAGGCCCGCCGGTCGTTTTCGGGCACCTGCAGGCGGCAAAACCCGCCAAGACGATCCTGTGCTACGCCCATTACGACGTGCAGCCACCTGAACCGATCGAGGCATGGTCGCATGGCGGGCCGTGGTCGGCGGCCATCGTGGACGGCGTGCTTTATGGGCGCGGCGCGACCGACAACAAATCCGGCGTGCTGGCGTTTACCAAGGCGGCCAAGGCCTTCATGGCGGTGCGCGGCGAAGTACCCGCAAACCTGAAATTCATGATCGAGGGCGAGGAAGAGATCGGCTCGCCAAACCTCGCTGCATGGGCCGAGAAGAACAAGGAATTGCTGGCCGCCGACGGCATGCACTGTTTGGACGGGACGATCGAGACGGGAACCGAAGTGCCGGATGTGTCGCTTGGCCTCAAGTCGGTGCTGTTTGTTGAACTGATCGCGCGGGGGGCCAACCGCGATATCCATTCGCTGAACTTTCCGCTGGTGCCCGCCCCGGTTTGGGACCTGATCCGCGCGCTGAACACGATCATGGACGAAAACCGCCGCATCCTGATCGAGGACTGGTACGAAGGGCTCTGGCAACTTGGCCCGGATGACGAACAGCAATTGCTCGACAAGGCTGGGCGTGTCGATCTGGCCGGGATGAAAGAAGAATGGGGGATTTCCGAATTTGCGCTGGGGCGTGACGGCATCGACGCCATCCGGGCGCGAACCTACGAACCCACGGCGAACATTCAGGGGATCATCGCGGGTTATACCGGCCCCGGCACCAAGACCATCGTCCCGAACGAGGCGCGCGCGCGGCTTGATTTCCGCCTGATCCCCAATATCCAACCCGATGCCGCGATCCGTCGGCTGAAGGCGCATCTGATCAAGCACGGCTTTGGCGATATCGAGGTCAAGGCCTTTGACGGCGCCGAACCGCCCTACAAGATCAGCGTCAAGGAAGACATCAGTCAGGCCATTATCGCCGCCGCGACCGAGGTTTACGGCGAATTGCCCATCGTCAACGGGGTGTCAGCCGAAGGCGCGATCCTGCGGCATGTCTGGATTCCTTGCGTGCTGACCGGCTTTGCCAACCCCGGCGCGAACCTGCATGCACCCGATGAAAACATTCATATCGACAAATACCTGATGGGCATCAAATACGCCGCCGCCATCATGGAACATTTCGGCAAGATGGGACGCAGCTGATGCATATCGCCTTTGACCGCTATTACGACTTTGACGAGATGACAGCGCATCTGCACGCGCTGGCTGCCGCCTATCCGCGCCTTGCCACGCTGACCTCGATCGCGCAAAGCCATCGCGGGCGCGACGTGTGGTTCATGCAGATCACCAATCCTGATACCGGTCCCGCGCTGGAAAAACCCGGCTACTATATCGACGCGCAAATCCACGCCGAAGAACACGCAACTTCGGCCACAGCGCTTTACGCGATCCACTACCTGCTGACCCGTTATGGGACCGACCCCGAGGTGACGCGGCTGGTGGATGGTCAGGTCTTCTACATCATCCCCCGCATCAACCCCGATGGGGCGGAATACGCGCTGAAAGCCCCCTATCACCCCTGGTGCGGCAACGGGCGGGTCCTGCCCGGCGAAGATCGGCTCGAAGGCTTGCAGGCGCAGGACATCGATGGCGATGGCTTCATCGTCAATATGCGTGTGCCTGACCCCAAGGGCGAATGGAAAAAGGACCCCAGCGAGCCGCGTCTGATGATCCAGCGCGAACCCGGCGAAGAAGGGGGCGACTACTTCCGCATCTACCCCGAAGGCCTGATCCCCGACTATGACGGTGCCGACGTGACGATCCTGCCGCAGGACGACGGCAACATGAACCGCAACTTTCCGATCAACTGGTCGCCGCAGGAATATGGCGGGGGCGAATACCCGTTTTCCGAACCCGAGACGATGGGGATGGCGCGGCTGATCCTGGATCATCCCAACATCTGCGGCATGTGCGCCTACCACACCCATGGCGGTATCATCCTACGCCCGTCGATGATGGCGACCGATGCCGAGATGAGCCCGCGTGATTTGGCGCTCTACAAGGCGCTGGGCGAGGTTGGCACGCGGCTGACCGGCTATCCGGTGATCTCGACCTATGAGGAATTCACGCCCGACAAGTCCAAAGTTCGCCACGGCTCACTCAAGGACTGGGTCTACGAAGAGATGGGCATCATCTGCTTTTCGACGGAACTTTGGGACATCGAGATCGCCGCCGGGGTGGAGAAAAAGGGGTATTACAACCTGCGGCCCCGCAATGCGGACGTGCAGCGCAAGCTGTTCGACTGGGTCATAGCCAATGTCGGCGAACAGGGCTTTCGCGAATGGCGCGCCTTCGATCATCCCCAACTTGGCCCGGTCGAGGTGGGCGGCATGGTCTATATCTGGAGCTATCGCAACCCGCCCGGAAAGCTGCTGGAAAAAGTGTGCCACGACAATACGTTGTTCAACCTGCGCCACGCTGCCGCCGCCCCCCGCGTGATGGTCGATAGCGTCACTGTCGCGCCGCTGGGCAATGACTTGCACATGGTGACGGCCATCGTCGCCAATCACGGTTACCTGCCCACCAACCTGTCCGACGTGGCCGTCAAGAACAATGTCGCCAAACCCGTGTCCGTTACCATCGAAGGGGCCGAAGTGGTCATGAACCCGACGACCGTCGACCTCGGTCATCTGGCGGGCCGCAACGAACGCAACTATGAATATTCCAACTGGGGCCAGCAATGGTCGCCCGTTGCACGCAAGGTCGAATGGCTGGTGCGCGGAACAGGACCCGTCACTGTCACTGTGCGGTCGGAAAAGGGCGGCACCCACCGACGCGGATCGCCGCTATGAAACTTGCCGAGATGAACTGGGCGGATGTCACAGCCGCCGCCAAGCGCGACCCCCGCGCGGTTCTGCCCATCGGATCGGTTGAACAGCACGCCCAGTTGTCACTTTGCGTCGATATGATCCTGGCGGAAAAGGTGGCGCTGGATGCGGCAGACCCTTTGGGACTTCCGGTCTGGCCGGTCATGCCCTTTGGTCTTGCTCCCTACTTCGTCGATTATCCGGGCACGGTCACGTTGCGGGTAGAAACGCTGCTGGCGGTGATGCGCGATGTTCTGGCGTCAATCCGACGGGCCGGATTTCGACGCATCCTGATCGTCAATGGCCATGGTGGCAACGCGCCCGTCGACGCGCTGGCGCAGGAACTGATGGCCGACTGGGGCGACACCTCGATCAAGTTTCACAACTGGTGGCGCGCGCCGCGCACCTGGGCTTTCGTGGAGGAACAGGGTGGCGGCAGCCATGCCAGCTGGATGGAAAACTTTCCCTGGACGCGGCTGGCACATGCCCCGGCCCCGGCGGGGGACAAGCCGATGGTCGACTTTGACAAGCTGCGCGCCAGCCCGCCTGCTGTGTCGCGCGTCCTGTTGGACGATGGCAATTTCGGCGGTGCCTGGCAAAAACCTGACGAGGTGAGCCGCGCCTTGTGGCAGATCGGCGTGGAGGAAACCCGCGCGGCAATGGAGGGGCCATGGGCCTGACTCTGAACGGGGCATCTGCACTGGTCACAGGCGTGGTCGGCGGGATCGGAGCGACCATCGCCCGACGCCTTGCGCAAGACGGCGCGCAGGTCACCGTGACCGACCTTCCTGGACCCGCCTTCGACGCAGCGCGCGAAGCACTGGGCCTTGCGGGCCATGCGGCCGACCTGAGCAGGATTGATGATGTCCGCGATCTGGCCGATCGGATGGCCGCGGCGCCACCCATGATCGTGGTCAGCAGCGCAGGCGGTGTGCGCGGCCAGATCGGCCGCCCGGTCGAGGACGTTCCCGAAGACGACTGGCAGGCGATTTTCGGCGCCAATGTCGACAGCGCCTTTCATCTGGCGCAGGCCTTCGCGCCGTCGATGAAGGCTGCGGGGCAGGGCCGCATCGTCACGATCAGTTCGGGCGCGGGGCTGCGTGCCAGCCTGACGGGCATTCAAGCCTATGCCGCCGCCAAGCACGCGCTTGTCGGCCTGACCCGCCAACTGGCGCAGGAACTTGGGCCGTTCGGCATCACGGTCAATTCGGTGGCGCCTGGATTTGTGCTGTCGAACCCGGCCAGCCGCGCCCAATGGGACAGCTACAGTCCCGAACGACAGGCAGCCATTCTGTCGGCCACCCACACCCGCAGGTTGGGTCAGCCCGAGGATATCGCCGGGGCCGTGGCCTTTTTGGCCGGACCCGATGCTGGCTGGATCACCGGACAGGTGCTGTCCGTGGACGGGGGCCATGGCTGAAACGCAGGCACATTCGGCCCAACACCCCGTCGAGGTGCTGGGACTGACCGATACCGTCAGCCCTTCCAAGGGACTGCGCACCATGTGGCGTGTGTTTCTCATCGGGACGGAAACGCCCTGGCAGATGGCCTTCGCTTTGGTATCCACCCTGTTTGCGGCCGTCCTGCAACTGATCATCCCGCAGCTGCTGGGCCGGGCGGTGGATCAGACGCAGGTGGTATCCGCTGGCGGCGATGAGGCCACGACACAGGCACTGCTTGTCACGGCACTGCTGATCCTGGGCGTATCGACCCTGCGGGGCCTCTTTGCCACCTTTCAAAACTACTACAGCGAGGCGGTGGGGCACCATACCGGCCTGCGGCTGCGGCTGGCCTATTACGACAAGATCCAGCATCTCAGTTTCGGTTTCCATGACCGGATGCATTCGGGTGACCTGATCACGCTTGGCCTGCTCGATCTTGAAGGCGCGCGGATGTTCTTTGCGACCGGCGTGGTGCGTCTTTTGCTGCTTGTGGTGCTGATCGGCTTTGGCGGGTGGTGGTTGATTGCGATTGACCCGGTGCTGGGACTTCTGGCGCTCAGCTTTGTGCCTTATGTCGGCTGGCGATCGTCCACATCGCAGTTGGAGCTGCGGCAGACCTGGCTCGACCTGCAGGAACGCCTGACCGTCCTGACCCGGGTGATGGAGGAAAATCTGGCCGGTATCCGCGTGGTGCGGGCCTTTTCCGCACAGGACCACGAACTGGCCAAGTTTCACGCGTCGTCCCTTCGTGCACTGGACCTTGCGCATGAACGCGTGGACCTGCGCGTGCGCAGCACCTCGACCATGACGCTGTCGTTCTTTGCCTCCATGGCACTGGTCTTGCTGGTGGGTGGCCTGAAAGTGCAGGACGGCACCATGACCGTGGGGACGCTGACCGCGTTTCTCACGTTCATGATGATCCTGCAGATGCCGGTCCGCCAACTTGGGATGCTGGTGAACTCCGTGGCGCGCACATCGACCTGTGGTGCGCGTATCTTTGCGCTGCTGGATCTTGAACCTTCCGTTTCAAGCGCCCCCGACGCCCCTGCACTGCTTTTGACCGAAGGAACCTTGCGGCTCGACGATGTCAGTTTTGCCTATCCCTCGGCGCCGGATCATCTGGTGTTGCACAACATCTCGTTCACCGCCCGCCGAGGCGAGACCATCGGCATCCTTGGTGAACAGGGCAGCGGCAAGACCACCGTCGCCCAGCTGATCCCGCGCTTTTATGACGTGACCAGCGGGTCGATCACGCTGGATGGCCAGGATATTCGTCAGGTCACCCTTCCATCGGTGCGCAAAGCTGTGGCGGTGGTCACGCAGGACGTCTTCATGTTCACCACCACGATGGAAAACAACATCGCCTACGGTGACCCTTGGGCGCCCGAAGCTGGGATCGAAAGTTCCAGTAGCGAAGCACAGCTGCACGATTACATTGATGCCCTGCCTGACCGGTATCGCACGGTCGTCGGCGAACGCGGCGCATCCTTGTCGGGCGGACAACGCCAGCGCATGTCGATCGCCCGCAGCCTGATCCTTGATCCCGCCGTGCTGATCTTCGACGATTCCACAGCCGCCATCGACGCGCGCACCGAAGAGCGGATATTTGCAGCCATCCGTGCCAAGGCGGCAAGCCGCGTCACCATCCTGATCGCACACCGGCTGAACACGCTGATGCATGCAGACCGCATCCTGGTCCTGGAAGGGGGGGCTATCGTGGAAGAAGGCACCCACGAACACCTTCTGACGCTGAACGGCCGCTACCGCGCGCTTTACGATCTGCAGTACAGCTCTTTCGGAGACCAGCCATGAGCGGCGAAACCGAGATGGAGCGCAACGAGGTGCGCGAAGACGGTCGCCGCCCGCCGCGCGCCGTCGTCGGCTCTCACCGCGTCCAGGAAGAGATGTTCGGTCGCGTCTTTGACACCAATGTCATGCGCCGGATCTGGGTTTTCGTGCGGCCGTATCGTCGGGAGCTGGTGATATCGGTCGTCTCGGTCCTGATCTTCACGGTGTCGCAGCTGTCGATCCCGATCATCATCCGCACCGCCATTGACGAAGGCCTTCTGGCGGCAGACGGGCGAAGCGCCCTGTTATGGTCAGTGTTTGCCTTTGCCGTGGCAATCCTTGTGAACTTCCTGTCCAGCTTCATGCAGGAAAAGCTGGTGGGCCGTGTCGCCGAGAGCGTGCTTTTTGATATCCGCGAAGCGATGTTCGCGCATCTGCAGCAGGTGTCGCAAAGCTTCATGGACAAGACTGAGGTCGGGCGCTTGATGTCGCGGCTACAGGGCGACGTGAATGCCATGCAGGAATTCCTCGAAACGTCCGTGATTTCGGTGGGCGACCTGGTGCTGTTGTTCGGCATTGTCGGGTGCATGCTGTGGATGGACTGGCAACTGGGGCTGCTGACCCTGTCGATCCTGCCCGTCCTGTTTCTGGTCCGCATCGTCTGGCTGCCGCGCGCCCGCGCCGCGTTCATAGCCGCGCATGATACGAACTCGGTCACCGCAGGCGCCTTGGCCGAAGGCATCCACGGTGTGCGCACCGTGCAGGGCATGACACGGCAGACCGTCAACATGCAGCTCTTTGAAGACAAGGCGACGGCCAATCTGCGCACCCATCTGGTCGCGGCCCGCTATGCACAGGTGCTGGTCCCCATCGTCGATGCACTGACCGGCCTCGCCATGGCGGCGGTTGTCCTTGTCGGCGGGGCGATGGTGCTGGACCGCAGGATGGATGTGGGCGTGATGGTCGCCTTCTTGTTCTTCATCCAGCGGTTCTTCGATCCGGTGCGGTCGCTGACCATGCAGTACTCGGTGATGCAGCGCGCCATGGCGTCCGGCCAGCGTCTGACCGAGGTGCTGGACGTGCCGGTTGGCATTGAAGACGCGCCCGACGCCGTCGATCTTCCGCCCGGCACACCCGGGGCGGTGGAATTCCGCGACGTGCAGTTTTCCTACGTTCCCGACCAGCCGGTGTTGAAGGGCGTCAGCTTCACCCTGGCACCTGGTGAGACAGTGGCGTTGGTCGGCCCGACAGGCTCGGGCAAGTCCAGCATCATGTCGCTGATCCACCGGTTCTACGACGTCAATGCCGGCGCGGTTCTGGTCGGCGGGCATGACGTGCGCCAGATCACGCAACGCTCGCTCGGCGCGCA
>JBKJVF010000142.1:0-9051 GCA_046589965.1 Paracoccaceae bacterium
AGGATGCACAGGAACACGATCGGAAAGATGAACAGCACCGCCGCCAGATAAACCGGAATGCCGGTGTTGCGGATCTCGGGCGTGACCAGCAGGTAAAACAGCAAGATCACCGGGAAGGCCAGCACGAGGTTCGAGATGAAGGACAGGATGGTGTCCAGCTTGCCGCCGAAATAGCCCGCAGGCAGTCCCAGCGTGACGCCCACCATGAAGGCGAAGGCAGTCGCGGCGGGGGCGATGGTCAACACGCGTCTTGCGCCCATCACGACCCGGCTGAAGACGTCGCGTGCCAGATGATCCGCGCCAAGCAGGAACCAGGCATATTGCCCTTCGGCCACCTCTTTCAGGGGCAAGCCCGGTGTCACGTTCTTGACGCGGCCGTACTGCTTGATCGGGTCCATGGTGATAACAAGGTCAGCAAAGATCGCCGTGAAGACCCAAAAGAGCACCAGTCCAAGGCCGATCATCCCCACCGGGCTGTCAAAAAGCTTTCCCAATAGCCCGAGTTTTCGCTTGAAGGTGATGCAGACGACAAAGGTGATGATCAGCGCTGCCCAGACCGGCAGGAACTGCGTCGCCGCCGCACCGATGATGCCCTTGGCGGGAATCCCGGGCGTCGCGATGCCGATCACCAGATAGAGAACGAAAAGGGCGATGATCAAAAGTCCGAAACTGCGTACGCCAAGGACCGCGAACTCGAACGGACTGCGCCGTGCAACCAGCGTGTTGCCCTGCGCCGAGACGCTGGCCGTCGCACCCCCGAAAATTCCAAGGATGATCTGCGCGACCAGAGCGATGGCCAAGGCGATCGCCGCTGCCGCAAGGATCGGGTTCAGGTAAGTTCCGGCATTTCCGGTCCAGGTGAGCGTTTCCATCAGGGTCTCCTCACGAAAGCCGAATGCGGGGGTTGAGGAAGACGTAGCCGATATCCGAGATCAGCTGCGTCACAAGAACGACGAACACTGCCACCACCGAACATCCAAGCAGAAGTTCGATGTCGTTGTTGCTGGCAGCTTGCACCAGTGTCCAACCGAACCCCTTGTAATTAAACAGGCTTTCGACAATCACCACACCGTTCAAGAGCCAAGGGAACTGCAGCATGATCACGGTGAAGGGCGCAATCAGCGCATTGCGCAAGGCGTGTTTCATCACCACACCGGCAAAGGGCACACCTTTCAGGCGGGCCGTGCGGATGTATTGCTGCGTCATCACCTCGGTCATGCTCGCGCGCGTCATCCGGGCAATGTAGCCGATGCCGTAAAGCGCGATGGTCAGCACGGGCAGGGTAAAGTTCCAGAATGTGATGCCATCGAGCGCCGACGTGGCTGACCCCAGGAACAGCGTCTTGCGGTCACCGAGGAACCCGCCATCCCCCAGCCAGCCCCATTCCGTCAGGATCGGTGATATGCCTGCGGTGACGGATGCAAAGATCGCGACCAGCACGACGCCCGACACATATTCCGGCGTCGCGGTCGAGGCGATGGCAAAGGACGACAGGGCCCGATCGGTGCGCGAGCCTTCGCGCATGCCGGATATGACACCAATCAGCAGCGATGCGGGCACCATCACCAGCATCACCGCCAGCATCAGCCAGGCGGTAGCGCCAAGTTTTTCCATGACTGATGTGAAGACCGGCTTTTTGAAAAAGCTCGAAAAGCCCCAGTCGCCCTGCAGGATTCCGCAATAGCGCGGCGCGACTTCGGTGGCGACGCCGTCGTCGATACATCTCCCCCGTGTCACGCCTTTTTCATCGGTCAGCACCCAACCAGGCACCAGGCCCATCCATTGCGCATAGCGCCCGACCATCGACCCGCCGTGACCATTTTCGATGATCCACTGGTCCACCGACTCTTCGGTCATGCGGACCGACCCTTCGGAGCGGGCCAGCTTTTCCAGGTTGGGACGCAGATTGGTAAGGAAAAAGACGATGAAGGTCAGGCAGACGGCTGTCAAAACCATCAGTCCAACCCGTCGGGCAATGAAATTCAGCATGATTTAACCCTCATTGCGCCGGGGCCGCAAAGCTCAAGGGCACCGGGCCCGGTCGCGCAAGTTGGAATGGGGGTGGGGGTGCCGGATGCGGCACCCCCGATGGGCGTCATGCCCTTAGATCAGGCCACCGACCACTTGTAGTGCTGGTGCTCGAACGAGGGATGCATCTCGACGTTGATGCCTTCCTTGTTGTGGTGGAACAAGGACCGCCAGAACGGGTTGATGATGTACCCTTCGTCTTGCAGGATGGTCTCCAGGATCACCATCTGTTCGCGACGGGCATCGGCATCGGCCAGCGCCAAAGCGGCTTTCATGGCGGCGTCAAAGTCCGGGTTCGCCATGCCGGTTTCGTTCCACGAACCTGTCGAGGTATAGGCCAGCGACATGTTCATGACCGCCAGCGGGCGGTGATTCCAGGTGGTCGACGAGAACGGATATTTCTGCCAGTCGTTCCAGAAGGTCGATCCAGGCATAACGGTATGCTTGATCTTGGCACCGGCATCGACCAGTTGCGACGCAACGGCCGCAGTGGAGTTCGCCTCCCAGCCGTCATCGAGCGAGATAAGCTCAAGTTCGGTATCTGCCAGACCGGCGGCCTCAAGTGCGGGCTTCAGGCCCGCGGCATCGACCGTCTGTGCCGGGATCTTTGCATATTCCGGGTGGATCGGGCAGGCGTGGTGGTTTTCTGCCGTGGTGCCAAGACCGTTATAGCCCAGTTCAAGAACGACACTCAGGTCCACGGCCTTCTGGATCGCCTGGCGAACGGCCTTGTCCTTGTAGAATTCGCTCGACGCCGAGTTCATCCGCATGACGATCGTGGATGCCGTCACCGCTTCGATCTTGGTCCAGCCAAGGCCGTCCATCTGCTCGATGAAGTCACCGGTGGTTTCGTAGTTGGTGTCGATCTCGTCGGACGCGGCCAGCGAGACCATGGCAGACGGGTCAGTGCCAAAGTCGATGTAGTGGATCTCGTCCAGAGGTGCCGTACCGCCCCACCAGGTGTGGTTCGGTGCGCGAACCAGAATGACACGCTGGCCGACCGAGACTTCTTTCGGAACGTAGGGACCCGTGCCGATGGCATTGGTCGAGGGATCCGAACCATCGACATAGGACGAATGGACAACGGCCGCCGGATAGTCGGCGAGGTTCGGCACGACCGCGACGTCGGATTGCGACATCATCAGTTTGACCGTCAGGTCGTCGACCTTGACGACCGCGCCATCGCGCAGCGTATTGGTTTCGGCATTGACCAGACCGGGGAAGCGCGACGGCATCGCGTTGCCTTCGACCGATCCATCGCACCACCGACCGAACATCCGCACCACGTCATCGGCGGTGAACGCATCGCCATTGTTCCAGGTGACGCCGGGACGGACCTTCAGAGTGTATTCGGTGGCGTCCGCATTGGCTTCCCAGCTTTCCAGCAGTCGGCCTTCAAAGGTCGCGTCTGCATTATACTGGATCAGATATTCAAGCCAGCCGCGATAGACGTTGGCGATCTGCGGCCAATCGGCGGTGCGCGGGTCTTTCTGCGCTTTGACTTCCATGCCACAGCGCACGATGCCGCCGACTTTGGCGTCCTGCGCTTTGGCGGGCGCCTGCAGGCCGATCAAGCCATAAGCAGCGACGGCCGACACACCCAGCGCAGTTGTCCGGCTCAGGAATTCGCGGCGGTTAAGGTCGCCACGGCGGTGTTCTTCAGCGTACATTTTGGCAGCCGGATGCAGTGTCCCGGTTGCGGTTTTCGTATCGGTCATACCAGTCTCCCTGACGATAATTCTTTTTCGTTTCTTGTGTGCGATGCGTGGTCCCGCCCATCTTGCACCACAAGCCGAACCACATCAGGTCCGCTTGCAGCTAAAGAGGGCCGGCTGAGCACCGTCCATGGACCATTGCGCATCTTTTTCGGCGTGCCGTCAACGTTCGCTTTCGGCACATCATCACAGTTTTGCGACCGGGCCAGCGCTGTAGCGACACAGTTTTGTCGAATTGCGAAGTGTCCGGCAGAAAGCGGCGGCATTCTGTCGCATTTGTCACGTTGTAGCGCCGGGTGCTGGTCCGCGTCCAAAAATCGTATTCAGCGCCGGGGACAGGACTGCCCGGGCGGCGACACAAATTTCACGGCGCGCGACGAAATGCAGTCGGTGATTTGCCTGTCACGTGCTGAAAGGCGCGGGTGAAATACGCGGCAGAGTTGAAACCCAGCATTTCGCCGATTCGCCGCACTGGAAGATTCGTTTCCGCCAGCAACTTGCGCGCCTCAAAGATTCGGCGGTCCTGCAAAAGCTGCGACGCCGGACGACCGCAGGCTTGCTGACAGCAGCGCGTCAGGTGTGTGGGCGTCACCCCAAGTGCCCCGGCGAAATGGCTGACGCCGAGACCGTTGCGGAAATCGCGCTCGAGCAGCGAAGTATAGCGTGCAACAAGCCGTCGCGACGCATCGGGACGGGTCAGCTCGGGCGCAGTGCGGGCCGACTGGCGTTCCAGCCAGACACCCAAAAGCCCCAGGTAATGCCGCGTCGCGCGTTCATGGGCCGGGCTTGTGCTGTCCATTTCGCGCTGGATCGCATCGAGGATGATGTTCAGTTCCTGCTGGGCATGCACCTCGCGGATGCGCAGGTGCTGCACCTCACGCGGCAGGGTGACGTCGCAATCGCGACCGAAAAACACTGCCGTCCCGAACACCTGAGGCCCGGCCTCGAAACCGTGCATGGTGCCAGCCGGGATGAAGATCGCGTTATGGGTGGTGTAGCCACGGGTAGATCCCTGCAACGTGATCCGACCCTGGCCCTTGGTGAACCACAACAGGCAATGTTCCGACAATGACCGCATCGCCTCGACGCGCCAGCGACCACCTGCGGCAAGCCGCGGGATCGCCATAAGGCGCAACTGAGAGATGTTCGTCACGTTCTGCATGTCCCTCGCCCTGGCGATTTCGTCCAGATCGCCAAGAGATAGACCGGGAATCCGCGTGAACCCAAGCGAAAAATGCGTTGTTCTGAGCCTCCGTGCCGGCCCAACGCGCATATGTCAGGCAAACTACCGGAAACCGGCACGCCCAATCTGTACAATCCCGAAACAATATCTCGACCTTCCCATTGTTTTTGACAAATCAAAAACAATCAAGCCAGATTTTGGGGACGTCGAGCGATTTCAAAGATCCCCCCAGTCCCGCATCCGGGCGCGAAACCAGGTCCGCTGGCGCTTGGCATATTGGTGGGTGGCAAGTTTCGCCAAGCCGACCGCTTCGCCCATAGACATCTGACCGGCCAGCGATTGCATCATTTCGGCCGCTCCGATGGCTTTGGCCCAAGGACGTGTCGCATCAAAATCGGCGGCATTCGCCCGTACTTCGTCCAACGCTCCGGCGGCCATCATGGCGTCGAAACGCGCGTCGATTCGCGTGTTCAGCCGGTCGCGGTCGACCCGAAGGACAAAACCCTGCGCATGGGCCAACGGCAGCGCGGGTGGTCCGGTATCCTGCTGCCAGTCAGCCAGCCCGCGCCCCGTCGCGCGCCAGACCTCCCAGGCGCGCTGGACCCGCGCGGGGTTGGCAAGGTCGATGGCCGCTGCCGTCTTTGGATCCAGTTCGGCGATCATGGCGGCAAGCATGCCGCCCAATCGACGCGCATCCGCCTCGGCCCGGACCTCGGCGGGGATTGGTGGGATAGCCGCAAGTCCCTCGGTCAGCGCTGAAAAATAAAGTCCCGTCCCGCCCACGATGACAACCGGTTGCTGCAGCAAGGGGACAACCTCGCGCAGCCAGTGGCCGACAGACCAGGCGGCCTCCTTGCCGACATGCCCATAAAGCGCGTGGCGCAGGTGCGTCTCGTCGTCCAGCGAGGGACGTGCCGTCAGAACGCGCCATGCGGCATAGACCTGCAGGGCATCCGCGTTGACGATCAGACGCCCGTCGCGTTCCGCCAGCGCCATTGCCAAGGCAGACTTTCCGCTGGCCGTGGGCCCCGCGATCAGCACGGGTGCCGAGCGGGAAACCTTTGCTAGGTCATCTGTACCAGCCATCCCGCCGTTATCCCCGCGCCCGGGTCCGGATCGTCGGTTGAACCCCGCACCGTTTTGCGACATTTTGCGCGCCAACCAAAGTCAGAAACGATATCCGGGAAAATCTCATGACCGAGCAGGGCCTCGAAGCCGGCGTTACCTACAACCGGGTGATGCTGAAAATCTCGGGCGAGGCGTTGATGGGAGACCAGGGCTATGGCCTGCATCCCCCCACGGTCCAGCGCATCGCGCTCGAAGTGAAGTCGGTCCATGACCTTGGTGTCGAAATCTGCATGGTCATCGGCGGCGGCAACATCTTTCGCGGGCTGCAGGGTTCTGCCCAAGGGATGGAGCGGACGACGGCGGACTATATGGGGATGCTGGCGACCGTTATGAACGCGCTGGCGATGCAGGCGGCGCTGGAATCCATCGGCGTCTTTACCCGCGTGATCAGCGCCATCCCGATGGATCAGGTATGTGAGCCCTACATCCGCCGTCGCGCGGTGCGCCATCTGGAGAAAAAGCGCGTCGTCATCTTTGCCGCCGGCACCGGCAACCCTTATTTCACCACCGATACCGCCGCCACCCTGCGCGCCAACGAAATGGCCTGTCAGGTCATCTTCAAGGGCACCAAGGTCGATGGTGTCTATGACAAGGACCCCAAAAAGCATGCGGATGCCAAGCGCTATGGGATCGTGACATATGACGAGGTGTTGCAAAAACATCTGGGCGTGATGGATGCCAGCGCCATCGCACTTGCGCGCGACAATGATCTGCCGATCATCGTCTTTTCGCTGGACGAACCCGGCGGGTTCAAGACGATCCTGTCGGGGCAGGGCACCTACACCCGGGTGCAGGCCGAAGCTCCGCGACGTCGGGGTGATGCGTCCAGCGACGCGACCACTGCCTGATCCCCTATACCAGCGGGGCGGCTTGCTGCTATAGAACGCCAAATCCTGGCGGCGGAACTTGGGACAAACACGATGGCTGACGACTTGGAAATCGACACTGACGCGCTGCAACGGCGCATGGACGGCGCGATGAATGCGCTGAAAACCGAATTTGCCAGCCTGCGCACGGGTCGTGCCTCGGCGTCGATCGTCGATCCGATCATGGTGGACGCCTATGGCCAGATGACGCCGATCAACCAGCTGGGCACGGTCAACGTGCCGGAACCGCGCATGGTGGTCATCAACGTCTGGGACAAGGGCATGATTGCCAAGGTCGAAAAGGCGATCCGCGAAAGTGGCATCGGCATCAATCCGATCAGCGATGGCCCCCTGATCCGCCTGCCGATCCCCGAACTGAACGAAGAACGCCGCCGCGAATTGTCCAAGGTTGCTGGCACCTATGCCGAAAACGCCAAGGTTGCGATCCGCAATGTCCGCCGCGACGGCATGGACCAGATCAAGAAGGCCAAATCCGCAGGCATGGGCGAAGACGACCAGAAGATGTGGTCCGAAGAAGTGCAGGAACTGACCGACAAGGCCATCGCCGCCATCGACCGCGCGCTGGAACACAAGCAACAAGAAATCATGCAGGTCTAGAGTGGCGTATTTGGTGTGCGGCATCCGCGCGGATGCCGGTCTTTGGTGTCCGGGCACAAAAAGGGTGACGCGTGGCCGCTGCGGATGACATACGGCCCCACGGCCAGCATTCGGACAGCCCCAAGCTGGCCGAACACGTCGCCATCATCATGGACGGCAATGGCCGCTGGGCCACCAACCGGGGCTGGCCGCGCCTTGTCGGCCACCGCCGTGGCGCCGAACGGGTGCGCGAAATCGTGGCATCCGCCCCCGGGCTGGGCATCCGCTATCTCACGCTTTACGCCTTTTCGACCGAGAACTGGAAACGCTCCACCGAAGAGGTTCTGGGTCTGATGGCGATCTTTGCGCGCTATATCCAGCGCGAGGCGGACCGACTGGCAGCCGAAGGTGTGCGAATGCGGTTCATTGGTGACCGCACCCGGCTCGACCCGAAACTGCAGCGCCTGATGGCCGGGATCGAGGCACGCACCGCAGGTCTGAACCGGCTGCATCTGACGGTTGCCATCAACTATGGCGGACGCGACGAGATCTTGCGTGCCGTGCGCGCGGTGACGACTGAAGTGGCACAAGGCCGGTTCGACCCCGACGCCTTGACCGAGGCGGCGCTGGCCGACCGGCTGGACACGGCCCATCTGCCCGACCCCGATCTTGTCATCCGCACCAGCGGCGAGACGCGGACGTCGAACTTTCTGCCCTGGCAGGCGGCCTATGCGGAATATGAATTTACCGAAACGCTGTGGCCTGATTTTGCGCCCGCCGAATTGCAGGCGATCCTGACCCGCTTTGGCAACCGCGACCGGCGCTTTGGCGGGGCCGTGCGATGAATACGGCCGCTGGCCGTTGGGGCGATCTGCGGCCCCGGCTGATGTCGGCAGGGGTGATGCTGGCGGTAGGGGCGGTCGAGATCTGGCTTGGCGGTCTGTCCTTTCTGGTGCTGATCACGGCGCTGACAGCGATCATGATCTGGGAACTGGCCCTGATGACAGCCCCTGCGGCCAAGATACAGGCGCTGGCCTTGGCAGCCCTTGCCGCCTTGTGCCTGATCCTGGACGAGGGTTGGCCATCGGTTCCGGCCTATTGGCTGTTCCCTGTCATGGGTGTCGCCCTTTATCTTACACCGCGCTCCCATCAACTGGCAGCGGCCCTTCTGGGCGTGGCGATCATGGTGGCGGGGCACGGACTTTTCGTGCTGCGCGACGAATCGGGCACGGCGGCCATCCTGTGGCTTTTGGGTGTCGTCATCGCATCTGACGTAACGGGCTATTTCGCAGGGCGCTTTTTTGGGGGCCCCAAATTCTGGCCCGCCATCAGTCCCAAGAAAACTTGGTCCGGCACCATCGCAGGCTGGATCGGTGCGGCGCTCGTGGGCGCAGGCTTCGTTCTGGCCGGTCATGGCCATTGGGGGCTTGTGGTGATTTCGCCATTCCTCGCATTTGCCGGACAAATGGGCGACATCGCCGAAAGCTGGATCAAACGGCGGACGGGGGTCAAGGACAGCTCGAACCTCATCCCC
>JBKJVF010000066.1:0-20908 GCA_046589965.1 Paracoccaceae bacterium
AAGGCGTCGACGATCACGTTGTCGATACCCGACGTCCAGACGCCCTGAAACGGCACGCCTGCGGCGATGATGTCGTTGATCTGCTGCTTGCCCTGATCCTGCTGCCAGCCGGTAAAGACTTCTTGCGCGACAGTGATTTCAGGGAATTCGGCCATCGCCTTTTTGAACCCGACGTCGCGGTCATTGTCGGCGCCCGCACCGGCTGCCCCGCGCATGTAGACGACTGCACCCTTGCCGCCCATCGTTTCAAACAGCCATTTGGCACCCAGATAGGCATATTCTGTCTGGTTGTTGGACAGGATATAGGCCGAGGGTTCGGTCACGGCCTGATCGACGGCCACAACCACGATGCCTGCATCGGTGGCTTCCTTGATGGCCGCGTTGATGCCGTCGGCATTGGCGGGGTTGACCACGATGGCATTGACGCCGGCCTGGATCAGGTTGCGGATATCCTCAAGCTGGCCCGCCGCATCGGTGTTGCGGTGCGCGATGTTCAGGCTGTCGACCTTGCCCGAAGCCAAAGCCTCGGCCTTCATGGCGCAGACCATCTCTTCGCGCCAGCCGTTGCCCTGCACGGTGTTCGAGATGCCGATCTTGTAGCCTTCGGCCTGTGCCATGCCGGCAAGACCAACGGCCATCGCCAGCGAGGCGGTTCCGAGTAGCAGTCTTTTCATGATGATCCTCCCAGATCTATTGGTGTGTCGTCGTCAGTCTTGTCGCGTTCTAGCACCCTTCCAGATGGCGAACGTTCTTTGTTGCGGATCGCCGCGCATGGCCGGACTATCTGTCCGAGGTCGCGTCGCAAGACCCATCTTTACTATGATGTAATGCTTTTCATGCACCATGTAAAGCTTTACATTGGGCGCATAACCCTCGAGGATTGTCCGTGAACCGCCAGGCCGCGAAGGTGCCGCAAAGCCATGAGTCGCCCAACGATCGACGATGTTGCAAGGTTGGCCGGTGTGTCCATTGCCACCGTCAGCCGCTGTTTGCACATGCCCGACATCGTGGCCGCCACTACGCGGGAACGCGTGCTGACTGCGGTGCGCCAGACCGGGTACAATCTGAATGCGGCGGCGCAGTCGTTGCGGCAGCGCCGTTCGAATACGGTGCTGGTGGTGGTGCCCGATATCGGCAACACGTTCTTTTCCGAAATCCTGGGCGGTATCGAACAGGTGGCGTCCGAGGCCGGATTGACCATGCTGATCGGCGACAGCGGACGAGCCAAGTCGCGTGAGGATGCCTATGTGCGCTACCTCTTGAACGGCCGCGCGGACGGGGCGCTTTTGCTGGCCGATCCGCAGGCCGCGTGGTTCGACATTCCCACCCTGAATGATCTGGGCATTCCGCCCATTGTCACAGTGTCCGAAGTGGGTCCCGACAGCGGGTCGGTCACCGTGTCCATCGACAACGAGGCCGCAGCCCATGCCGCCGTCCGCCACCTGATCGGGCAAGGTCACCGCCGGATTGCCCATGTCGCGGGCCCCCCCAGCAACATTCTGACCGCCCAGCGCCTGAACGGCTATCGGCGCGCGCTGACCGAGGCAGGGCTGCCGGTCGGTCCGGATCTGGAGCTGCCGGGCGACTATAGCCTGGCTTCGGGGCGTGCCGCCTTTGAGTTGTTCAAGGAAGAGACTGATCGTCCGACCGCTATTTTCTTTGCCAATGACGAGATGGCGATGGGGTTTCTGGCCACCGCCTATGCTGCTGGCATCCGCGTGCCGCGGGACGTGTCGATCGTCGGCTTTGATGACATCCATTTCGCGCAGTCCTGCATCCCGGCCCTGACCACCATCCGCCAACCCCGCGCGGAGATGGGGGCCACCGCCATGCGCCTTTTGTTGTCGATCATTGCGGGCGAGGCCCCCGCTTCGGTGCGCCTGCCGTTTGATCTGGTGATCCGAGACAGCACGGCGGCCATCGCCTGACCAAGCCGGAATTGCCGGGCGGAGACAGGTTTGGCATGGACGTTTCGTCAGGCGCATCGGGCCTTTCCGGGTTTACTTGATGAACGGCGCGAGGACGTCACGCGCCAGCGCAAAGCCGCGTTTCACCTTTTCATCCGATCCTTCGAAATCGCGATCCTCGTGTTCAATGATCACAGGCCCGTCATAGCCCGCGCGGTAAAGGCCCGCGAAAAAGCCCGGCCAGTTGACCTCTCCCAAGCCGGGCATGCGGGGAATTTGCCAGCCCATGCCTGCCGAAAGGACACCGTTGTCATAAAGCCCGTCGCGGTCGATCATCAGATCCTTGGCATGAACATGCACCATGCGCCCCCCGAATTCGCGGATGAAGCGGGCCTGATCGATCATCTGCCAGACCAGATGGCTTGGGTCATAATTCATGCCCACGGAATCCCCCCACGCCTCAAAGATACGTCGCCAAACCTTTGGTGCATAGGCAATATTGTGGCCCCCCGGCCATTCGTCGGGGGAAAAGATCATCGGACAATTCTCAAAGGCGAGTGTCACTCCCGCATCGCGTGCATGGGCGACGATGGCAGGAAAGATCGCCTCGGCCCGGGCCCAGTTCTGGTCGATGGTCAGGGCGCGGTCACCGCCGACAAAGGTGTTGACGACCTTGACGCCCATCATGCCCGCAGCGGTGATGACCTTTTTCAAGTGACCGATGATGGCATCACGATGTGCGGCATCGGCGTGTAGCGGGTTCGGATAATAGCCAAGTGCCGAAACCGTCAGCCCCTTGTCGCCAAGCATCGCGACGATGTCGGACCCATGCGCGGGTGTCATCACTTCGACCGGCAGATGGGCGGTTCCGGCATAGCGGCGTTTTTCGCCACCTGTCGAAGGCCAGCAGGCGATCTCCAGCGCCTCAAACCCAGCACTTGCCGCCCAGGTTGCGACATCGGCCAGACCGGTATCGGCAAAGGGTGCGGTCAATATCCCCAGTTTCATGTCCATCCCCCCAGATGTTCAAACATGCGGCACACCCACCCATGTGCCGGTTCGCGCGCTTTGCAGGACCGCGTCACAGACCAGCATTTCATGATGGCCATCCTCAAAGCTGGCATAGGTCGCGGCTTTGCTGCGCGCGCCATGTGCGATGTCGCGATAGACCTGCGCGAACAGCGCATGGAACGTGTCGGCGAACCCCTCGACATGGCCACCCGGGAGATAGGCCGCAGCCGCGCCCGTCGCATTCATCAGGCTGGCGTCGCGCTGCAGGACCTGGTTCGGTGCGTCGCGGTGGCCGATCCAGAGGTGGTCCGGCGTTTCGGAATGCCAGGCTGCCGATGCGGCAGACCCTGCGATGTCCCATGTCAACGCGTTCTTGCGGCCCATGCTGATCTGGCTGGTCGACATCACGCCGCGCGCGCCGTTGGCATAGCGAAGCAGGATGGTCGCCGCATCATCTGTGGTGATGGCTCGCGGTTCGGACGCCCCCTTGGCCGCCGAAAACGTCTTAACTGGTCCGACCGGCTTTTGTCGCGTGGGAAAGAAGGTCGCAAGCTCTGCAGAAACCGCCGTGATGCGCTGGCCCGTGACGAAGCTGGTCAGGTCGAGCCAATGCGTGCCGATGTCGCCCACTGATCGCAAGTCGCCGCCTTCGTCCGCCTCCAGCCGCCAGTTCCAATCGGTGTCCTTGGCCAGCCAGTCCTGATGATAAGAGCCTGAAATCAGGCGTATATCGCCAAGATCGCCCGCTGCCACCATGCCGCGCGCCTGCTGGTTCAAGGGATAAAACCGGGTGTTGTAGCAAACCGCCGCGACCTTGCCGCTGGCGCGGGCAATGGCCACCATGTCAGCGGATTGGGCCGAGGTCATCGCCAGGGGCTTTTCGCAGATCACATGCTTGCCTGCGCCAAGGATCGCCTTGACCTGTTCGAAATGCGCCACATTGGGCGAGGTGACATGGACGACCTGCACCGCCGGATCGGCCAGAAGATCATCCAGCGATGCATAGGCGCGCGCGATCCCAAGCGCTGCCGCCCGGTCGGCACCGCGCGCAGCGCTTGACCCCAGCACCCCTGCAATTGGGACGCCAAGGCGACGCAATGCGCCGATATGGACCGTGCCGATAAAGCCGGTGCCGATGACGGCGGCGCTGATGGCAGTGGGGTCAGGCAATCGAATATCCCCCGTCAATCGCAAGGCAGGTGCCGGTCATGAACGCCGCGGCAGGCGAGGCGAGGAACAGAACCGGTCCGGCAATGTCGCCGGGCTGGCCCCAGCGGCCCATCGGCGTGCGCAGGTTGACGGCTGCCACATGCGCAGGATCAGTGCGACTGCGGGCGGATTGTTCGGTGACGATAAAGCCCGGGGCCACTGCATTGACCCGGATGCCATCCGCCGCCCAGGCGATGGCGAGCGATTTCGTCAGTTGCACCACGGCGGCCTTGCTGGCGCCGTAAGCCGGGTTTCGGGGACTGCCGAATTGCGCATACATCGAGGCGATGTTGATCAGGCAGCCGGCCGATGCCTTCAGATGGGGGTGAAACGCCTGCGCGGTGCGAAACGTGCCATGCAGGTTCACATCGACGACACGCTGGAAAAACGCAGGCGCCATCTCTTCGCCACGCGAGGTAATGGCCGCGCAGTTGACCAGAATGTCGAGGCGGGGCGTTGCCGCCGCCAGCCCCTCCACCACGGCAAGGTCGGTCACATCGAGCTGCGTATAGGCAAAGCGGGTGCGGTCCTCTTGCGCGGGTTCGGGTTCCGCGCCGGTGATGGCGACGGTTGCGCCCGCGTCTTGAAAAGCGCGCGCGATGGCAGCACCGATCCCGGCCCGGCTGGCCCCGACAACCAAGGCATTCATTCCAGAAAAGTCGAAACCGGTGGCGACCATGGTATTCTCTCCCCGCGGCCAGTCTTGGTCTGCACAGCGGCGCTTTGCAAAGGAAATTTCATTTTTTGACGTGCTGGAATTGTCAGCTCAACCATAGGTTTTTGCAGGCGTCCGGATGGGGCCAAGGTTGACGATGATCGCCCGCGCGACCGCTTTGGCATCGATCAGATCGTCCCCGCCACCTTCTGGTCAAGGTCGATGACAGCGCCGCTCATCGGTACCGACGCGTCGCCGAGAAGGAACACCGCCAGCCGCGCGCATTCCTCGGACCCGACCAGACGGCCAAGCGGCAGCTTTGCGGCCTCTTCGGCCTGCCAGCCAGGCCCGCGCCCCAGGGTCTCCGATTGCTGGCGGTCTTCGCTCTCGGTCGCGACCCAGCCGAGGTTGATGCCGTTCACGCGGATGCGGTCGGCCATATGGGCATGGGCGGCATTGCGCGTCAGGGTGGCCATCGCGCCCTTGGTCCCGGCATAGACCGCAAGGTCGGGCAGGCCGACATGGGCATTCATCGACAGGATATTCACCACCGACCCCGGGGCCTGGCGGCGGCGCATGTCGGCAATCGCCGCTTGCATCAGAAAGAACCCCGCACGGGCATTTACGGCGAAAAGCTGGTCCCAGATCGCGGGTGTGCCGGTGACGACTGACCCGCGCGTGGTCAGGCCTGCGGCGTTCACCAGACCGTCGATCCGGCCAAAGCGGGCGATGGCTGCCGCCACGATGGTGGTGGGGGCGGTGACGTCGGCAAGGTCGGCCACCAGGCTGATCGCGTCGGTGATGCCTTGCAGCGTGGCGGCAACCCTGTCGCAAGCCGGACCGTCGCGGTCCGTCAGGACCAGCGCCCCCACGCCTTCGGCTGCGGCCATCTCGGCGATGGCGCGCCCGATGCCGTTGGCCGCCCCGGTGATCACGATCACCTTGTCGGCGAGGCCCAGGTTCATCGCGCGCCTTTGGCGCCGTAGAGTGGCACAAAATCGCCCGACGGCTGTGGATAATCGGTATCTGGCTGGCTGGCGATGGCGTTGATGCGCGCCTCGGCCCCGGCGATCGCTGCAGCCCCGTCCAGGACCTGAAAGCGCGTCGCGTAATCGCGCGCCTCACCCGCTGCCAGCCAGATCATCTCGTCCCGTTGGCGCGCAAAAAGGTCACCCTTCACGTGGTGTGTCGATGGCTCCACCCCCATCACGTAATGGCCGGCCTGAAAGTTCTGCCATTGATAGGCGCAAGGCAACTGGTCCTTGCGGGTTTCCACCATCAGGCCAAGGCCGATGCGGTCATTGACCACCGCCACCGGCACCAGACCACCAGCATCGGCGGCCATGTCATGTTCCCAGACCTGTTCTGCAAAGCCGATCGCGGGCGGCGGGCAGCGCCGGTAGCCCACGCCCTGCGCCTCAAGGGTCGCCTCATGCGAGGCCCAGATGACGTCACGGATCGGCGCCAGATAGCGCGCGCCGTCGTCGATGACCGGATACCCCAGATTGATGTGGTAAAAGAACATGTGCGGGGTCGGGGCAAATCCTGCATTGACGACCCTGTCGATCAACCGGACATCGTTGCCGCCAAGGTCAGCCTCGATCCGGCGGTGCAGGTGCAACACCTCGCCAAACACGGCGGCCTGCACCACGACACCTTCGGCCCAAAGGACGCAGCGGTCACCCTCCCACCGCTCTCCATAGCCGGTCAGGCGTGCTGGGATCGCGCCGATCCGCCCGTGCAGCCCGTGGCGGATCGTCGCCTTGCGCGGATAGTTGTAGGTGTCGGCGGGAACCTCTTCGGGCCCCAGGATGTGATCAAGGCCGCAGGTGGACAGAAAGCCCGAAAAGGACCGCGTCCAGCCAAGGCCGTTCTCGCCTTCGGGCTCATGCAGACCGGGATGGCGAAAACCCGTGGGGGAATGCCAGCCGATGGCGCGCCCGTTATGGGACATCTGGGCGATGTCCATCGCGCGGTCGACAAGGACGTCAATCGACAGCCCGCTGCCGGTGCGAAACTCAAGCACCCGCATGCCGCGCTCCACCCCGTCGCCCAGAGTGACCAGCCGCACGCCGCCGAATTGCGTCAGGTTGCCCGCGCGCAGGGCAAGATCACCCCGGCCCAAGGCGCCGCCATAAAGTTCTGCCATCCGCTTGTCGTCCCCCCAACGGCGTCGCACGACTCTGCCTTCGCCCAATTCGACGCAACGCGCCGCACCTGTCAACGTGAAGCTGGGGCGACTAGCGCCGAAGGTCCCAAAGCCATTTGCCGATCACCGGCACCAGCGTGATGCCCGCCAGGATCGTCAGCAGCAGCGGGCTTGACTCGTTGTCATGCATTCCCGCGCCCATGGCCGACAACGCAAAGCTGACCGGCGCGCAGCCCGCCACTGTGGCAATGGCAAAGCGCGGAAAGGTCAGGTTGGTCACCCCGGCCGCATAACTGACCGCGTCGAACGACACGAACGGGATCAGCCGCGAGGCAAAGACCACCGCCATCAACGACCACTGCGAGCGCGGTTTTGCGATGTATTTCACCACCGCATTGTCTGATCTGCGGATGGCGTCATGGCCGAATACCCGCGCGATGTAAAAGGCAAGCACGGCCCCCAGAACCGCGCCGATGATCACATAGATCGCGCCATGGAGCGTGCCGAATATCGCGCCTGCGGCAATGGCGATGGGGCCGCTTGGGATCGGGCTGGCGACGATGGCCAGAACCATCAGCCCGATCAGTGCAACCGGACCCCAGACCCCCGGCTGACCGATCACCCCGCGCAGCCAAGCCTCGTCCATGGTCGGCAGATCGGCCCGGTAGATGTAGGCCAGAAGGCTGGCAATGAGGATCGCCGCTGCGATGCAAATGCCGAAGATGCCGCGTAATGTCACTTGCAAGAATCCAGATACCGTGGCGTCCAACCTTGCACGGTCGTCGGGCAGTATGACAGGGGAATGCGTCAGCTGGTGCCAGATCCGCCCGGATCAGAGGCTGTTTACCGGCACCTTGAGCATGGGTCGACCACTGTCATCCTTGGGCACTTCGCCCGCGCGCATGTTGACCTGCAAGGAGGGCAGGATCAGCCTTGGCATGGCCAGCGTCTTGTCACGTTCGCTGCGCAGGCGGATAAAGTCTTCGCGGGACTTTCCTGCAATGTGGATGTTGTGGCGTCGTTCGTCGCCGACCGTCGTCTCCCAGCTGATATCGCGCCCGTTGGGGCCGTAATCATGGCACATGAAAAGGCGCATCTGGTCAGGCAGGGCCAACACGCGCTGGATGCTGTCGTACAGGACACCCGCATCGCCGCCCGGAAAATCCGCCCGCGCCGAACCGCCATCGGGCATGAAGAGGGTGTCCCCGACAAAGGCCGCATCGCCGATCACATGCGTCATGCAGGCGGGGGTGTGGCCGGGCGTGTGCAGCACCTGCGCCGACATGGTGCCGATCTTGTAGGTGTCGCCGTCGTCAAACAGCGCATCGAACTGCGACCCGTCGCGCTGAAACTCGGTCCCTTCGTTGAAGATCTTGCCAAAGACTTCCTGCACCTCGGTGATCTTTGCCCCGATGCCGATGCGCCCCCCAAGCTGGTCCTGAATGTAGGGGGCCGCGCTCAGGTGGTCGGCGTGGACATGCGTCTCGATCAGCCATTCCAGCGTCCAGCCCTTGTCGTGGATGAATGCGATGATCAGGTCGGCATGGTCATGCGTGATGCGCCCGGCGGCATAGTCGAGGTCCATGACGCTGTCGATGACGGCACAGGCGCTGCCGGCCGGATCGCGGACGACGTAGCTGATGGTGTTGGTCGCGGCGTCAAAAAACCCGGCAACCTCGGGCTGGAGCGACAGGTCGGGGACAAACGGGGTCATGGCGGCACCTTTGCGGTCGGGGGATGCGGCTGGGCGTGATACAGCACCATAGCACGGCGCGGGGCGGGGCGCATCTGGGTCGGATCACCCCTTTGGCATGGTCTCAAAATCGCTTAGCGCGGCGGCGCGAAACGCGGGCAGCGTCTCGCAATGCGCGGCGAGTGTGATCAAGGCGGCGTGGTCGGTGGGCGACAGGACCTCATCCATCCGGTCCTGCATGTACCAGATCAAGGTCGTGATCATCACGTCGGCATGGGACAGTTCGGGGCCGCAGGCATAGGGTGCCGACAGCCTGCGGGTCATCGTGTCCAGGCCGGCACGGGTCTGACCGAGGCAGCGGGTCAGCCAAGTATCGCTGCGATGCGCGGGCGGATGAAAGTGGCGCTCATAGACCACGGCGGCGGCTTTTTCCAACGTGCCTTGCGCCAGCGCAGTCATCTGCAGCACCTGCCGACGTGCCGGGCCGGAGGCAGGGATCAGGGCCTTTGTGCCTGCCGACGCGTCCAGATGGTCAAGGATGGCTGCGCTGTCGATCAGCACCTCGCCATCGTCCAGCACCAGCGCGGGAATGCGGGTCAGGGGGCTGATCACGCCTACCGCTGCCGCATCCCCGAAGATGGACCGGGTGTCGCGGGTGAAGGGCATGCCATAATGGTGCAGGGCCACGGCCACACGGCGCGTGACCGGGCTGTCATATTGGCCGACAAGGATCACGCAGCTGACCCGCCGACCGTCAGCCCGCCGATCATCAGTGTCGGCTGGCCGACACCAACCGGCACCCATTGCCCGCCCTTGCCGCAATTGCCGATGCCGGGATCAAGGGCGAGGTCGTTGCCGATGGCGCGGATGGCCTTCAGCGCCGTGGCACCATCGCCGATCAGGGTGGCCCCCTTGATCGCCTCGCCCACCTTGCCGTTCTTGACGCGGTAAGCCTCGGTGCAGGAAAAGACGAACTTGCCGTTGGTGATGTCCACCTGACCGCCGCCGAAACCGACCGCATAGATGCCATCCTTGAGCGATGCCACGATGCCCGCAGGGTCATCATTGCCCGCCAGCATGTAGGTGTTGGTCATGCGCGGCATCGGGATATGGGCGAAGCTTTCGCGACGTCCGTTGCCGGTCGCGGCCACGCCCATCAGGCGCGCGTTCTGGCGGTCCTGCATATAGCCGACCAGCACGCCATCCTCGATCAGCACGTTGCGCGCCGATGGCGTTCCTTCGTCGTCGAAACTCAGCGACCCGCGCCGGTCCGGCATCGTGCCGTCGTCCAGCACCGTGACGCCCTTTGAGGCGATCCTTTGCCCCATCAGCCCCGAAAAGGCAGAACTTTTCTTGCGGTTGAAGTCGCCTTCAAGGCCGTGACCAATGGCTTCATGCAGCAAGATGCCGGGCCAGCCGGGCCCAAGCACAACGTCCATCACCCCGGCGGGGGCGGCGATTGCCCCCAGATTGACGCGGGCGATCCGCAGGGCCTCCGCGACCATGGGTTTCCAGCGGTCAGCCGCCAGCAAGGCCGCCAGGCCGTGGCGCCCGCCAGTGCCCGTCCCACCGGATTCGCGCCGCCCGTTTTCTTCGATGATGACCGAGATGTTCATGCGCGCCATCGGGCGGATATCGGAGAGCCGCAGGCCTTCGGGGCGCAGGATTTCGACCTCTTGCAGGCTGGCATTGACGCTTGCCGTGACCTGTATGACACGCGGGTCCAGTGCGCGGGCATAGGCGTCAATCTCGCGCAGAAGGTCGATCTTGATGGCAAAGGCGGTGTCCGCGGTCGGGTCGACATCGCCGTAAAGGTGGCGGTTGGTGCCGGGGGGCGGTGGGGCCATCGTGCCGCCGCCATCGCCCACGGCCAGACGCGCCGTTGCCGAGGCGCGGGTCAGCGCGGATTCGGAAATTTCGGTCGCGTGGGCGTAGCCTGCGACCTCGCCCCGGACGGCACGCAGGCCGAACCCTTCATGCGCCTCGTAGGTTGCGGTCTTGATGCGGCCATCGTCCAGCAGGATCGTCTCGCCCCGGCGGCGTTCCAGAAACAGCTCTCCATCATCGGCCCCTGCCGTCGCGGCGCGCAGGGTCGCCAGAGCGGCGGCTTCGTCGAGATGGGTCTCGAACGGACGGAAGGGGGCGTCGGACATCTGGGGCCTTTCGGGCAGGGAAGACCAGAACCTAGGCGTGGCGGCCCCCCTTCGCAAGATCACCCGGTTCAGCGCGGGTAAAGCCGGTCCAGAAAGTCGGTCTCGCGCATCCAGGTCGCAGGATCGATGGAGGACTGAGTCAGCGGCACGAATTGCTGTGCCGACGGCGCTACTTTGCCGCAACGGTTTTGCTTGTCGTCATGACACGAATATGGTTGTAGGGGGCAGGTAAACGACGGGGGCTGCCGATCTTTTGGCGAGGCCTGCCGTGGACGGGTTACGCCGCGCCAAGGAACGGGAACAGGAATATGCGTCACAGAATTCTGTCGGGGATTGCGGGCTTTGGTTTGACCCTTGGCGTTGCGGGCACGGCGTTGGCTCAAAGCGGCCTTGAACTCGTGGGGCGGCCTGTCGACAAGCTGACCGGGTTCCAGCCGCCGGTCACGCCGGCCGCGCATGACCTGCAAGCGCTGGACCACATGTTGAACATCATCATGGGCGTCATCGTGGTGTTCGTGAGCGGACTGTTGATCTGGTGCATCCTGCGCTACAACCGCCGCGCCAATCCGACACCGGCAACCTTTACCCACAACACGCCGATCGAGATCACCTGGACGGTCATCCCGATCGTCATTCTGGTGTTCATCGGCGCGTTTTCCCTGCCGGTCCTGTTCCAAGAACAGGAAATCCCCGAGGCGGACATCACCATCAAGGCGACCGGCTACCAATGGTATTGGGGCTATGAATATGTCGGCGAGGACGTGGCGTTCGACAGCTACATGATCGGCAGCCCGGCCAGTGGTGGTGATAACCGCATGACGCCCGAGGTCGAGGCGCAACTGGTCGCTGCGGGCTATAGCAAGCAAGAATTCCTGCTTGCGACCGATACCGCCATTGTGGTGCCGGTCGGCAAGACGGTCGTGATGCAGGTGACGGGCGCGGATGTGATCCATTCCTGGACCATCCCGGCCTTTGGCGTAAAGCAGGACGGCGTCCCCGGACGTCTGGCCGAACTTTGGTTCAATGCCGACCGTGAGGGCATCTATTTCGGCCAGTGTTCGGAACTGTGCGGTATTGCGCATGCCTATATGCCGATCACCGTCAAAGTGGTCAGCCAGCAGGTCTATGACCAGTGGCTGGTCGGGGCCAAGGCGGGTGAAATCGTGCTGTCGGATGCGACGGTTGCGGCGGCACCGATTGCCGTGGCGCAGAACGACTGATGCGGCACTGGTGCGCCGTGCGGGCCGCTTGCCTGCCTTCGCGGTTTGGAAAGAGAAAACGATGACCGATAGCCGGACCTACGACACGGTCCAAGACGCAAGCTTTGGGGACTACGTGCAGCTTTTGAAGCCGCGCGTGATGTCGCTGGTCGTCTTTACGGCGCTGGTCGGTCTGCTGGTGGCGCCTGTCGGCGTGCATCCTGTGGTGGCGGTGGCGTCGATCCTGTTCATCGCACTTGGGGCAGGGGCGTCTGGCGCGCTGAACATGTGGTGGGACGCCGATATCGACGCGGTGATGAAGCGGACGAAATCGCGCCCCGTGCCGTCGGGCAAGGTTCAGCCCGGCGAGGCGCTGGGTCTGGGCGTGGCGCTGTCTGGTATCTCGGTCATGATGCTGGGGCTTGCGGCCAATCTGTTCGCGGCGGCACTTTTGGCTTTTACCATCGTGTTTTACGCGGTCGTCTATTCGATGTGGCTGAAGCGCCTGACGCCGCAGAACATCGTGATCGGCGGCGCGGCAGGGGCGTTTCCGCCGATGATCGGATGGGCCGTCGCCACGGGTGGTGTGTCCGTCGAAAGCCTGTTGATGTTTGCGCTGATCTTCATGTGGACGCCGCCCCATTTCTGGGCGTTGGCGCTGTTCATGAAAGAAGATTACCACACTGCCGGTGTGCCGATGCTGACGGTGACGCATGGGCGCAAATCGACCCGGCGTCACATCTTTGTCTATACGGTATTGCTGGCCCCGGTGGGCATCGCGGCCGCCCTGACGTCCATCGGCGGGCCGCTGACCCTCGTGGTCTCCATCGCGCTGAACGCGTGGTTCCTGATCGGCGCATGGCGCATCCTGCAGCGCGATGAAGCAATGGCCGAGGCCGACAAATATGCAGTTGAAAAGGCCGTCTTCCGGTTCTCGCTGCTGTATCTATTCTTGCACTTCGGCGCGTTTCTGGCCGAGGCCGCTTTGCGGCCCTACGGCTTGGGGGGTTGGTAATGTCCGATTTTCGCCCCCCCCATGAGATGCATGTGCGGCGTTTTGGACGCAATCTGGGCGTGGGACTGGCGTTGTTGGGCCTGATCGCGATCGTCTTCGCGCTGACCGTGGTCAAGGTGACACGTGGCGATCCGATGCAGGCCTATGACCATCAGGTGCGCCCCGAGATGCTGCCGCTCGAAGACCCGGCCAAGGTCAAATTGCCATGAGGTTGCGTGACCTCGATCCGCGCCAGAAAACCGCCGCCGGTCTGGTCGGCATGGTCGCCGTGATGGCATCGTTGTCCTTTGCCGCTGTGCCGTTTTACAACTGGTTCTGCAAGGTTACGGGTTTTGGCGGCACCACGCAGGTGGCCGAAGCCGGGCAGGACGTGATCCTTGACCGCACGATGAAGATCAACTTTGACGCGTCCAAGGATGCGGGGATGCCGTGGGAGTTCACGCCGGTCGTCCACGAGATGACGGTGCGCATCGGCGAGACGAACCTTGCCTTTTATGAAGCCTACAACCCCACCGACCGCGTCGTCGCGGGAACGGCCAGCTACAACGTGTTCCCGTACTCGGCCGGTGGATACTTCATCAAGATCGCCTGTTTCTGTTTCGAAGAGCAGATTTTGCAGCCCGGTGAACGGGTGTCGATGCCAGTCAGCTTTTACGTCGACCCCGCTTTGGTGGACGATGCCGAAGCAAAAGACTTGCACACAATCACGCTGTCCTACACCTTTCACGAAACGCCGCTGACTGAAGAACAGGCCGCGCTGACGGTGTCCAAGCCCGTTCCGGTTAACTGAGACCCCAAGAGACCAAGGAAAGCCGACCCAACATGGCCCACGCAAAGAACCACGATTACCACATCCTGCCGCCGTCGATCTGGCCGTTCCTGGGCGCGCTGGGCGGGTTCACCATGCTGTTCGGGGGCGTGCTGATGATCTCGCCGCAGGTCGCGTCAGACAGCGTGCTGAAGCAGCCTTTCATCTTCCTTATCGGCCTCGGGTTGGTCTTGTACGTTATGTTCGCCTGGTGGTCGGACGTGATCGAAGAAGCGCAGGTAGGCGACCATACCCCCGTCGTCAGCATCGGCCTGCGCTACGGCTTCATCATGTTCATCATGTCCGAAGTGATGTTCTTTGCGGCCTGGTTCTGGTCGTTCTTCAAGCACGCGTTGTACCCGATGGGGCCATTGTCGCCTGCCGTGGACGGGGTCTGGCCGCCTGCGGGGATCGAGACCTTCGATCCGTGGCACCTGCCATTGATCAACACGCTGATCCTTTTGTGTTCCGGCGCCGCGGCGACCTGGGCGCACCATGCGCTGGTGCATGAAAATAACCGCAAGGACCTGGTGAACGGTCTGATCCTGGCGATTGTCCTCGGCGTCTTTTTCACCATTCTGCAGGCCTACGAATACAGCCATGCCGCCTTTGGATTTGCCGGCAACATCTATGGTGCCAACTTCTTCATGGCGACGGGTTTCCACGGGTTCCACGTCGTTATCGGCACGATCTTTCTGACGGTCTGCCTGTTCCGCGCGCTGAAAGGGCACTTTACCCCCGAAAAGCATATCGGGTTTGAAGCCGCCGCCTGGTACTGGCACTTTGTGGACGTGGTCTGGCTGTTCCTGTTCGCTGCGGTCTATGTCTGGGGCCAGTAACGGCATCTGACGCAAACCGACCAGCGACTGTCGGGCGCGGCCTTGCGGGTCGCGCCCGTGTCATTCAGGAAAGACCGATGCGCCGCTATGTCTTTGCCATCCTATTGGGCCTGTCGGGCGCCATTGTCCTGATCGGGCTTGGTGTGTGGCAGGTGCAGCGGCTGGCCTGGAAAGAGGGCATTCTGGCCCAGATCGAGGGCAAGATTTCCGCCGATCCGGTCGCGCTGCCTGCGGTACCCGATGCCACCCGCGACCAGTATCTGCCGGTCCTTGTCGAGGGCAGTTTCACCGGAGAAGAACTGCGCGTATTGGCCAGCCTGAAACAGGTGGGCGCAGGATATCGGCTGATCGGGGCGTTCATGACAGACGATGGTCGCCGTATCCTGGTCGACAAGGGTCTGTTGCCGATCGAGGAGACCGAGGCCAAGCTGACCGGCCCGGCCCGCATCCGGGGCAATCTGCACTGGCCGGACGAGATTGACAGCTACACGCCTGCGCCGGATGCCGCCACGGGCCTGTGGTTCGCGCGAGATGTGCCTGCCATGGCGGCGGCGCTGAACACAGAACCCGTGATGGTTGTGACCTGGGCCGCTGACCCAGCCGATCCGGCTCTGGTTGCGATCCCCGTCGACACCACGCACATCCCGAACGACCACCTGACCTATGCAATCACCTGGTTTTCGTTGGCTTTGGTCTGGCTGGGGATGACTTTCTATCTGCTGTGGCGTATCAGGCAGCGGACGGCGTGAGGGCCATGATGCAATATGTTTCGACCCGGGGGGCGGCCCCGATCTTGGATTTTCGTGCCGCGATGATGACGGGGCTTGCGCGGGACGGGGGGCTTTATGTTCCAGACACCATCCCGACGCTGACCCAGGACGAGATCGCGGCATTGGCGGGGCTACCTTATGAGGACGTCGCCTATCGCGTCATGCGTCCCTTTCTTGGCGATGCCTTTGGCGACGACGAATTTCGCGGGTTGATCGCACGCGCCTATGCCGGGTTCGGCCACAAGGCCCGCGCGCCTTTGGTGCAACTGGCCCCGAACCATTTCCTGCTGGAGCTGTTTCACGGCCCGACGCTGGCGTTCAAGGATTTCGCCATGCAGCTGATCGGCCAGATGATGCAGGCGGCGCTGGCGAAATCGGGCGAGCGGATCACCATCGTGGGCGCGACCTCTGGCGATACCGGATCGGCCGCGATCGAGGCGTTCCGGGGGCTGTCCAACGTCGATGTCTTCATCCTCTACCCGCATGGCCGCGTCAGCGAGGTCCAGCGTCGCCAGATGACGACACCGGTCGAGGCCAATGTCCATGCCTTGGCGATGGACGGCGATTTTGACGACTGTCAGGCCCGCGTGAAGGACATGTTCAACGACTTTGCCTTTCGCGATGGAGTGCGGCTGGCGGGCGTGAATTCCATCAACTGGGCGCGGGTCCTGGCGCAGGTGGTCTACTACTTTGCCGGTGCTGTGGCGCTTGGTGCGCCGTACCGGACCGTGGATGTGACGGTGCCAACGGGCAATTTCGGTGACATCTTTGCAGGTGACATCGCGCGGCGGATGGGCCTGCCGCTCGGGCGTCTGATCATTGCGACGAACCACAACGACATTCTGCACCGTGCGATCACCACGGGCGATTACCGCACCAACGGTGTCACGCCGTCGATCAGTCCGTCGATGGATATTCAGGTGTCGTCCAACTTTGAACGGGCGCTTTTTCATGCCTATGGCGCTGACGCCAAGGCGGTCGCGGGCCTGATGGCCGATCTGACATCGACGGGCGGCTTTCACATTGCGCCCGACGCGCTGGCACCCTTGCGCGCGACCTTCGCTTCGGGTCGCGCATCCGAGGATGAGACGCGCGCGACCATCGCCCGGACCCTGCGCGAGACCGGCGAACTTCTCTGCCCGCATTCCGCCGTGGGGGTCAAGGTGGCCGAAGATCTGATGGGCCCGAACCCGATGATCACCCTTGCCACCGCGCATCCGGCCAAGTTTCCCGATGCGATCGAGGCGGCAACAGGTCAGCGTCCCTTGTTGCCCGCACGCATGGGCGACTTGCATGACCGGCCAGAGCGGATTACGCGGGTGACCAATGATCTGGTGGCTATTCAGCGCCTGATCCGCGAAAGGATTGCGCATTGACCTTGCGACTGTCGACCTTGCCGAATGGCTTGCGCGTGGTGACCGAACACATGCCGGGTCTTTTGTCCGCATCGGTCGGTGTCTGGGTCTGTGCGGGCGGGCGGCACGAACGGGCCGAACAGAACGGTGTCGCGCATTTTCTGGAACACATGGCCTTCAGGGGCACGCGCAAGCGGACCGCGCGGCGCATCGCCGAAGAGATCGAGGATGTGGGCGGCTATATCAACGCCTATACCAGCCGTGAGATGACCGCCTATTACGCGCGCGTTCTGGTGGCGGATGTGGGTCTTGCGCTGGATGTGATTTCCGACATCGTGCTGAACCCGGTGTTCAATTCCAAGGATATCGAGGTCGAGCGCCATGTCATCCTGCAGGAAATCGGGCAGGCGCTTGATACGCCTGACGACATCATCTTTGACTGGTTGCACGAGGTCAGCTATCCCGACCAGCCTTTTGGCCGCACCATCCTTGGACCCGAGGACCGCGTGGCGAAGTTCAGCCGCGCCGACCTCAAGGGGTTCGTGAAGGCACATTACGGTCCGGACAAGATGATCGTGTCTGCGGCGGGCGGGGTGGACCACGACAGTTTGGTCGCATTGGCAACCGAGATTTTCGGCGAACTGAAACCGGTCGGCAACGGGTTGATCGCGCCTGCGTCCTTTGCAGGGGGCGAACGGCGCGAGATCAAGGACCTTGAACAGGTGCATTTCGCGCTGAACTTCGAGGCACCGGGATACCGCGATGCGGATGTCTACACGGCACAGGTCTATGCAACCGCGATGGGCGGCGGCATGTCGAGCCGCCTCTTTCAGAAGATCCGCGAAGAACGGGGCCTGTGCTATTCGATCTTTGCCCAGTCGGGCGCATATGAGGATACCGGACAGATCACGGTCTATGCCGGGACCTCGGTCAACGAGATCGCGGCCCTGACCGAACTTTCCGTGGCCGAGATCAAGCGCGCCGCCGATGACATGACCGAGGCAGAGGTGTCGCGCGCGCGCGCCCAGCTGAAGGCCGGGCTGGTGATGGGGCTGGAAAGCCCGTCAAACCGGGCCGAACGCAATGCGCGTCTGTTGTCGATCTGGGGCCGGGTGCCGGACGTGGCCGAGGCGGTGCAAAAGATCGACGACGTCACCGTCGGGGGCGTGCGCGACTATGCCGCCCGGCTGACATCGGCGCAAACGGCCGTGGCGCTCTATGGTCCTGTCGGCAAAGCCCCGGGGCTAGAGGAAATCAGGCAGGGTCTGGCGGCTTGATGCTGGGCTTGCGTCGCCGCGTTCGGGTTGAAACCGACCGGCTGATCCTGCGGTTGCCGGTTCACTCTGACTGGGGGCAGTGGGCGGGTCTGCGCGACGACAGCACGACCTTTCTGACCCCGTGGGAGCCGGTCTGGTCGCGCGATCACCTGAGCCGCCGATCCTTTACCAACCGCGTCTACTGGGCCCGGCGTGCCGAGGCGCAGGGCACGGCACTGCCCTTGCTGATGGAACGGCGCGATGATCACAAACTGGTCGGGGCGCTGACGCTGGACAACATCCGGCGTGGCCCGGCGCAGGCGGGGACGCTGGGCTACTGGATCGGCGCGCCCTTTGCACGGCAAGGCTATATGCGCGAGGCGATCCTTGCGATGATCCACCACGGGTTTCACGAGCTTGACCTCAGCCGGATCGAGGCCGCCTGCCTGCCGGAAAACCAGCCTTCGCGGGGGCTGCTGGAAAAGGTGGGCTTCAAATACGAGGGTGTGGCCCAAAGCTATTTGCAGATCAACGGGCGCTGGCGCAACCATGTGCTTTACGCCTGCCTGCGCGCCGATCGGCGGGGCCGGACGGATGTGGGGCAGGCATGAGCGTCTGGATCGCACTATTGCGGGCGGTCAATGTGGGTGGGCGCGATATCCTGCCTATGGCCGATTTGCGCGCGGCCTTGGCAGGCGCGGGTCTGGGCGCGGCCAAGACCTATGTGCAAAGCGGCAATGTGGTCTTTCGGTCGGATCGGCCCCGGCATGAACTGGCGCCTCTGATCGCCGACACCATCCATGCAAGGTTCGGCTTTCGCCCGCCGGTGCTGGTCCTGGCGCCGGAAGACGTGGAACGCGCACGGGACGGGCATCCGTTTCCGCAGGCGAAAGAAGCACCGACAACCTTGCATGTGTTCTTTATGGAACGGCCCTTGCCAGAGGCGACCGGCGCATTTCTGCGGTCCCTGGCCGCACCGGGCGAGGACTATGCGTTTCGCGGCAAGGTTCTGTGGCTATATCTGCCGCATGGTGTGGGCAAATCGAAACTGGCGCAGCGCGTCATGGCCCTGCCGCTGGATGTGACGGGGCGCAACCTTCGCACGGTAACAGCGCTGGCCGATCTGGCGGCAAAGGTCTGACGCATCCGTGATCGCAGAACCGGATGGTCTTTGCGCCAACCGTGCTAATCTTCCTTACCACGATCAGGGAAAGGGGATTGCCGATGCGCCTTGCAGGATTTGCCGCTGCCACGCTTGCCATGCTGGCGGGCCCCCTTGCCGCACAGGACCGCACGCCCAGCCATTGCATTGCGCTGGCCGAGAACGCGGCGCGCGTTATTCCCGTCACCTTTGGCACGCCGGTGCCCACCGAAACCGTCCGGCTTTCCTATGCCGACCACGCCACGTTTCTTTTGGAGACGGCGGGCGGGCTGGTCGTGGCGACCGATTACACCGGCTATCTTGGCACTGTCGATGTGGTGCCGGACGTGGTTACCATGAACAACGCCCATCACACCCACTGGACCGCTGATCCTGATCCGCGCATCCCGCATGTGCTGCGCGGTTGGGCGGTCGGGGGCATTCCGGCCGACCATCACCTTGATCTGGGCGAAATGCTGGTGCGCAACGTGCCCACCGACACGCGCGGCCCCTTTGGCGAAGGGGCTGCGGCGAACGGCAACTCCATCTTCATTTTCGAGGTTGCGGGATTGTGCATTGGTCATCTGGGCCATCTGCATCAGATCCCCGACGCGGCGCAATATGCCGCTATCGGGCGGCTGGACGTGGTGATGGTGCCGGTTGACGGCGGTTACACCATGTCGACCGCCGCCATGGGCGAGGTGGTGTCGCGGCTGCGGTCATCGATCGTGATCCCGATGCACTGGTTTTCGGGTGCTTCGCTGGAGGCCTTTTTGACCGAGATGGAACCGCAGTTCGACATCGTGCGTCTGGAAACGCCGGAACTGGCGATTTCGCGCGACAGGCTGCCGTCCCGGCCCACGATCATGGTTCTGATGCCTGCCTGGCTGCAGTAGCGCTGGCAGAATGCACAGGCTATCACGGGGGCTGACAAGGACAGGTCCCGCATGCTGAACCCCGCCGATGCCGCATTTGCCGCCCGATTGGAGGCGTTGTTGCCGCCCGGCCGTGTCGGTCCGCCCGAGGCCCGGCATCTGGCCGAACCACGCGGGCGATGGCACGGCCACGGGCTGCTGGTGCGCCCCCGCACGACGGCCGAGGTCAGCGCCATCGTCCGGGAATGTGCGGTCGGGCGCGTTGGCATCCTGCCCTGGGGCGGGGGGACGGGTCTTGTGGGCGGGCAGATCATGCCGGATGGTCCGGACCCGGTCATCCTGTCGCTGGAACGGATGGATGCCATGCGGGACCTGCACGGGTCCGAAAATGTGATGACCGCCGAGGCGGGGATGATCCTTGCCGATGCACATGCGGCCGCAGCGGCAATCCATCGGCGGTTTCCCTTGTGGCTGGCATCCGAAGGATCGGCGCGGATCGGCGGGCTTTTGGCCACGAATGCAGGCGGGATCAACGTCTTGCGCTATGGCAATGCGCGCGATCTCTGCCTGGGGGTGGAGGCCGTTCTGCCCGACGGATCGGTGATGAATGGCCTGACGCGGCTGCGCAAGAACAACATGGGCTATGATCTGCGCCACCTTTTGATCGGGTCCGAAGGCACGCTTGGGGTCATCACGGCTGCGTCGTTGCGCCTTTACCCGGCCGAGGGCGCGGTAGAGACGGCGTTGCTGACAGTGCGGGACGCCAAGGCAGCGCTTGATCTGCTCGAGCTGGCGCAAAGTCGGCTGCCGGGCATGATCTCGGCGTTTGAGCTGATCCACCGGATGGGTTTCGACTTCATGGCCGAAGTCATG
>JBKJVF010000260.1:0-9806 GCA_046589965.1 Paracoccaceae bacterium
CTGGCAAAAGCGTCAAACAGACGATCAGCGCCGGTCGCATCGACCGGGATCAGCAGGGCCTGTCCGTCGCTTTGTCGCAACTGCCACAGACGCCGTCCGCGCATGTCCACCAGCCGCAATTCGGTCAGATCGGGAATGGCGACATAGCCCCCCGCTTCCGGGCCAAGATAGCCGATCTGACCTTCGTCAATCTCCACGATGCCCGGTGCCGCGACCCCTTGGGCAAAGCGCATGCGCCGCCAGGCCGTGACCGCCCAGACCAGACCAAGGCTCGCCACGACCAGACCCAGGGGCAGCAAGACATATCCACCCCTCGATGCAATCCATGCGCCAGCACCTGCGAGCAGCGCGCCAAAGATCACCTCGCGCCCGCGATAGGCGGCCTGCAGAAGTTCCGGGCGGATCATGGTCACCGCCAATCCCCCAAAGTCGATTGCCACAGTGTCAGCGCCACTACCGCTGCTGTATCGGCGCGCAGGATGCGCGGCCCCAGCGACATCGACGTGACGGAGGGCAACGCCGTAATACGGATGCGTTCGTCGGTGGAAAACCCGCCTTCGGGGCCGATCAATATGGCCCAGGGCTTGCCGTGCCCCGCGGTCGGATCAAGGCCGGAGGGTGCGCCCGCCAGCGCCTCGTCGCACCACAAAAGCTTTCTTTCCTGGGGCCATGTTGCCAGCAAGCGCGGCAGCGGCACGATCTCTCCCACTTGCGGGACATAGGTCGCGCCGCATTGCTCGGCCGCCTCGACGGCATGGGCGACCAGCTTGTCGTGGCGCAGCCGGTCAGCATTAGTGAACCGGGTCTGCACTGGCTGGATGCGTGCAACCCCCATCTCCACCGCCTTTTCGACCAGATAGTCGGTGCGGGACTTCTTCAGCGGTGCGAACAGCAGCCAAAGATCCGGGGGCAATGTCAGCGGTCGCGACGCCGACACGCAAAGCACCAGCGGATCGCGCTTGCCTGCCTGCGCCACCTCGGCCAGCCATTCGCCATCGCGTCCGTTAAAGATCAGGACCGGGTGGCCAATGCCCGCGCGCATGACGTGAAAAAGGTAATGCGCCTGACCTTGTGTCAGGGGTGCCGGTTGCCCCGGCCCCAAGGGGTGGTCTACATAGAGCCTGATCTTTGCCTCTGTCATGGCGCTGAACCTATGTCCCGAGACCCCGAATTGCCAGAGGTTGACCCGATGCCTGATGTTGGCATCGCAGATGCGCCACGCGGCAACTGGGTTGATACCCATGCGCCGGGACCGCTGCGCCCGTATCTGCGGTTAAGCCGGGCGGACCGACCGATCGGGACGTGGCTGTTGCTGATCCCCTGTCTGTGGGCGATATCGCTGGCAGCCCTGCAGAATGGCTACCGGCCATGGGACCTGTGGTTGGGGGTCAGCTGTGCTATCGGCGCCTTTCTGATGCGCGGCGCGGGGTGTACCTGGAACGATCTGACTGACCGTGATTTCGACGCGCGCGTGGAACGCACGCGGTCGCGCCCCTTGCCTTCGGGTCAGGTCACGCCGTTTCACGCGGGCTTGTGGATGATCGCGCAGGCGCTGGCGGCGGCGGTGATCCTGTTCAGCTACAACACGCTGGCCATCGCGCTGGGGATCGCCTCGCTGGCGCTGGTTGCGATCTATCCCTTTGCCAAGCGGTTCACCTGGTGGCCGCAGGCCTTTCTGGGTCTTGCGTTCAACTGGGGCGCACTTCTGGCCTGGGCGGCGCATGCGGGCAACGTGCCGGTGGCGGCGCTGTTTCTTTACGCCGGGGGCATCGCCTGGACGCTGTTTTACGACACGATCTATGCCCATCAGGACGTCGAGGATGACGCCATGGTCGGGATCAGATCAACGGCGCGGCTGTTTGGCCAGGACAGCAAGACGTGGCTGGCAGGCTTTCTTGTCGCGGCGGTCACCTGTCTGATGATCGCGGTCCTGCTTGTGCTTTTGCCAAGCGAAAACGGCGCGCTGAGGTTGATGGTGGCACTGGCTGGGGTCTGGGCTTTTGGCTGGCACCTGTTCTGGCAGATGCGCCGATTGAACGCGTCCGACCCTGCCTCCTGCCTTGCGGTCTTTCGGTCCAACCGCGATGCCGGGTTGATTCTGTGGCTGTTTCTTGCCGCCGCATCGGTGCTTTGATTGCCACTTCGCGTCCATGAGCCTAAAGAGGCGACGTTGTGAAACTGCCAAGTGTCCCCCCTTTGCTCAAGACCGCAGCCGCCCGGATGGCGGTCCGGCCCACGCCCGGCGTGCTGGCGGCAGCCGCGTTTGCGGCGGCGGGCATCCTGATGCTGGGGGTTGCGTTCCTGGCAGCGCTTGCAGTCGAACGCCGCACAGAAACAGCCGTGACCCGCGCCCTTGGTGCGGCTGAGGCCAGTTGGGCCACGGTGTCGGTTGACGGTCTGCGGGTCACCCTCACCGGCTCCGCCCCGAATGAGGCGGAACGGTTCCGGGCGATCAATGTGGCGGGTTCGGTCGTTGACTCCGGACGTATCATCGATGCGCTGGATGCGGTGCCTGCCAAAGCGGTCGAGGCACCCCGGTTTTCGGTTGAAATGCTGCGCAACAACGATTCTGTGCAGCTGATCGGTCTGTTGCCCCTCGACCCGGGCGAAGAGGGTATCAGCAAGGATGCGCTTTTGGCCGAGGTCGCGACCTTTGCGCCCGATACGGCCGTGTCCAACATGCTGGAAACCGCCGCCTACCCCCCGGCCGCCGGATGGAACGACGCGCTCAGCTTCGGCATATCGGCCCTGCACCTGTTGCCAAGCGCCAAGATATCCGTCGATGCCGAGCGCGTGGCCATCACCGCGATCACCGACAGCGAAGACCAAAAGCGCTTTGTCGAGGCGGAACTGCGCAAGGCCAAACCACAGGCAGTCGCATTGCAGATGGACGTCTCGGCGCCGCGCCCGGTGATTGCGCCCTTTACCTTGCGTTTCCTGATCGACGAGGAGGGCGCGCGCTTTGATGCCTGTTCGGCAGATACCGAGGTCGCACGGCGGCGCATTCTTGCAGCGGGCGGTGCAGCGGGCGCCCCGGCCGACACGCCCTGCACCATCGGACTGGGCGTGCCGACGCCGCGCTGGTCCGAAGCGGTCGAGGTCGTGATTTCCGCGGTTGTGTCGCTTGGCGGCGGGTCGGTGACGATCTCGGACGCCGATATCACGCTGGAGGCTGCCGAAGGCGTGTCGCAATCCACGCTTGACCGGGTGGTTGGAGAACTGGAACAGACGTTGCCACCGGTTTTTTCTCTGGCGGCCACCTTGGGCGTGCCGTCGCAGGATGGTCAGGGTCCGGCAGAGTTTCTGGCAACGATGAACGACGCGGGATCGGTGGAAATCGGCGGGCGGCTGGTCGACGAGCTGCAGCGCGACGCGGTGATGGCCTATGCCAAGGCGGCGTTCGGGTCCGACAAGGTCAAGATGGCGGCAAGGCTTGATCCGGGCATGCCGAACGGCTGGCCGGTGCGCGTCATGGCCGGTCTGGCGGCATTGGACCAGCTGACATCCGGCAACCTTGTGGTGCGACCGGATTCGGTGTCCGTCAAGGGTGTGACCGGTTCCCCGCAGGCGCGCAGCCAGATTGCGCAGATCCTGTCGCGCGAACTGGGTCAGGGCCAGTCCTTCCAGGTCGATGTGCGATATGACGAGGCGCTGGACCCTGATGCCGCACCTCCGCCACCCGAAGAATGTGCCGCCAAAATCACCGCCATCCTGTCGCGCAACAAGATCGCCTTCACCCCCGGTTCTGCGGAAATTGCAGGCACAGCCATGCCGACGCTGGCCGCCATTGCCGAGATTCTGGAAGACTGCCCCGTCATGCTAATGGAAATCGGTGGTCACACCGACGCACAAGGGTCCGAAGGCGGCAACCAGGCGCTGAGCCAGGCCCGCGCCGATGCGGTCCTGTTGGCGCTGCAGGGGCGGCGGGTTGATGTCTCGGGCATGCGCGCGGTGGGTTTTGGCGAAACGCGGCCCATTGCCGACAATGACAGCGACACCGGACGCGAAGACAACCGGCGGATCGAATTTACGCTGCTTGGGTCCAACGGGGCGGCGACGGCGCAGACGGGCCAGGGCGGTCCGGCCGACCCGATTCCCGGTGCTGATGGTGCCAGCCGCCCGTCGTTCGCGCCGACCGAACCCACGATCCGGCCAAAACCCCGCCCCAATCAGGGGTGACTTTCCATCGGCGCGTCTGCTAAAAGCCCTTCCACACTTTGACGCTGCCGAAAGTCATCCATGAACCGCACCGAGTTTATCATCACGACGGCCATCATCTTGCTGGCGGCGTTTGCGCTTGGCTGGTTCAGCTATTGGTTGATGCACCGCTTTACGCGTGTAGCGGGTGGCGACATGGCGGAAATGGACCGGCTGGCGCAGTCCCTGCATGAGGCAGAAGAGGTCCGCGACCAGGCGATCCTCTATCTGGAACAGCGGGAGGCCGAACTGATGAACCAGATCACCCAGACCGAGGCGGAGTTGCGCGCTGCGATGGAGGGCTTGCGCGACGTGCGCCACGAGGCCGAAGAAATGCGCGCCTATATCGAGCGGGTCAACGCGAACACCTAATCGCCAAGCACGCATAACCGCGTCAACCGCGAGGCCGGGTCCGCCAGTTCGTCGATGACATCGAAATGGTGCCTGTGCGGCGCGACCGTCCAATCGCACCCCCAGTTTTCCGACAGCGTGCGTGCCTGCCACAAAAAGGACGGGCGTTCCTGGCCTCCGACCCAGACATGAGCCTGGACGTTGCCACGCAGGGCCAGACGCGCGGGGCTTTCGGCGGCGACCTCGTCCGGCGTCAGCCCCAGTTTCGCGTTCATGTCAGTCGACAGAAGGGGTTCCAGTTCCGCCACGGGTGAAATCGGGACGACGCGGGCAATCGGGGCGGCACATGGGGTGTCCGCACAGCCCATCCGGGCCGCCAGATGTCCCCCGGCCGAATGCCCGGTGACCACAACAGGCCCCGGCACGCGCGCGGACGCCGCATCGACGGCCATCCCGATCTCGCGGGTGATGGCCGCGATCCGCGCATCGGGTGCAAGGGTATAGGATGGCATCGCGACTGCCCAGCCATGGGCAAGCGCACCCGCCGCCAGATGCGACCAGTCGCTGCGGTCAAAGGCCAGCCAATAACCACCATGGATATAGACGAGCAGACCGCGAGGCGTGGCATCTGGCAGGAACAGGTCGAACCGATGGCGCTCGCCACTGCCGTAAGGCTGGTCAAGAACCGCCCTTGACCCCAGCGCGGCGCGAAACAGCGCGGCCTTTTGTGCCCAGCGCGGCGGATAGCTAGGCGCGTCCGGTATGAAGTCGCTGTTGGTATAAGCCAGCGTCTGATCCAGAATTGTCCCCTTCATGATCATATTCCCGTTGCGCAATCTCGCTGCAACTGGACTTTCCCCACTGCGCCATGCATTGCATGGCAATCCGAAAAATGGGAGGCCAAGATGCTCGATTCCCCGACAGATCTCAGCACGATGCTGAAAGACCCCAGCCTTTTGTCCGAAAAGGCCTACATCGCGGGCGAGTGGGTGGTGGCAGAGGATGGCAAGACCTTCCCGGTGCGCAACCCTGCGCGCGGTGACATCATCGCCAATGTCCCAGACCTGAACCGGGCCGATGCGGCCCGCGCGATTGCCGCCGCAGACGTCGCCCGCCGCGAGTGGGCCGCCCGCACCGGCAAGGAACGTGCGCAAGTGATGCGCAAATGGTTTGACCTCTGCATGGCCAACCAGAACGATCTTGCGGCAATCCTGACAGCCGAGATGGGCAAACCCCTTGCCGAAGCCAAGGGCGAAATCGCCTATGGCTCTGCTTACATCGAATGGTTCGGCGAAGAGGCCAAGCGCACTTATGGCGACATCATCCCGGGCCACCTGCGTGACAAGCGTATTTCGGTGATCAAGCAACCGATCGGCGTGGCCGCCTCGATCACGCCGTGGAATTTCCCCAACGCTATGATCGCGCGCAAAGTTGCTCCGGCACTTGCGGCAGGCTGCGGATTCGTGGCGCGCCCGGCAGCCGAAACACCATTGTCGGCGCTGGCGCTGGCGGTGCTGGCCGAACGTGCGGGAATTCCTCCGGGCCTCTTTTCGGTCATCACCTCGAAGCGGTCCTCCGACATCGGGAAAGAATTCTGCGAAAACCCCAAGGTCCGCAAACTGACCTTTACCGGATCAACAGAAGTCGGTCGCATCCTTTTGCGCCAAGCTGCCGATCAGGTTTTGAAATGCTCGATGGAACTGGGCGGCAACGCGCCCTTCATCGTGTTTGACGACGCCGATCTGGATTCGGCAGTCGAAGGCGCGATGATTTCCAAGTTTCGCAACAACGGTCAGACCTGTGTCTGCGCGAACCGGATCTACGTGCAAGAGGGGGTCTATGACGCGTTCGCTGAAAAGCTGGCTGTGGCTGTCAAGAAACTCAGCATCGGCGACGGGCTGGAGGCAGGCACGACCACAGGCCCGCTGATCAACGAGGATGCCGTCGAAAAGGTCGAAGAGCATATTGCTGACGCGATCGCAGGCGGCGGCAAGGTCATCGTCGGTGGCAAACGCCATGCGCTCGGCGGCACATTCTTTGAGCCGACCGTGGTCACCGGCGTCACCTCGACAATGAAAGTGACGCAGGAAGAGACCTTCGGACCACTTGCACCGCTGTTCAAATTCAGCACCGAAGAGGAAGTGATTGCCCGCGCAAATGAAACGATCTTTGGTCTGGCGAGCTACTTCTATGCCCGTGACGTTGGCCGGATCACCCGTGTTCAGGAACAGCTGGAATACGGGATGGTCGGCGTCAACACCGGCCTAATCTCCAACGAGATGGCGCCGTTTGGCGGGGTCAAGCAGTCGGGTCTTGGCCGCGAAGGATCGCGCCATGGGATCGACGACTATATGGAACTCAAATACATCTGCCTGTCGATCTGACCAACCTGAAGACAAACGCGTATAAGGGGGGCGACGGTGTCGCCCCTTTTTAATCCAAGAAGGAAGTCGTGATGGCCGAAGACTACGTTCCCGCAAAAGTCTGGACTTGGGACAAGGAAAACGGCGGCCAGTTCGCCAACATCAACCGCCCCATCGCAGGTGCTACGCATGACAAGGTGCTGCCAGTTGGCAAGCACCCGTTGCAGCTTTATTCCCAAGGCACCCCGAACGGCGTCAAGGTGACGGTGATGCTGGAAGAGTTGCTGGCACTTGGCCACACGGGCGCCGAATATGACGCCTGGCTAATCGAGATCGGCAAGGGGGACCAGTTCGGATCGGGATTTGTCGATGTGAACCCCAATTCGAAAATTCCCGCGATGATGGATCATTCGGTCAGCCCGCCACAGCGCGTGTTCGAGTCCGGCGCGATCCTTTTGTATCTTGCCGACAAATTCGCAGAGCTGATCCCGAAAGATCATGCCGGGCGCACCGAATGCCTGTCCTGGCTGTTTTGGCAGATGGGCTCGGCCCCCTATCTTGGTGGCGGGTTTGGCCATTTCTACGCCTATGCACCGACCAAGATGGAATATCCGATCAACCGGTTCGCCATGGAAACCAAGCGCCAGCTGGATGTGCTGGACCGCCACCTGGCCGACAAGGACTGGATGGCAGGCGGGATCTATTCCATCGCCGATATCGCGATCTGGGCCTGGTACGGCAGTCTGGTGCTTGGCCGGGCCTACAGCGCGGCTGAGTTTCTGGATGTGACCAGCTATCGCCACGTGCTGGCCTGGGCGGAAAAGATCGATGCCCGCCCGGCTGCAATGCGGGGGCGCATAGTCAACAAAACATCGGGCGAGCCGCATGAACAGGTCCGCGAGCGTCATTCTGCGGCAGACTTCGACAAGGCCTGAGCCCCCAAAGGTCGGGATCGGGCCGGACGCGGTCGTGGCTGGCACTGACGAAAGGCGGGCGTGCCTTCATGCTGCACCCTACCCCGAAACCGCAAAGGACATTGCCCCATGCAATCGATCACCCGCCTGCCCCCGACCGACGGCATCGAGCCCGCCACCGCCGACCTTGACGGATGGGTCGTGACGGAGGGGACGCCCTCGATGAAGACATGGGTGCTGCACACTGCATCGGATGGCAGCATGGTGTCGGGCATTTGGGAATGCACGGTAGGCAGCTATCATGCGACCTATACCGCCTATGAATACGTCGTGCTGATCAAGGGCCGGATCGTGATCACCCCCGATGGCGGCACCCCGGTCACGGTGCAAGCTGGCGATGCCTTCGTGGTCGAAAAGGACTTCAAGGGCACCTGGAAGATCGAGCAGGACGTCCGCAAGCATTTTGACTTTGTCGTCGGCTGAGGGCAAAAAGCAGCTGCCGTCCCATCAAGCCAGCGCAACATAGAGAGCCGCGATGTACCAACGTCCCATCGTTCCTGCCGATTTCATCGTCCCTGAAAGACTGGAGACGGCGACGTTCGTGCTCAGGCCGTTGACGGTCAATGACCTCATCCGCGACTATGACGCGGTGATGTCCAGTGCGTCGGAACTGATGGAAATGAGGAAAGAAGGCAGCACCTGGCCCGAAGGGCTTACGCTGGAAAACAACCTGATCGACCTTGGCTGGCATCAGCGCGAATTCAGGCTTAGGCATTCGTTTGCCTACACGGTCATGTCCCTTGACGGGCAAAGGTGTCTTGGCTGTTGCTACATCTATCCGTCATCGGAACCCGGCTTTGACGTCGTGGCATATTACTGGGCGCGGCAAAGCCGGATCGGGGATGCCGCCGACGTCGTGTTGGGGGATGCATTCCGGGGTTGGCTTGCGCGCGACTGGCCGTTTCGCAGCATCGCTTTTCCAGGCAGGTCAGAATGACGATGCGCGTGGCTGTGGTGACCGGGGCCGCTGGCGGCATGGGCCGGGCGATTACCGACCAGTTGCTGTCTGACGGGCTGCATGTGGTCGGTGTCGACATCGACGGTCCTGCCCTTGTAACGATGGCTGCCGATCTGGATCGCTTTACCCCCGAGGCGGTTGATCTGACCGACGCCGATGCCATCACCGATCTTTTTGACCGCATCAATGCCCGTTTCGGCGGCGTGGATGCGTTGGTGAACAATGCCGGGACCTGCCTGATGTCGGACTTTCCCGACATTCCGGCCAGCGAGCTGACCCGGCAGATGGAGATCAACTTTCATTCGGCATTTCATTGCTGCCAACAGGCGGTCAAGGCGATGGCGGGGCGCGTCGGCGTGCGCAAGATCGTCAACATCTCGTCCAACGGCGCCTATAACTTCGACGTCTTTGACCCGCCGCATTACCGCGCATCCAAGGCGGCGATGGACACGCTGACCAAGGACCTGGCCCGCCGTTACGCGCGGGAAAAGATCGCGGTGAACTCCCTCGCGCCCGCAATGACCGAGACTCCGCTTTTCAACGTGCTGACCGAGGATGTCCTCGCCCGCGCCATCAGCGCCATGCCGCATGGCCACGCGATGCAGCCAGATGAAATTGCGGCATGGGTGGGGTTCCTGATCTCGCCTGCGGGGGATGTGTCGTCAGGCAACATCATCATCCTGAACCAGGGACGTGACGTGCGGTGAAGGTCACGATCCACACCCTGTTCGAATACCTTCTGGAAACCACCGCGTCCGAGCCTCCGGAATGCTTCATCGGGTTTTCGCTGTCCCGCTCACCGATGTTGGGTGACTTTCTCGGTGATCTGGACCCTGGCCTTTCGCTCGACTGGAACGGCGTCAGCTTTCAGGGTCTGCCCCCTTTGCGCCAGCGCGTCATCGAACACGCGGGGCTCGCGGGCGCTTGCAGCCCCGACGACGTGCTGATTACGGCAGGGGCCGC
>JBKJVF010000047.1:0-6311 GCA_046589965.1 Paracoccaceae bacterium
CGCGCGGCGGCGCTTTCGTTTTCGCAACCGACTATGGCGAAGTTCTGTGAGCAAACATTACCCAGGCCGCTATATGCTTGCAAAGTCTTATTGGACTGCGGACGCAATCGCGACGCCGTCAGACGGCATTCCGCCCTTCGCGACGCTTGCCATAATGCGGCGTAGCAGCGCTGTGTGCCGTAGATCCTTGACGAAAGATCATCATCGGAATACCTACCAAGACAGTCGCGGGCGTTGTGTAATGGTAAGACATCTGCCTTCCAAGCAGAATACGCGGGTTCGATTCCCGCCGCCCGCTCCAAAATCCATTTCCTGCGAACTGCCGACAAAATCGACATTAGGTTTCCAGCAGATGTTTGATTTCATTGCATTATGTAGCGTTTGGTTCCTTGCCTTCCAAGCAGAATACGCGGGTTCGATTCTCGCCGCCCGCTCTAATCCCCTGCAATGATCCCATGTTGACCTCGCGGCCAAATGGCGCGACGGAAACCGCGGGGCCATTCCCGGGCGATGGCACCGATGCCAAGGACGGCCAGACCGTGAATGTGTTGACGCAAAGCGGCGTCATCCGCGACGACATCCGCACCAGCTTTGGCGGTATAACTGCGGTTGCGGATGGCGTCCCGATGCAGATCAAGCTTCGACGGGTCAAGGTCGGCGAAGCCTGCAAGCCTCTGGCCGGGCACGCGATCTATGTCTGGCAGTGCGATGCGGCGGCGCGCTATTCGATCTATGCGACCGACGATAGCAACTATCTGCGCGGTGTGGGTCTGACCGATGCCAATGGCGATGTCACTTTCACCTCGATCGTGCCGGCGTGCTATGATGGGCGCTGGCCGCATGTCCATTTCGAAGTCTTTGCCAGCATCGATGCAGCAGTTTCCGGCAACCAAAGCCTGCTGATCTCGCAGTCTGCGCTGCCCGAGGCGCCGGTGGCGGCGGTATATGCCACCGACCCGCGCTGTGCGACAAGCGCGGCGAACATAGGAAAAGTTTCTCTGGCAGGGGATATGGTCTTTGGCGACAACACGACCGAACAGTTCGCGGCACAGACCACTCAGTTGACCGGGGATGCAATGTCGGGATTTGTGGCGGCAGGGATGATCGGTCTGGCGTGAACAGCGGATCCCGTCAGGCGCCGCGGCGCTCTTCCGCCAGAAATCGCAACGGGTCCGTTGCGATAGCCGACGCGCGGTGGCGCAGGTGTCCCAAAGGGTGGTGCCCCCATCTTCCGGCAAATCTGCGATGCTGTGATTGGGGTTAATCGCCAAAAACCGGCCGGCGGAACGGGCGTGGAGGGGCGCCATGATCAGCGGAATTCCGCCACGAATCGCTTGCTTCGCGCGCTTTATATCGGCAAATGTACCGCAGATTTGTGCAATCCTTTGATCTTGGCCCGGTTTTGGCTGCGACGCCCTTCCAAGGATTTTGAGAGTGGAGTTAAGATCAGTGCCGATTGACAGCAGTGCGCCTCCCTTGGCGAAGATCGTCCTGCTGACCGGCGTCAGCATTATCATACCCACCTATCGCGAAGTCCTGAACATCCCGCATATCATCGCGCGGATCGCGGCGATGAAACAGGCCGAGGGCATGGAGCTGGAGGTCATCATCATGGATGACAACAGCCAGGACGGCAGTGTCGAGGCGGTCAAGGCGCTTGGCCATGACTGGGTCCGCATCGTCGTCCGCACTGAAAATCGCGGCCTCAGCCCGTCGGTGATCGACGGGTTCAAGCTGGCGAAATACCCGGTGCTGGTCTGCATGGATTGCGATCTCAGCCACCCTCCGGAAAAGATTGCCGATATGGTGCTGGTCTTGCAGTCAGGACAGCAGTTCGTCTTGGGATCGCGCTATGTTTCAGGCGGGTCCACGGACGATGACTGGGGCATCCTGCGCTGGTTGAACAGCCGGATTGCCACTTGGCTTGCACGTCCCTTGACCAAGGCGCGCGATCCGATGTCGGGCTTCATGGCAATGCGCAAGACGGATTTCGACAATGCCGATGGCCTGAACCCGGTGGGTTACAAGATTGCGCTGGAGATGATCGTCAAATGCGGCTTTGACAACGTAGGCGAGGTGCCAATCCGGTTCGTCGATCGCCAGTACGGGCAGAGCAAGCTGACATTGAAGGAACAGCTGAAATACATTGTCCACCTGCGGCGGCTTTACATTCACAAGTTCGGAACGGCGATGCATTTCGCGCAATTCCTGGTCGTCGGGTTTTCGGGCGCAATCGTCAACCTTCTGGTGCTGACAGCGTTGCTGGGGTTTGGGGCGTCTGCCGGCGTTAGTTTGGCTGGTGGCATCGCGGTCAGCGTGCTGACAAACTTCGTTCTGAACCGCAGGTTCTCATTCAGCTATGCGCGCGGCTCCAACATCTGGAAGCAGTTCGCGGGCTTTGTCGCGGCGTCATCGGTGGGAATGCTGGTCAACTATTTCACCGCCCTGTATCTGCAGGCGCATGTGTTCACAACCGGTAACTATCGTCTGCAACTCGCTGCCCTTGTGGGCATCCTTGCCGGGATGACGTTTAACTTTGTAGGGAACCGGTATGTTGTCTTCAGAAAGAAATACATTAAGGACCGCGCCCCCGACACCATGGAGTGAGGTCGCACCCGACGGCGCCATCATCGCCATTGCGATGGTGGCGTTCTGGGCAGCGGCTTGGGTGTTTGCCCGTGGCCAGTCGATCTGGGTCGATGAGACGACACAGATGTATGGCATTCAGCAGTCCTTCGGGACCAGCATGGCCTGGCTGACGACGACGCGGCCCGAAGTCCATCCCGTGCCTTTCGACCGCATGCCTCCGCTCAGCTATCTGCTTGGGATGGCGTGGAGCGGCATCTTCGGGTTTTCAGAAAACGCCCTGCGGATCATGGGCATCGTCTTTGCATCATTGGCGATCCCGGCGCTGTACCTGTCAGGCCGGATGTTTGCAGGCCGCTTGGGCGGCTTGTTCGTCGTGGTATTCGTGGCGGTTTCCGCCAACGCGATGGGCTATGCCAGCGCCATCCGCGCCTATCCGATCTATTTTGCCGCCACGGCCTGGGCGATCCTTGCCTATTGCCGTATCGTATTTCTGGGCGGCATCACGGCGCGCTATCTGGCGCTGACAGCTTGCCTGATCGTTGCGATGTATCTGCATTTCTATGGCTGCGTGGCGGCGTTCTGTCTGGGGCTGTCGTTGCTGGTCTGGAACATCGCGACCAGACAGCCGGTGGCGCCGCTATTTCTTTGGGCCGGAATTCTTGCCGTGGCAGCACTAGGCCTGTTGCCGTTCATCCAGGCGGCAACCAGCATTTCGGGTCAGCCGGACGCGGGTGCAAACGGGTCTGGCCTGCGCGATGTGGTCGTGGCGACCGCTCGGCTGGCCTACCGGATCGTCGCGCACCCGGTCTATGAGGTGGTCCCCGCGCTCCGTCTGGGCCATCTGGCCCTGATCGGGGTGCTGGGTCTGATTGCGTTGGTGCGGCTCGTAACGGGGATCGACCGAAAGCCCGCAGCAATTGTTCTGCCGCTGGCCATCGGTTTTGCGTTTCTTGCTGTGGTCGACTTGGCGGTGGACGGGTTCGAGGTACAGGCCCCGCATTACAACATCTGGATGATCCCGCTGGTCGGGCTGTTTCTGGCGACGGCGCTGGCGCAAGGCGGCGGCATGGTGCGCAAGGCGGGGTCTGCGGTCGGGATCGGCCTGATGGCGACGACGCTGGTCGGCACAGGTCTGCTGCTGCGCCATGCCTCGCTTTATTCCAACGGGCCGGGTGACTGGACCTTTGCTCAGATTGCCGATCCCGACCGGACGCTCGTCATCCATGAGGGCACCACCTGGGGCAGCCTCTACTTTCCGTTGGTTTATCTGTCCGCGGGCAAGCTCGAACAATGGCTGCAGGCTGACGATGGCACCATGACACGGCTTTTGCCGGGGCAGCATGTGCCGCTCGCGACGGCAGATCAGGATACGACACGGTTTTCCAAGGTGATCCGGGCGCGCGGCTTCATCCTTGACGGCGGGGCCTTGGCGGCGCTGGCGCGCGGGGATGTGTCGTGCGGCGACCTGGCAGGTGCCAAGGCGACAGACAGAAGCTATTGCGCGTTTTTCGGGGTCACCCTGACCGAGGCCAATCCCTGAGCCGTCAGATGTTTTCCGCCTGCGGCATACCCAGGACGTGATAGCCGCCATCAACATGCACGATTTCGCCCGTCGTGCAGGCCCCGCCCGCCGAACATAGCCAAACGGCCGTGCCACCGATTGCCTCCAGCGTCGCATTGGCGCGCAAAGGGGCGTTGGCTTCGGTATGGCGGAACGTGGCGCGGGCTCCACCGATGGCGGCACCAGCCAGCGTCTTCATCGGGCCGGGGCTGATCGCGTTCACGCGCACGCCCTGCGGACCAAGGTCATTGGCCAGATAGCGCGTAGCCGATTCCAGCGCCGCCTTGGCCACACCCATCACGTTGTAGTTGGGCACGACGTGGTTGGACCCCTGAAAAGTCAGCGTGATCAGCGATCCCCCATCAGGCATCATTTCGGCAGCACGACGCGCGACGTCGATGAAGGAAAAGCACGATATTGTCAGCGAGTTCTGAAAGTTGCCGCGCGAGGTATTGATGAAGCGGCCCGTCAGCTCGTTCTTGTCGGAAAAGGCGATGGCGTGGATCAGGAAATCCATCTTGCCCCAGCGTGTCGCCAGCGCGCCAAAGCACGCATCAAGGCTTTCGTCGTTTGTCACATCCACATCGACAAGGAAATCCGACCCGACGCTTGCCGCCAGGGGTTCCACCCGCTTGCCGAACGCCTCACCCTGATAACTGAAGGCCAGTTCTGCCCCTTCGGCCGCCAGCGCCGACGCGATGCCCCAGGCGATGGAGCGTTCGTTCGCCACGCCCATGACAAGCCCGCGCTTGCCCTTCATCAGATCGGCCATGACGGCTCCTTATGAGAGATATTTCGACATGACCAGCGTGGCATTGGTGCCGCCAAAACCGAACGAATTCGACAGGACCGAGTCCAGCTTGACCCCCGTGCGCAGGGTGGTGACAATCTCAGAGGGGTCCAGCGCCGGGTCCAGCGTCGTGACATTGGCCGAGGCCGCAATGAAATCGCCGTTCATCATGATCAGCGAATAGATCGCCTCCCACACGCCCGCCCCGCCCAGGCAGTGGCCGGTCAGCGATTTGGTGGACGCGATGGGGGGCGTCGATCCTTGGCCAAAGACACGGCGGATCGCCTCAACCTCCGTCACATCGCCGACCATCGTGCTGGTGCCGTGGCTGTTGATATAGTCGATGCTGCGGCCCCTGGGCAGGGTGGCCACGGCAAGGCGCATCGCGCGTTCGCCGCCTTCGCCGCTGGGCGCCACCATGTCATGCCCGTCAGAAGTGGCACCGTAACCCGTGACCTCGCCGTAGATCTTGGCGCCGCGTGCCAGCGCGTGCTCCAACTCCTCCAGCACCACGAGACCACCACCGCCTGCGATGACAAAGCCGTCGCGCGTCGCGTCATAGGTGCGGGATGCAGTTTCGGGGGCATCGTTATACTTGGACGACATCGCGCCCATCGCGTCAAACAGACAGGACAGCGTCCAGTCCAGTTCTTCGCCGCCACCCGCGAACACGATGTCCTGCTTGCCCATCTGGATCAGCTCGACCCCGTTGCCGATGCAATGCGCCGAGGTGGAGCATGCCGAGGTGATGGAATAGTTCACGCCTTTGATCTTGAACGGCGTGGCAAGGCAGGCCGACACGGTCGACGACATGCCCTTGGTCACCATGAAAGGCCCCATGCGCTTGGGGCTGCCCGTCTCGCGCACGATGTTGTGGGCGCGGAAAAAGGATTTGGTCGATGGCCCGCCGGACCCCACGATGATGCCGGTCCGGTCGTTGGAGACATCCGAAGGATCAAGCCCGCTGTCCTTGACCGCCTGGTCCATCGCGATGAAGGTATAGGCCGCCCCGTCGCCCATAAAGCGCAGGTCGCGCTTGTCGATATTGTCCTCCAGCACGATGTTCGGCTGGCCATGGACCCTGCAGCGAAAGCCGTGTTCGGCATAGTCGGGGGCGAAGACAATCCCGGACTTGCCCGCCCGCAACGACGCCTCGACCTCGGTCACATTGTTGCCGATGGATGAGACAATGCCCATTCCGGTGATGACGACGCGACGCATGGGGGCCTCCCTTGGTGAGTTAGGGTGTGTTTACGGCAGAGGGGGAGGGGGGGCAAGGTGGTTGGGGTTCTTACCCTGCGCCTGCGTCCTTCTTCCCTTGCCCGGAATCAAGGGCGCAGCCCGCCGGGCAGCGTCTGACCGCCCCCTCGG
>JBKJVF010000254.1:0-4895 GCA_046589965.1 Paracoccaceae bacterium
CCGATTTCCTGACACAAGCCGAAAAGCGCGTGATCCTGGGCCTTCCGCGCCTTGCGGAGGGTGAATGAGCGCCCCGCGCGATGCTGCGGGGTCCAGGTTTCTTTACGACAGCTTCGACGCCGCCACCGCGCGGATTGAAGCGAACGAGCGCGTGTTACAGGAACGCTGGACCGCGCTGGAATACCGGCTGACGCAGATCGATGCCGCCTTGGAGCGCCTGGAAAAGCGCATCTGGGTCGGCGTTTACGGGGTGGCGGCGTTCCTTTTGGCCCAGGGGGCCGAGGCGCTGATACATGCGGCGATGAGGTGAAAGATGATGGATGCAAATGACTGGGGAGCGCTGGAACGCAAGTTTCACCGTCCCGAGGCGGGGCTGGTCGTGCAGGACGGCACGATGGTCGAAGGCTATGCGAGCCTGTTCGGCCGGCGCGATCAGGGGGGCGACGTGGTTGCCAAAGGTGCTTATGCGGCCAGCCTGAAGGCACTGAGCGCCGGTGGACGACGGGTCAAGATGCTGTGGCAGCATGACCCTGCGCAGCCGATCGGTGTCTGGGACGAGGTCCGCGAGGATGCGATGGGCCTCTGGGTCAAGGGGCGCATCCTGACCGAGGTCGAAAAGGGGCGCGAGGCGGCCGCACTGCTGGCGGCGGGGGCGATCGACGGGCTGTCAATCGGCTATCGCACCCTCCGCGCCGAGCGCGACGGCAAGGGCCAGCGTGTCTTGTCAGAACTGGATTTGTGGGAAGTGTCGCTGGTGACGTTTCCCATGCTGGCCGAGGCGCGGGTGTCGGCGAAATCCGACGCCCTTGATGCCACCTTGAACGATTTGGCGGCGATGTTTGACGGTGCCCGCCGGAGCCTGGCCGACCGGTAGTCCCCTAGGCCCTTTCACGACCAACCACAAAGGAAACCACGCGATGACCGAGACAAAGGCTCGGGGGCCGGACGTATCGTCTTTGCCCCTTGATCCGGCGCTGGAGGCAAAGGCCGCCATGACCGCATTTCTGAAGGAACTAAACGGCTTTCAAGCCGACGTGAAGACCTCGTTGCAACAACAAGAAGAGCGTTTGACCATGCTGGACCGCAAGATGACCACCTACGGGCGCCCGACACTTTCGGCGCATGCCGAGACCGAGGCGCCCCACAAGAAGGCGTTCAACGCATACCTGCGTTCGGGTGATGATGACGGCCTGCGGGGCCTGGTTCTTGAGGGCAAGGCCCTGTCGAGCGGGATTGCGGCCGATGGTGGCTATCTGGTTGATCCCCAGACCGCTGACACGATCCGGTCGATGCTGGTGTCGACCTCGTCGCTGCGGGCGATTGCGAATGTCGTGAATGTAGATGCGACCAGCTATGACGTGCTGATCGACCGGTCCGAAGTGGGGTCCGGCTGGGCCACCGAGACCGGTGCGCAGGCGGAAACCGGCACGCCGATCATCGAGCGCATTTCGATCAAGCTGCACGAGTTGTCGGCGATGCCGAAGGCGAGCCAGCGCATTCTGGATGACAGCGCATTCGACGTCGAAGGCTGGCTGTCGGGCAAGATTGCGACTCGGTTCATACGCGCCGAGGCCGCAGCATTCGTCAACGGTGACGGCATCGACAAGCCCAAGGGGTTCCTGCTGCCGACCAAGGTCACCAATGCGAGCTGGACCTGGGGCAGCATCGGCTATGTGCCATCGGGCGCTGCGGCAGACTTCCCGGTGACCAACGCGGCCGATACCATCGTCAATCTGGTCTATGCGCTGGCCGCCGATTACCGCGCCAATGCAACCTTTGTGATGAATTCGAAAACCGCTGGTGCCGTGCGCAAGATGAAGGATGCCGACGGGCGCTTTATGTGGGGCGACAGCCTTCAAGCCGGTGAGCCTGCGCGTCTGATGGGCTATCCGGTGTTGATCAGCGAAGACATGCCGGACATTGCCGCCAACGCCCATGCGATTGCGTTCGGTGACTTTGTAGCTGGCTACACGATTGCAGAACGCCCAGACATCCGCATTCTGCGCGATCCCTTTTCGGCCAAACCGAACGTGCTGTTCTTTGCCAACAAGCGTGTGGGCGGGGATGTCACGGACTTTGCGGCGATCAAGCTTTTGAAGTTCGCGCTGACCTGACACCCCGCGATGCCGATCCGGTCCCCGGTTGGGGGCCGGAAAATGGACGCGTGCCGGAAGTCCGTGCCGTCTAGTTGCTCCCCCCGTCCGAGCGGCATGGGGCACGCGTCCGTTTTGCAGGGTTTGGGAGTTTTCGAAAGATCGGAGCACTAAGATGATACTGATCGAGCAGACGACGGTTCCCGCATTGGCCTTGCCGGTCCAGCAACTGAAGGACCATCTGCGACTGGGGACGGGATTTACGGACGACACGCTGCAGGACGTGCTGATTGAAAGCTACCTGCGTGCGGCGCTGGCGACAATCGAGGGTCGAATCGGCAAAGCATTGATCGCGCGACGTTTTCTGTGGCGCCTCGAGGGGTGGCGGCAAGCAAACGAGCAGGCCTTGCCGATCGCGCCGGTGACGCAGCTTATCAGCATCACGGTCTATGACGGGCTGGGCGGAAGTACCCTGGTCCCCGCGCAGGTCTATCGGCTGGTGCCGGACACGCATCGTCCGAAGGTCGCGGGATTTGGCGGTGCCCTGCCCGTCATCCCGAGCGAGGGGCGTGTCGAGATCGTCTTTGACGCAGGCTTCGGGACGGCCTGGGCTGAAGTTCCGGCTGATCTGGGCCAAGCGGTCTTGTTGTTGGCCGCAGAGTATTACGAGCATCGCCATGATGGCGGTATCCGCGAGGCCGGACTGCCAATGGCTGTGCTGAGCCTGATCGACCGGTGGAGAACGGTACGCGTTCTGGGTGGGGGGGCATCATGAGGCTGCCGGACCTGACCCGCGCGCTGACCTTAGAAGGGCCGGTCACAGTTGCCGATGGGGCCGGCGGCTATGCGAAATCCTGGGCCGTGCTGGGCACGCTTTGGGCCGAAGTGTTGCCCGGAACCGGGCGAGATACTGCGGGCGAGGACGTGACGCTGTCGACTGTGCCGTATCGGATCACGGTGCGCGCGGCACCGTTCGGTGCGGCGTCGCGGCCCGTCCCGGAACAGCGGTTGCGCGAAGGCGGGCGCGTGTTCCGCATCCTTGCAGTCACCGAAAGAAATGGCGATGCACGCTATCTGACCTGCTTTGCCCGCGAGGAGGATCCCGCATGAGTTACGCAGGTGCGGCCGCCTTGCAGTCGGCCATTTATCAACGTTTGACAGCGGCAACGTCTCTGACGGGGGTGCCCATCCATGATGCCTTGCCGCCTGGCGCCGGGGCAGGGACGTTTGTTCTGATCGGGCCGGAAGAGGTTCGGGACGCATCGGACAAAAGCGGCCCTGGCGCCGAACATCGGTTCACCGTGTCCATCATATCGGACAGCACAGGATTTCAGACGGCAAAATCGGTGGCTGTTGCCGTGTCCGATGCCCTGGTCGACGCCACGCTGATCCTGGCGCGGGGACGACTGGTTTACCTGGTCTTTCAGCGTGCCCGGGCAACACGCATTGACGAAGGCGAGGTCAGGCGCATCGACCTGACATTCCTAGCGCGGCTAGAGCTTTAGCCGCGTTGTACAATTCGGACATTGAGTCCAGTCGGACCTGCCCGGACGTGGGCTGAAGTTGCAAAAATCGGAGAAATGCTATGGCTGTTCAAAACGGCAAGGACATGCTTGTCAAACTTGACATGATCGGTGACGGCACCTTTCAGACGATAGCTGGCCTGCGTGCCACGCGGATCAGTTTCAACGCCGAGACAGTGGATGTCACCAGCCTGGAGAGCCAGGGTGGCTGGCGTGAACTGCTGGCGGGGGCCGGTGTCAAATCAGCATCCATCAGCGGGTCTGGAGTGTTTCGCGACGCCGCCACGGATGCGCGGGCCCGTCAGGTCTTTTTTGACGGCGAGGTGCCGGACTTTCAGGTCATCATTCCGAGCTTTGGGATTGTTGAAGGTGCGTTCCAGCTGACCGCCATCGAGTACGCGGGCAGCTACAATGGTGAAGCGACCTATGAGATGACACTGGCCTCGGCCGGGGCGCTGACCTTCACCGCGTTGTGAGCGCCGTCATGAGCAACCCCTGGGCGGGTGAAATCACAATCCTGCTGGATGGCCAACCACATGTCGCCAAACTGACACTGGGCGTGCTTGTGGAGCTGGAGACGACGCTGGGCACGGGATCGCTGGTCGATCTGGTCGAGCGGTTCGAAGAGCGCCGATTTTCGACGCGCGACGTGCTGGCGCTGATCGTTGCAGGTCTGCGGGGGGGCGGCTGGCAGGGGTCTGCAAGTGATCTTTTGACGGTCGAAATCGGGGGCGGACCATTGGCGGCGGCCCGCGCTGCCGCAGAATTGCTGGCGCGGGCGTTTACCTTGCCGGGTGAGACGTGAACCCGAGGCGGATCGACTGGGCAGGGCTGGTTCGGGCGGGTCTGCACGGGTTGGGGCTGACGCCGGACGTGTTCTGGCGCCTGACCCCGGTTGAATTGCGGATCATGTTGGGCGCCGACGTGATGATGCCGCATCTGACGCGATCGCGGCTGGACGAACTGGCCGCGGCTTTTCCCGACACAAAACAAGGTGGTCGCGATGGACATCGAGGACATGCAGGTCCAACTGCAGTCGCTGGAAGCTACGTTGGAAAGCTCGGGCCAGATGGTGGCGAGTTTTGACGGCGAGCTGGCGCGGATGCGCGAAACGGTCGCGTTCACCGGGCGAGAGGTCGGCACCCTGTCGGCAGGCATTTCGGGTGGGCTTCGCCGTGCCTTTGACGGGCTTGCCTTTGACGGCATGAAGCTGGGCGATGCGCTGAAAACGGTCGGGCAACGCATCATCGACACGGTCTACGGCATTGCGATCAAGCCG
>JBKJVF010000029.1:0-13446 GCA_046589965.1 Paracoccaceae bacterium
ATCTTCGCCAAATCCCTTGATCGGGTACAGCCGGTGATGCACAACATCGCTTCGGGTGGCGGGACCTGGGTTGAATACAATGTCACCGCCAAGCAACTGAACGACCGCGTGGGAACAAAGATCGCCAAAGGTGCGCCCGGGCTGTGGGAGTTCGTTCGAAAACAGGCCGATGCGTTCTTTATGGCCTAGGAGGAATAGTGCGGTATACTATCGCATACCGCACTTCCCATGCTGCCCGATTTGCGCTATGACGCGACCAACCGAATCCCCAACCCAGCGAGGGCCGCATGACCAAGATCAAGGTAGCCAACCCCGTCGTCGAGCTCGACGGCGACGAGATGACCCGGATCATCTGGGACTTCATCAAGCAAAAGCTGATCCTGCCCTATCTTGACCTTGACCTGAAATACTATGACCTCGGCATCGAGGAACGCGACCGCACCAACGACCAGATCACCATCGACGCGGCCAACGCGATCAAGCAATACGGCGTCGGCGTCAAATGCGCGACCATCACCCCGGACGAGCAGCGGGTCGAGGAATTCGGCCTGAAGCAGATGTGGAAATCGCCCAACGGCACGATCCGCAACATTCTTGGCGGCGTGATCTTCCGCCAGCCGATCATCTGCAAGAACGTGCCCCGCCTGGTCCCCGGCTGGACCCAGCCCATCGTCATCGGCCGCCACGCCTTCGGCGATCAGTACCGCGCAACCGACTTCCGCTTTCCGGGTGCTGGCAAGCTGACGATGAAGTTCGTCGGGAATGACGGCACGGTGATCGAAAAGGACGTCTATTCGGCCCCGTCTTCGGGCGTCTACATGGGCATGTACAACCTTGATGACAGCATCATCGACTTCGCCCGCGCCTCGCTGAACTACGGCCTCAACCTTGGCTGGCCGGTGTATCTGTCCACCAAAAACACCATCCTCAAGGCCTATGACGGGCGGTTCAAGGACCTGTTCGCCAAGGTCTATGAGGAAGAGTTCGAGGATGCGTACAAGAAAAAGGGCATCACCTACGAACACCGCCTGATCGACGACATGGTGGCGTCCTCGATGAAATGGTCGGGCGGCTATGTCTGGGCGTGCAAGAACTATGACGGCGATGTGCAGTCGGACCTGGTGGCGCAAGGTTTCGGCTCGCTTGGCATGATGACCTCCGTCCTGATGACCCCCGACGGCAAGATCGTGGAGGCCGAGGCCGCGCATGGCACCGTCACCCGCCACTTCCGCGAACATCAAAAGGGCAAGGCGACGAGCACGAACTCCGTCGCGTCGATTTATGCCTGGACCGGCGGTCTGAAGCACCGCGCCAAGCTGGACAACAACGACGCCCTGATGCGCTTTGCGACGACCCTGGAAAAAGTGACCGTGGATACCGTCGAAGATGGCCACATGACCAAGGACCTCGCCCTGCTTGTCGGGCCCGACCAGAAATGGCTGACCACTATGGGCTACCTTGAAAAGGTGGACGAATATCTGAACAAGGCGCTGGCTGGCTGATCTCGCGACCAGTACGGTGCAACCATGAACCTGCACCTTTACGCCAGTTGTGCGGCCGAAGCCTGGGCTCCGGGCTTCGGCGACCGCGATACCTATGGCTATGTCATGACCATCGTGCACCTCGTTGCCGCCGCGCTTGCCGTAGCGGTTGCGCTTAAAGGCCCGTTTCGAAGCCGATCACCCAGTACGGAACGCTGGCTTTGGGGCATTGGCGCGACGGTTCTCGTGGTGCTTGCAATCAACAAGCAACTGGACCTGCAATCCATGCTGGTGTCGGCCGCGCGCTGTGTCGCGCGCGGCGAAGGCTGGTATGAGGCACGTCGGGAATATCAGACCGAGGTCATCCTTGGCCTGGTGATTGCGGCGGCCATTATCGTGCCGTTGCTGATTGTGCTTTTGCGCAAGGCAGTGCCAGGCAACCTCGCCTTTGTACTGGCGATGTCGGCGTTGGTGACCTTTGTCCTGTTGCGCGCCATCAGCTTTCATCATCTCGACATTCTCTTTGGGACCAATGTGTTGTCATTCAGGCTCCACCGCTGGATCGAAGTTTTGGCGCTTGTTTCCGTCATCCTTGTGGCGGGGCTGCGGCTGGCCAAGGCACCGCGCCCCGAACTGCGGACTTGATCCCGCGCACAAACATTTGGAACGTTTGATCCCTTTCTGCGTTGCACCACTGCGCCCGTGCGCGTGAGCAACACCAAGAGGGACACTCATGAACAACATCGTATATCTCGTCGGCCTCGTCGTGATCGTTCTGGCGATCCTATCCTTCATCGGCCTGCGCTGAGCCCGCCCCTAGAAGGATTGCATTCGATGGAACGTAACGAAGCGACATCACCCGCCATCGCGCCAGTAGCGTCAAACGGGCACAGCTATCTCGACTGGGCGGCGATCTTGGCTGGTGCCGTCATCGCCTCGGCAGCCGGGGTCATATTTGCGGCATTCGGCGCCGCGCTCGGGCTTTCGGCCCTGTCGGCAGAGCCCGGTGAAGGCTCGCTGAACCTTGCGTTATTTCTGACGGCGCTTTGGACAGTGGTTTCCCTCGTGGCGACTTATGCGATCGGCGGATACATCGCTGGGCGCATGCGGCGACGGGTCGAGCAGGCCACCCCGGACGAGGTCACGGCCCGTGACGGGATCAATGGCCTTGCTGTCTGGGGCGTCGGCATCTTGATTGGTGCGATGATGCTCGGCAATGCCGCGTCGAGCGTCGTCTCCGGTGCGGGAGCGGTTGCCTCGACCGTCGTCGAGGCGGCAGGATCTGCCGTAGGCGGCGTCGCAGAGGGGGCAATAGCGGCCACCGGCGCGGCCGTGCCCGAAGGCGGTGCCTCCGATGCGATGACGTTTGTCACCGATACCCTGCTGCGTCCTGCCACGATTGACCCCGCCAATGCCGACGCAGAGGCGCTGTCAGGGCAGATCGGGCGTATCTTGGCGAATGTCGTGCAGACGGGAGAGATCTCTGACGCCGACCGCGCTTATCTGGAAAGCGCTGTCGCATCACAGACCGGTGCCGCGCCCGCGGACGTGACTGCGCGTGTTGACCAGGCGATTGCGACCGCACAATCCACCCGCGAAGAAGCAGCCCGTCTGATGGAAGAAGCTGAACAAACTGCCATCGATGCTGCGGAAACTGCGCGGATCAGCGGCGTCCTTTCGGCCTTTCTGCTTGCGGCTGCAGCACTCGTGGCAGCGGCGACGGCCTATATCTCGGCTGTCAAAGGCGGCCGGCATCGTGACGAAGGCCGCATTTTCGGCGGTCTTGCCTACCGTCATTGACGCATTTGAAAACGACGAAAGGCCTCCCCGCCGGGGAGGCCTTTTGGTGACCAGCTTGCCCGACGGCCCCATTGGTCCGACTTTTTGCCCCGCGTAAGGTTGCACTGGTCTTTTCGGCTTCTGTGCGTTATCGCCCGCGCAACAGTCCGATAACCGAAAGAGATCCCTCCCGATGGAGCTTCGCAACATCGCCATCATCGCGCATGTCGACCATGGCAAAACCACGCTGGTGGACGAGCTGCTGAAACAGTCGGGTGCGTTTCGCGACAACCAGACGGTCAGCGAACGTGCGATGGACAGCAACGATATCGAGCGGGAGCGTGGCATCACGATCCTTGCCAAATGTACCAGCCTGGAATGGAAGGGGACGCGGATCAACATCGTCGACACGCCCGGCCACGCCGATTTTGGCGGCGAGGTGGAGCGGATCCTGTCGATGGTGGATTCGGTTGTGCTGCTGGTCGATGCCGCAGAAGGTCCGATGCCGCAAACCAAATTCGTGACCTCCAAGGCGCTGGCACTGGGACTGCGGCCCATTGTCGTGCTGAACAAGGTCGACAAGCCTGACGCAGAACCTGATCGGGCGTTGAACGAAGTGTTCGACCTCTTCGCCAACCTCGGGGCCGACGACAACCAACTGGATTTCCCGGTGCTTTATGCTTCGGGTCGGTCGGGCTGGGCAGATGTCGGTCTGGATGGTCCGCGCAAGGACCTGTCCGCACTTTATGATCTGGTTCTGGCGCATGTGCCGCAACCGGCCCAGATTTCGCGCCGGGGCGAGCCCTTTCAGATGCTGGCGACAACCCTGTCTGCCGACCCGTTCATCGGACGCATCCTGACGGGACGGGTCGAGGCAGGCACGCTTAAGGCGGGCGAGACCATCAAGGCCATGTCGCGCGACGGCGAAAAACTGGAACAGTTCCGCGTGTCCAAAGTGCTGGCGTTTCGCGGCCTGAACCAGACCGCCATCGACGTGGCCGAAGCGGGTGATATCGTGACGCTTGCCGGCATGTCCAAGGCAACGGTTGCTGACACGCTCTGTGCGCTGGAAATCGACATTGCCCTGCCCGCGCAACCAATTGATCCGCCGACTATTTCGGTAACTTTCGGGATCAATGACAGCCCGCTGGCCGGCAAGGATGGCAATAAGGTCCAGTCCCGTGTCATCCGCGAACGCCTGATGAAAGAGGCGGAAATCAACGTCGCGATCAAGGTCACCGACACCCCCGGCGGCGATGCATTCGAGGTCGCGGGTCGTGGCGAATTGCAGATGGGCGTCCTGATCGAAAACATGCGCCGCGAGGGATTTGAGCTGTCCATCAGCCGCCCGCGCGTCCTGTTCCGCGACGTAGATGGCGTGAAGTGCGAACCCATCGAAGAAGTCACGATTGATGTCGATGACGACTATACCGGCCCGGTGATCGAAAAACTGACCGGACCGCGCAAGGGCGAGCTGGTCGAAATGAAACCCGCAGGCGTCGGCAAGACCCGCATCATCGCGCATGTGCCGTCGCGCGGGCTGATCGGCTATCATGGCCAGTTCATGACCGATACCCGTGGCACCGGCGTGCTGAACCGCGTGTTCCAGGAATGGGCCCCCCACAAAGGCCCGATCGAAGGTCGACGCCAGGGCGTGCTGATCTCCATGGAAAGCGGCACTTCTGTCGCTTACGCGATGTGGAAACTGGAAGATCGCGGCCACTTCTTCATCGGCGTGCAGGAACCGGTCTATACCGGCATGATCATCGGTGAGCACAACCGTGACAACGACCTTGAGGTCAACCCGCTCAAGGGAAAGCAGTTGACCAACGTGCGGGCCAGCGGCACCGACGAAGCAGTTCGCCTGACGACGCCCGTCAAGTTGTCGCTGGAACAGGCCATCGCCTATATCGACGATGACGAATTGGTCGAAGTGACCCCCAAGGCCGTCAGGATGCGCAAACGGTTCCTTGACCCGAACGACCGCAAGCGCCAAAGCCGCGCTGCCGGATAAGACAAAGGCCGCCCATGTGGCGGCCTTTTTGTCTTATTACCAATAGGTTACAGCGGTTTACTCAACTTCTTCCACCACCATCAGGTCCCGCACGCTCGCGCCTTTGGCATGGGCCAGTGCGGCCTGATACGCAGGTGAGTTATAGCACTCCACTGCCCGTTCTAGCGACGGAAACCGCGCCACCACGTTGCGGGGGCGGTCATTGCCTTCCAGCTGCACATAGCGCCCACCACGGGCCAGAAACACGCCGCCATGCGCGGCAATGGCGACCGTCGCCCCGGCGGCATACCTTGCGTAAGCCTCAGGGTCGGTGACATGAACATGAGCGATCCAGAGCGCAGTTGCCATGACCCTACCCCGCTATGACGGCTTCGGCCGCCTTGATTGCCGCGTCAGCGCCGCCAATGTCGACACCACCGGCTTGCGCCATGTCCGGCCGACCGCCACCACCCTTGCCGCCCATCGCCTCCGCCGCCGCCTTGACCAGGGTCACCGCAGACAGGCGCCCGATCAAATCACCCGTGACCCCTGCCGCCACCGCAGGCTTGCCCCCGGTATCGGCAATCAACAGGACAGCGCCGGACCCGAGCCGCCCCTTCATCTCGTCGATCAAGGCCGGTAAATCCTTACCAGACACCCCCGAAAGCACCTGAGAAATGAACGCCACGCCATTGATATCCTTGGCATCCGGCCCCACGGCCTTGCTACCCATCGCGAGGTCGCGGCGCAGTTGCGCAACCTCGTTCTGCAGCGCGCGGCGTTCTTCGGCCAGTGCCTTGACGCGGGCGGGCACATCCTCGGCATGGGTCTTGAGCATCAGCGCGGTATCGGACAAGACCTGGTCGCGTCCCCTGAGATGGTCCAATGCCGCCTGCCCCGTCAGCGCCTCGATCCGCCGCACCCCGGCACTGGAGGCACTGTCGCCAAGCAGCACAAAGGCCCCGATGTCACCGGTACGCCGCACATGGGTACCGCCGCACAGTTCCAGCGAGTAGGTCGCCCCATCCGCGCCCTTTCCCGACCCGGTCAATGTCCCCATCGATACCACGCGGACCTCATCGCCGTATTTTTCCCCGAAAAGCGCCTGCGCACCGATGGCGCGGGCATCGTCGGGCGTCATCAGCCGCGTCTCGACCGGGCTGTTCTGACGGATGAAGGTGTTGACCTCATGCTCCACGCCCGCCTGTTCGGCCGCCGTCATCGCCTGCCCATGACTGAAATCGAACCGCAGCCGGTCTGCCGCGTTCAGGCTGCCCCGCTGGGCCACATGGTCGCCCAAGGCGCGACGCAGCGCCTCGTGCAGAAGGTGAGTCGCGGAATGGTTGGCGCGGATCGTGGTGCGACGGTCATGCGACACGGCCAGACGCGCGGCCTGCCCCTTGACCACATGCCCTTCGCGCACTGTCGCCAGATGGATGAACACACCCGCAGTCTTGCGGGTATCGGTCACCTCGGCCCGGCCGGTGTCGGTGATGATCCAGCCATGATCACCCACCTGCCCGCCGCTTTCGGCGTAAAACGGCGTCTGGTTGACGACGATCTGCACCGCCTCGTCCGTTTCGGCCCTGTCGATCATCGCGCCATCCCGCACCAGGGCTGTCATCACACCCTCGGCGCGCTCGGTGTCGTAGCCAAGGAACTCTGACGCGCCATGCTCTTCGGCAATGTCGAACCAGATCCGCGCATCCTTGGCGTCGCCCGTGCCCGACCAGCTGGCGCGAGCCTTGGCCTTTTGTTCAGCCATCGCCGCATCAAAGCCCGCGACGTCGACCGCGCGGCCCCTTTCGCGCAAGGCATCCTGCGTCAGATCCAACGGAAAGCCGTAGGTGTCGTAAAGCTTGAACGCCGCAGCACCTGGCAGATCGGCGCCGTCCGGAATGCGCGCCATCTCGTCGTCCAAAAGCCGCAAGCCCCGGTCCAGCGTGGTGATGAACCGCGCTTCTTCCAGTCGCAGGGTTTCTTCGATCAGGGCCTGGGCCTGCTGCAGTTCGGGATATGCCGCCCCCATCTGGCGGACCAGCGCAGGCACCAGCCGGAACATGACCGGATCGGTGGTGCCCAGCATATGCGCATGGCGCATCGCCCGACGCATGATTCGCCGCAGCACATAGCCACGCCCTTCATTTGACGGCATGACGCCGTCAGCGATCAGGAAACTGGTTGACCGCAGATGGTCAGCAATAACACGGTGATGCGTCTTGCCCGGACCGTCCGGGTCCGTGCTGGTGGCATGGGCCGACGCTTCGATCAAGCTGCGCATCAGATCGGTGTCATAGTTGTCATGCTTGCCCTGCAGCAGCGCACCGATCCGCTCCAGCCCCATGCCGGTGTCGATCGACTGCATCTCCAGCGGAACCAGTCGCCCATCGGCGAACTGCTCGTTCTGCATGAAGACGTTGTTCCAGATCTCGATGAACCGGTCACCGTCTTCATCTGGGCTGCCGGGCGGCCCGCCCGGGATGTGGTCACCGTGGTCATAGAAGATCTCAGTGCAGGGACCGCAGGGGCCCGTGGGGCCCATCCGCCAAAAGTTGTCGTCGGTCGGAATGCGGATGATGCGGTCATCAGAAAGCCCCGCAACCTTCTTCCACAGTGCCGCCGCTTCGTCGTCGGTGTGATAGACGGTGACGCACAGCTTGTCAGGATTGATGGCGAAATCCTTCGTCAGCAACTCCCACGAAAAGGCGATGGCATCGGCCTTGAAATAGTCGCCAAAGCTGAAATTTCCCAGCATTTCAAAGAACGTATGGTGCCGTGCGGTGTAACCCACATTGTCGAGGTCATTGTGTTTGCCGCCCGCGCGGACGCATTTCTGGGCCGTTGTCGCGCGCTTGTAGTCGCGCGTTTCCACCCCGGTGAAGCAATTCTTGAATTGCACCATGCCGGAATTGGCGAACATCAGCGTGGGGTCATTGCGCGGGACCAGCGGGCTTGACGCGACGACGCGGTGGCCGTTGCGTTCAAAGTACCCAAGGAAGGTGGAGCGGATGTCGTTCAGCGACGCCATGTCGGGACCTTTCGGCGGAAGTTTTCGCAAGCACCGCTTCGTTTAGCCCGCCGACCAATAGCTGTCCACATCCGCCGTATCAAAGCCGTGAAAAGAGCTTGCATTCGCGGTGGCTTGGCAACCGCCTCGCGCCAGATTTGGCCAGCATTGCCCGAAGCATTCGCGCAAGGGTGTTACCCGGGGGCAATCGGCATGTGCCGGGCGGGTTACAACTCACGCGCACAAATGCCCCGCGGCCCGCTGCGTCTGGTGCCCTGCCGCAATCCGACCGGATAAAGAAAAGCCGGAGCAACTGCCCCGGCCCTGTTCATTTGCCGACGAGGGCTGCCCCGCAACCCGGGGCAAGCCGTTTACATGTCGACGACTTCCTCGGATTCGCCGCCCCCGACGACGTTGAAATCAAGACCGCTTGCAGCGCGCAGCTTGTCTTCGATGTCCTGGGCAACGCCGGGGTTCTGTTTCAGGAACAGCTTGGCGTTCTCGCGTCCCTGCCCGATCCGTTCGTCGCCGTAGGAATACCAGCTGCCCGACTTTTCGACGATCCCGGCTTTCACACCGATATCCACCAGCTCACCCGTTTTGGAGATACCCTCGCCATACATGATGTCAAATTCGACCTGCTTGAAGGGCGGCGCCACCTTGTTCTTGACCACCTTGACGCGTGTGGTGTTGCCGACGATATCGTCCTTTTCCTTGATCGACCCGATGCGGCGAATGTCCAGACGGACGGAGGCGTAGAACTTCAGCGCATTGCCCCCGGTGGTTGTTTCGGGGCTGCCGAACATCACGCCGATCTTCATGCGGATCTGGTTGATAAAGATCACCATGCAGTTCGAACGACCGATCGACGCTGTCAGCTTGCGCATGGCCTGGCTCATCAGGCGCGCCTGGCTGCCCATCTGCATGTCGCCCATGTCACCTTCGATTTCCGATTTCGGCACAAGTGCTGCGACCGAGTCGACAACTACCAGACTGACCGCGCCGGACCGGACCAGCGTATCGACAATCTCCAGCGCCTGTTCGCCGGTGTCGGGCTGGCTGATCAGAAGATCGTCCAGATTGACGCCCAGTTTCTTGGCATATTGCGGGTCAAGTGCGTGCTCGGCGTCGACAAAGGCGCACACGCCGCCCTTCTTCTGCGCCTCGGCCACGACATGCAGGGTCAGCGTGGTCTTGCCCGAGGATTCAGGGCCGTAAATCTCGACGATCCGGCCCTGCGGCAAGCCGCCGATGCCAAGCGCGATATCGAGGCCGAGCGAGCCGGTCGACGTCGCCTCGATATCCATCGCCGGGCTGTCTGCGCCAAGCCGCATGATCGAGCCCTTGCCGAACTGCCGTTCGATCTGCGCCAGCGCGCTTTCGAGGGCCTTGCTTTTGTCCATTTCGCGCTTCCCGTTCAGGTCGAGCAGATTTGCCACCGACATTTTCGTGCTTCCTTATTCCATAGCCGCAGGCCCGCGGCAATTGTTGCGCTTGTTCCCCAAGTGTTCTCACCCTTATGAGATCAAAAAGAGAACATTTCAATCCAATTCGATGCGTTATCATTTGATGCGATGCATTAAGGGAACGTTTACAACAGGCCACAAAGCGGGCAAAACCACCCGAAATCGGGGCAAGCGGGGCGTCATGCTGGTATTTTTCGACCAAAGGCTGGTGATTCTCGCGACGCCAAAGACGGGCTCGACGGCCATCGCTTCGGCGCTCGATTCGCTGGCGCAAGTGTCGATCCAGCGACCGCCGCTTTTGAAGCATACCAATGTGCATCGCTATCATCGATTTATCGGGCCCTATCTCGCTGCAGCATCGGGCGAGCCATTTACGGTTGTCGCCCTGATGCGCGAGCCAACGGATTGGCTGGGCAGCTGGTATCGCTATCGTCAGCGCGACATCGTGACCGAGCCGAAAAAACAGACCACCGCGATCAGCTTTGACGCCTTTGTCGCAAGCTGGTGCGCGGATCCGCAACCGGAGTTCGCAGCCGTTGGCAGCCAGGCGCGATTCCTCGCGCCCAACAACGGGACGCGCGTGGATCATCTCTTTCGCTACGAAGCCATCGAGGGGTTCGTCGAATTTCTCGAAGACCGCCTGAACTGCGAGATCGTGCTGCCACGGCTGAACGTCTCGCCCCCCGCATCCCTGGATCTGTCGCCCGCGTCAGAGGCGCTGTTGAAAGTCGCCGCAGCACGCGATTTTGAACTTTATGATGCGGTGCTGGCAGCAGGGGATGAACCCTATGGCGCCCTTGCCAAATCATCGTCTGGGGTGGCGGCAAGCGAATAGCGGCGCGAGTGGGCCGGTCTTGCAAATCTGCGTCCGGTAGTCATGCATCGGCAAAGGTGGCCGACTTCAGTGCAGTTGCCCCTGCACCGTGGTCGTCAGGTCGGTAAGCGAAAACGGCTTGGGCAAAAAGACCGAGTTCGGGATGCGGGCCTGACCTTCGGACAGGCAATCCTCGGCATAGCCCGAGACAAAGATCACGCGTGCATCGGGCCGTTCTTTCAGCGCCTCGCGCACCCAGCTTGGGCCGTCCATCCCCGGCATGACCACGTCAGTGACGAAAATGTCGACCTGCAGTGAGGGGTCTTCGAGCATGCGCAGGGCATCTTCGGCGCAATCTGCCTCCAGCACCGTATAGCCGCGCATCCGCAGCGCGCGTGACGCAAAGGCACGCACCGGGGCCTCGTCCTCGACCAAGAGGACGACGCCTTCACCCTGCCTCATCGTCACTTTCCGTGTGGGCGGGGTCACCACAAGATCTTCGGCCTTGATCTCATGCACCGGGAAATAGAGCGCGAATGTCGACCCCTCGCCCGGCTCGCTGTCGACAAAGATGTATCCGCCCGACTGCTTCACGATGCCGTAAACCGTGGACAGTCCAAGGCCAGTGCCTTCGCCCGTGCGTTTGGTGGTGAAGAACGGTTCAAAGATCTTCTGCAACTTGTCGGCCGGGATGCCGATGCCGGTGTCGACAACGCGGATCACGGCATATTCCCCGCAGGGCACGACCGCACGGTCGCGGCGAAGTTCCTCGGACAAAGCACAGGCCTCGGTTTCGATCCGGATGGTTCCGCCATCCGTCATTGCATCGCGTGCGTTGACCACAAGGTTCACCATGACCTGTTCCAGCTGGCGCTTGTCCGCCCGGATCGGGCCCAGCAGCGGGTCCTGGATCAGCTGCAGCGCCACGCGTTCCCCAAAAAGTCTGTTGAGCAGATGCGTCAGATCCGACAACACGTCATGCAGGTCGATCCGCTCCGGCTTCATGGTCTGCTTGCGCGAATAAGCCAAAAGCTGACCAACCAACGCCCCGGCGCGGTTGGCATTCTGCTGGATCTGCATGAGATCGGCATAGTCGGTATCGGTCCTGCTGCGCCGCAACAGCAACAGATCGCAATGGCCGGTGATGGCGGTCAAGAGATTGTTGAAATCATGGGCCACGCCGCCGGCAAGTTGGCCGATGGCCTGCATCTTCTGGCTTTGAATGAACTGGGCCTCCAGCTCTTTCAGCGCGGTCGCATCCGCAAGCACCACCAGCGCGCCCGGCTTGCCATGGATCACCATGCGCCGCAGGGTGACCTGCAAATAGCGTTTATCCGCAACACCGTGGGTCTGCAGAACCTCGGCCGCGGTGGGCAGGCGCCCGTCGACAACGTCGGCGAGCCACTCCCCCACGGGGCGCCCCAGCCCCTCGAACAGGTCATGGAACATCGCCGTGGCACCCGCCTCAAGACCCACAAGATCCCGCGCGGCGCGGTTGGCCGATGTCAGCATGCCGTCTTGGGCAAATTTCATCAGGGCGACCGGCATATGCTCAAATTCGGCAAGCACCGAATCGTCGGCACGATCAGACGGGACAGGGAACAGAAAGATTTCGCGCCGTTCTCCCGCGCCTTCGATCTCCGAGAGGATGGCACGGACGGGACCATTGGCGGCGCTGACCTCCACTTCTTCGCCATTGCGCACGACAGGGGCCACAAAGACCCGATCCAGCCGCTTGGGTCGTGCGCCAAGAAGTTTGCGCATCGCCTCATTGGAGAAAAGCACCACGCCGGCCTTGTTCGCGACCAGCATTCGCAGGCTCAGCGTCTCGGCACCGCGCCCGACGCCGGTACGATCATGAAATTCTTCCAGTCGCCACAAGAACCGCCCGGCCGAGATCATGGTGCTCGACAGCCGCATGTGCCCGCGCCGCGTCACCACATCTTCGCGCGCCGATCCGCGCAATTCCGCACGCGCCTGCAATCGGAACATCACCGCACCGGGCGACGCGAAATGATCGCTCAGCGTGCCGACAAGCGTCTTGGCGTCATTTCCCGCAAATCGTTCGCTCGCAGCCTTGTTACGCAGATGGATCTCGCCCAGCCGATCAGTGGTAAAGGCGGGTGCCGCATCTTCGCCCACCAGCCGGAACAGGCGCACCTCCTCGCGTGCGAGCAAAAGGTGTTGCAGCACCTGACTGCCTTTGATCACCAAGACCAGAACCGCAAGCGTAACACCTGCGGCACTGAAGGTCAGACGGGTTGTCTGATCTGGCGAGAACAGGGCCGCCGCAAGACATGCCGCGGCACCGATCAGAAGATAGCCGACCCGAGGGGCAAGCCCCCGCGCGGTTTCGACAATGGTGGCGGTCTCGGAGGTGGCCAATATGTCCCTCGTCGTTCTTGGGATTCGAAGTCTTGGGTCTATACGGCAGGCAAATCGTTAATCGTGGTTTAACTGCGTCAAATATTCTCGCTCTGGTTGAAATTCTTGAATCAGACAATGCGCATCACGGCCAGAAAAAAACCGTCTCCCCCTTCCAAAGGTGTGAACTGACGCCTTTTCTCCACAGTCCAGCGGGGATGGCGCGCCAGGAACGCCGCGATCTGGTCGTCGTTTTCCGCCCGCAGTACGGAACAGGTGACGTAGGCAAGCCGCCCCCCGGGTGTGACCATCGCCGCCGCGCGATCCAGGATCCGGGCCTGTACCTGGCGCAGATCGTCCAGGCGCGCAGGCGTAAGACGCCATTTGCCTTCGGGATCGCGCCGCCAGCTGCCCGCGCCCGAACAGGGCACATCCGTCAGCACCAGATCAAAGGGGCCGTCCGTTTTGGGCTGGTAGGTCAGCGTGATCTTGGCCCCGGCGCGATCCGCACGCGGGATCAGATCCTTCATCCGGCCCGGCGA
>JBKJVF010000140.1:0-2962 GCA_046589965.1 Paracoccaceae bacterium
AGTTGATGAAGGCAGCCTTGGGCGAAACTGCAGGTGACATAGCCGGCGTGCTGGACCACGCGATGGACGAGGCGGCTCACCTGCGGTTTGCCCTGTTCATCCAGCAAAGGGTGGCGCGCAAACCGGTCGCCCGAATCCTGCAAACACGCAGTTTCTGGACATCGGATTTTTACATCAGCGATGCTGTCCTCGACCCCCGTCCGGATACCGAGACGCTGGTCGAGGCGGCGCTGTCTGAACCCTTTGCCCATGTCCTTGACCTTGGGACGGGTAGCGGGTGCATCCTGCTGTCGTTGCTGGGCGAACGCGCCGATGCGGACGGGATCGGCACCGACATCTCCGATGCGGCGTTGGACGTGGCGCGCCTGAATGCAATTTCGCTTGGCCTGACGAGCCGCGCGCGCTTTGTGACATCAGACTGGTTTTCGTGTGTGACCGGCAGCTTTGATCTGATCGTATCCAATCCCCCCTATATCGCCGAGGCGGAAATGGCGGGTCTGGACGCCGAAGTGCGTGACCATGATCCCCGCATCGCCCTGACGCCCGGTGGCGATGGGCTGGACGCCTACCGGTTGATCGCGGCGGGTGTTGCGGCACATCTTGCGCCTGACGGGCGCGTCCTGCTGGAAATCGGCCCGACGCAAGGCCAGGCCGTGGCAGACCTTTTGGCCGGCGCGGGCCTCGTCGATATCCGTATCTTGCCGGATCTCGACCGGCGCGACCGCGTCGTTGCGGCGCGCGCAGCAGGCCAAAAGGGGGTTTCTCGTCACATATCCGCGGCGTTTTAAGGGTTTCTCCGCCCATGTTGGGAAAATCTGCCAGAATCGGCTTGTCACGCGGGACATGCCATGATTATTCAAACCACGCGAAAGGGGCGCTCGGTGATGCGATCACCATGGTGCCCATGACCCCCGCGCAACTGCCGCCTTTGCTCGACGCACCCCTTTAGGGGCATGGCACCAGACCGGTGCGGATCAGTCGGATAAAGCCGGATCATCTGGATCAAAGGACAAGATGAGATCTTCCAAGTCCCGCTCGCGTTCGAAAACGAACCGCCCGCGCACCCTCGGCAACATCATCAACCGCGTCTTCGACAGCTCCGGCCCCGAGGGCAAGGTGCGTGGAACGCCGCAGCAACTGATCGAAAAGTATCAGCAGCTGGGCCGCGACGCGCAGTTGTCCAACGACCGTGTGGCCGCCGAAAACTTCATGCAGCACGCCGAGCATTACACCCGCCTTCTTGGCGAGGCGATGCGCGAAATGGCGGTTGAGCAAGAGGCGCGGCAGGCCCAACAGCCGATGCAGGGTCAGCCCTATAACGGCAACGGCAACGGCAACGGCAACAATAATAACAACAATCAGCGCAACGACCGCCCCGACTATCGCAACGATCGCCAAGATGGTGGCCAGCAACAGCAGCCGCGCTTTGATCAGCAGCGGGGCGATCAGCAGCGGGGCGACGGGCAGCGGGGCGATCAGCCACGCAACGACCAGCCGCGCAACGATCAGCAGCGCAGCGACCAGCAGCGCAACGACCAGCCGCGCAACGACCAGCCGCGCAACGACCAGCAACGTGGCGACCAGCAACGTGGCGACGGTTCGCGCCAGGACAACCGCAATGACAATCGTGGCGACCAGCCCCGCCAAGACCGCCGCGCCGAGGGTCGCGATGACCGCCGCGATGATCGCCGTGTCGTGCCGGCCGACGTGGTGAACTTTGGCGAAGTGGACGAAGAGACAGGTCTGGTCGAAACGCCCGAAGCCCGTCGCGCACCGATCGTCGAGGGTCCGCCGCCGTCGATCATGATCCCGGCGGACGAACTGTCCGGACGCGAAGAGGGTGTCAAACGTGCCCGTGCCCCACGACGCCCGCGTGTCGAGGCTGATGCGGCCGTGTCGGCCGAACCAGCGGTCGAAAAGCCCACGAAACCTCGGGGTCCGACAAAACCGCGCGAAGCTGCCGAATAGCGATGTCAGGTGCCCGCAATGTTGCGGGCAAGGGCACAGAACGCCTCCAGCCCGATTTCCTCGGCGCGGGCGGTCGGGGGAATGCCGACGGACACAAGCCGCGGCTCGATGTCGGGCGCCAGTCCCTTCAGGCTGGACCGCAGCATCTTGCGCCTTTGGTTGAAGGCCATTGCGGTGATCCGCATCAGGATGGCTGCATCCGCCGGATAACGGGGTGCCTCCAGCCGCGTCAGATGCACCACCGCAGAATGCACCTTGGGCGCGGGGGTGAACGCCTCGGGTGGCAGGGTCAGTACAATCTGCGCATCGCAGCGCCACTGCGCCAGCAGGGCCAGACGCCCGTAATGGTCCGTGCGCGGTCGGGCGACGATGCGTTCAGCCACCTCGCGCTGAAACATCAGGGTCAGACTGGTCCAGAAGGGTGGCCAGACTGCGGGCGTCAGCCAGCGGATCAGCAACTCCGTGCCGACATTGTAGGGCAGGTTGGCGATGATCCTGACCGGCCCCGTCAGATGGGCGCTGACATCCAGCGCCAGTGCGTCGCCGTGCAGGACAGTCAGGCGACCGGGATAGGTATCAGCGATCTCGGCCAGCGCGGGCAGGCATCGCGCGTCCTTTTCCACGGCGACGACATGTCGCGCGCCTTCGGCCAGCAACCCGCGCGTCAGGCCGCCCGGACCGGGGCCCACCTCCAGCACATCGCAAGCCGAAAGGTCCCCGGCGGACCGTGCGATCTTGGCCGTCAGGTTCAGATCCAGCAAGAAATTCTGGCCCAATTGCTTTTTGGCCACCAGATCATGCGTGCGAATGACCTCGCGCAGGGGCGGCAAACCGTCAATCATCGGCATGATCGCCACCTTTCCCGCTGGCGCGGATCCTAAGGACGTTCACGCTTGTCGCGCACGGGCCATGTCCTGCGCCATCCGCAACGCTGCGACAAGACTGGTCGGATCAGCCATACCGCGTCCCGCAATGTCGAACGCCGTGCCATGAT
>JBKJVF010000130.1:0-12312 GCA_046589965.1 Paracoccaceae bacterium
AGTCACGAACCAAATTCTAGCCCGAGAGGTTATCTTGTAACATTATGAAACTAAAGGAGAAGACATTTCCTGGGGCAGGTGGCTCATAACCTGAAGGCCACATCCGGACGGACAAGCACAGTAGCTGTTCAGTGTAAGCCAAATCCGGTCCCCGCAACCATCGTCACTTGCCTCACGCCCGCAGCAGCCCTGCGGGCGTTGGCATCTGCACCGTCCCACTCGCATAACGACAGGATCGTGACCTGCGATAGGGTGTTCTTTCTGTTTTAGCTTTCTAACTGCCGGCTAAAGTTCCGTCATTTCGGCATGCGCATCGTCGATACGACCCAAACGCGCGCGCGTCTGTTCACCACCTGCCAGTAGCACGCGATCAATGAGCAGATGCAGAACCGTCATCAGCGTCACATGTTCGTCCACGCTGCCTTGGGTTCTGCTGCGAATTTCAAAAAGCAGATCAATCTCAAGCGATGTCCGGAACGTTGAATCGGCGAAAACCGCGATCGAGGTGCCGCGCTTCGCACAATAATTCAACGCAGCGCGCATCGCAGGCACCGTTCTGCGCATTGCCAGCAGGATCACCAGGTCATCCGGCCCGGCATCGGCCAGGTTTTCTCCCAGCGTCTCGCCTGCACGCGGGAGAAGATGAACAGATGCACGGGCATGCGCAATTGACCAGCGCATGTATCCGGCCAGAAAGTGAGAATGCCGGTAGCCTACGATCCAGACCTGCCGGGCCGACAGCACTTGCGAGGCCAAGCGGTCCAACCTTGCATCATCCAGACTGGCCAAGGTTTCGCTGGTGTTGCGTGTGATCGAAGCCTGCAGATCCGCATCCCGGGGCACCGTGGTCTGGCCGCCCCCCCGCGTTAGAAAAAGGGGTGATCCGGCTTCGCTTTCATTGCGGATCATACGGCGCATGTCTTCGAACCTGTCAAAGCCAAGCCGTCTGACAAAGCGGCTGACCGTCGCTTTCGACGTCTTGGCCAAATGCGCCAGCTCAGAAGCAGAGTAGCCGGCCAGTTCACCCGGAAAGTTCAGAATCAGGTCTGCAATCGCACCCTCGCCCGGCGGCATGTCCGGTCGGAACTGACGCAGCTGCTCGCGCAGAGACTGATAAATTTTTGGGCAGTCTTCAACATCTTTGCCCGTCATTTCGGCGGAACCCTTCTGCGATCCGTTAGAATATATTTTTCTCATAGTAATCCAACGAAACCAAAGTTTCATCAACTGGAAATCTGAAAGAGGAGCAACCGTGGGCCAAACAGTAGACCTTAATGGCAAACGTCAGTTGCGTTTGGAGACCGTCGCGGCATTCGTGATCCCTCCGCAACGGGGTTGGGCGCACGAATTGCGCGCCAACCAGTTCATCAAGGTCGAGGACCCGCGTGGCCGCCAGTGCGGCGACTTCTGGGCGTTCAACAAGGACGATGTGAGCGAGCATCTGTCGGCAACGCATACCCGGGTCTGGGTCAACAAGCTGTGCCCGGTTTCGGGTGAGAGCTTCCACACCAACCATCGTCGTCCGATCCTGCAGGTGATTGCTGACACCTGTGGTGTCCATGATCTGCTGACTGCCGCCTGTGACTGCCATCGCTACCGCCTTTACGGGCTGCAAACCGATCACCGCAGTTGCACCAGCAACTTGCAAGAAGTGATGGAGCCCCATCTTGGGACCCTGCCGTTCTACGTGCCGCAGCCCTTCAACATCTTTGCCAATGTGCCCATCGGTGCAGATGGCTCCGTGCTGACGGGGCCATCGCCGTCGAAACCGGGCGACCACATCATCCTGCGTGCGTGGATCGATCAGATTGTTGCAATTTCGGCATGCCCGCAAGAGTTCAACCCGATCACCGGCTGGTTCCCGACCGAGCTTAACATCGAGATTCTTGAAGCCGCGGAGGGCGAGTATGTCTGACGTGATCACAGTTGCAGGCGGGCATGGCGCCGCCTTCACGGCAAAGGCCGGACAGATGATCCGCCTGATCGACGTGGAGGGGCAGCAAGCAGTGGATTTCGTGGCGCTGTGCCCGGAGGATCCAGGCGAATACCTGTCCGGGGTCGAGACGCGGCGCGCGTTGCGGTCACTTTACATCAAGACTGGCGATGTGCTGGTGACCAATCGCCGCCGCCCGATACTCCGTATCATCGAAGACACGATCGGGGTGCACGACTACACGATCCCTGCATGTGACCGGAGCCGGTACGACATCGACTTCGGGGTGCCGGGCCACCGCAACTGTCTGGACAACATGTACGAGCCCCTGCGCGCCCATGGCCTGACCGACCCGCTGCAGGTGCCCGAGCCCTTCAACTTCTTCCAGAATAGTCCGGTTGTTGCAGGTGGTGGCACGGCCGTGGTCGATCCGCCCAGCCGACCGGGTGACATGATGTTGTTCGAATGCCTTATCGACGTGGTCTGCGCCGTCTCAAGTTGTCCGCAGGATATCATTCCGGGCAACGGTCTGCGACCCAGCGCCTTTGCCGTCAAGGTGGAGGGCACATCATGCCCTTGTTGATGGCCTTTCCCGATGTCGTCCTTCCCCCCGAGGCGGCGGGCATTGTTGAAGGCGGAACGGCAAAAGCCTTTCCGGTGGCGGTAGGCCAGCTTCTGGCTGTCAAAGATATCGAAGGCGGCCAGCCCGCCGCCATGTTTGTGATCAACCCGGCCACGCCCGAGATTTTTCTGTCGCCGCATCACACGCGTGTCTTTTCGAACTCTTTCCTCTTGAGGCTCGGGATGCGGATGGTCACCAACAAGCGCCGACCGGTTTTCGTGCTGGGCAAAAGCGCGCCGCACTTGCGCCATGACCTGTTGATGCCGCTAGGAGCGCCCCTGCCACCCGATGGCGGTCCGGTCGGCGGCGCCTTTCGTGCGGCGGGACTGGAGCCGCGCCGCATCGCTGATCCGGTAAACCTGTTTCTTGATGTCGCAGTGGGCCTGGATGGCGCGCTGCTGCCGAATGGCGTGTCTTCTAGGCCTGGTGACGGTGTGCTGATGCGGGCGGTGATGGACGTTGTCGTTGCTTTGCACGCCCCTTCCGCCGACCCCGAACTGTGGAAGCGGTCCAATCCCGGCCCCATTGCTTATCACGTTTTCAACGATGTCCCCCGCGCGGAAGCGTGGCTCAGCTCAGGAGAATGAATATGATCAGGAAGACGCCTATCTACGCCATTGCGACGCTGGCGGCGTTTGCTGCCGCCGGTCAAGCGGGCGCTGATGCGCTGGAGCGAGTCATGGCAGACAAGACCCTTGTCGTCGCCATCGACCCGACATTCCCTCCTTTTGAATACACTGACGATGCGGGCAAGGTCATCGGCTATGATCCCTCGATCATTGAGGCCGCAGCGGCCAAGATGGGAGTCGAGGTCAAATATCAAGTGATGGCCTCCAGTGGCATCATACCCGGCCTGATCGCCGGTGCCTTCGATGTGACGCCCACACTGAACGTGACTGCCGAACGGGCGGCCAAGATCGACTACACCATGCCGACTGCGGCATCGATGAATGCGGTTCTGTCGGTAGAGGGCAGCGGCGTTACCACCTCCGCTATTTATGACCTTTCGGGCAAAGCCTGTGCCGTAAAGCAGACCACCCAGCCCGAGCAGATGATGATGACGATGAATGAGGAGCTGGTAGCCGCTGGCAAGGCTCCGGTAGAGCTATTGGGTTTCGAGACGATCGAGCAGACCGTTGCTGCGCTTGTTGAAGGCCGGGTTGCCTGTGTCGTAGATGACAAGACGGTGCTCTTGCAGGCAGTGACTGCACGACCCGATGCAAAGCTGATGGTCGTAGGTGATATCGGCGGCACCCAGTGGATCGCATGGGGCGTCAACAAGGCGAACCCGGAACTGACTGCGGCACTGAGCAAGGCAATCGCCGAATTGCATGCCGATGGCACCATTGCAGCCTTGCAGCAAGAAGCTTTCGGTTTTGCCCTGACCTTGCCAGAAGCCGATTTTGTTCCAGCCGAGTGATCGGGCCGACCAAGACAGACGGACGGCGATGAACCCTGTCGCCGTCCTCAATCCATCATGAGGCGCAGATGACCACGTCAGCCGAAGTCATTGCCCAGACGCTGCAAGCGATCTCACAGACGATTTGGGTAACGATCGCGCTGACCCTCGGAGCCTTTGCCATCAGCCTCGTTGCGGGCAGCCTTTCGGTGATGCTGCAACTGGGCGGAGGGCCAATCGGAGCTTTTTTCAGTCGTGCCTATGTCAGTTTGATGCGTGGAACGCCGCTCATTGTGCAGCTTCTGGTGGTTTTCTTTTGCTTGCTCTTCATCGGTATCCATCTGCCACCCTTGCTTGCCGCGATCCTTGCCATCGGATTGAATTCCGGTGCCTACAGCACGGAAATCCTGCGCGGCGCGATTGTGGCCATTCCTGTCGGACAGATTGAGGCCGCACGCTGTACCGGTCTGGGGACGGTGATGATCTGGCGGCGGATCATCCTGCCACAAGCTATGGTGACAAGTCTGCCGATGCTGGTGGCCGAGGCCTCAATCGTGCTGAAGTCCACCCCCCTGGCTTCCGTGATTGCGGTGCAGGAAATGACGTTTGCGGGCGTGCTGATCCAGGCGCGTACATTCACAGCCCTCGAGGTCTTCGTGCCAATCGCCTGTGCCTATGTCTTTCTCTACCAATTGATCTCATGGGCGGCGCGCGATCTTGACCGCCGCCTCGCCCCGCAGCGGGCCTGATGATGGATTTCGAGGTGATCCTGCCCTATGTGCCACAGCTTGCCAGGGGCGTTCTCGAGACTTTGAAGATCACAGGGCTGGGGTTGCTCACGTCCGTTCTCTTCGCGATGGTTCTGCTGGTTGCGTCCCAGCGTGGTGGCGTGCTGGTGCGCGGGATAGTCCGGGGCTACGTTGGATTCATCCTCGGAATGCCGATCCTGACCCTGCTTTACGTGATCTATTTTGCGGCCCCCTCCATCGGCCTGCGGCTTGATGCATGGTGGGCCGGCATTTTGACGCTTACAATCTACTACTCACCCTACATGGCCGAGGCGATGCGCGGCGCCATCGCCGCGATCCCGTCGGGCCAGACCGAAGCCGCACGGACCGTCGGACTGTCCGAAACGACCATCCTGCGCCGCATCATCGCGCCTCAGGCCCTGGGCATTGTGCTTCCCGCCCTGGCTGGGCTGTCAATCGGGCTGGCGAAGGACACTGCGATCTTGTCGGTCATTTCGGTCCGCGAGTTTGCCTATGAAACGCGACAGGTCGTAGCGCGCACCTATGCACCGGCAGAAACTTGGGCCGCAGTAGCCCTGACATACTGGGTCCTGCTCAGTGCGTTTGATCTGGGAATGCGCAGACTTGAGCGCCGGGTAAACTACTATCGTCCCAAAGGGAGCGGTATGCGATGACACCACCCTCACCGGCATTGGCAGCAACCCACATTACAATGCTTTTTCAAGACTTTCCAGCGATTGACCGAGTCAATCTGACGGTGGAGTCGGGCGAAACCGTGTGCATCTTGGGTCCTTCTGGTTCGGGCAAATCAACGCTGCTCCGATGCCTGAGCTGGATCCAGCCACCCACGAGAGGTGAGGTGCATGTGGCCGGCGAAAGAATTGGCTTCCAACGTTCCGGCGGCGATGCCCCACCCATTTGGGCGGCCGCACTGCGCCGCCAGAGGGCTCGGATCGGGTTCGTCTTCCAATCCTTCAATCTCTGGCCGCATTGCACTGCCCTTGGCAATGTGACCGAGGGGTTGATCTATGGTCGTGGCCTGGCGCGACCCAAAGCTGAGGCCAAGGCCGCCGAAATGCTGGATCTCGTGGGGCTTGCGGACCGGGCTGGTCATTATCCGGCGCAATTATCCGGCGGGCAGCAGCAGCGGGTGGCCATAGCGCGGGCTCTTGCGATGGAGCCAGAGGTGCTATTGTTCGACGAACCGACCAGCGCCCTTGACCCGGAACTGGTGGGCGAGGTGCTGGACGTCATGCAGGATCTGGCACGCCAGCGGGTGACCATGGTCGTCGTGACCCACGAGGTGACTTTCGCCGCAGCCGTGGCCGACCGAATAGTGTTCATGGACGCGGGCCGGATCGTTGAAAGCGCCCCTCCCGCCACATTTTTTACCGCACCGCAAAGCCCGCGTGCGAAAGCCTTTGTCGCAGGCATGAAGACAAAACTGCAGGTTCTTGCCAAACTGGGGTTAATTTGAGCCGTATAACTGGATTGAATCTTTCGCGGTCAATCAGCAGATAATGCCCGATAGTGAATCAGTAGCGCACAGTCTCAGCGAGACGTGGGCATTGTGCTTCGAATTGATCACGTCTCCCCGTTTTGGCCTCACAGAGGAAGTTGGATCGCAGTTTCTGCCTCGGTTCCATTCTTGGGCTGGAGGTCGTCCAGAATCACTTCACCAGCGACAGATCGTCACCCCAAAACGCCCGACGTCACTTTCAACTTCCAGCTTTTAAGAATCGACTTAAAAATGTGCATTTCGTCAGCAGGCTGCTTCCAGGCGATGACATATCAGCATCTCAACTTCGGGACTTCTTAAAGCTTTGCGAGACGCAAGAATTTTGGACATAAATCTATCTGTGGAGTCAAATCAGAGCCAATGAAGTGATAGTCGACCAGCCAACAAAATCTGCGGGGTTAGCTTCTCTGGGCGTGGTGATGGGGTGCCAATTTGCGTTGGATGCCGCATTTCCAATACACAGAGCAGAAGAATGAACGTGAGCCGAACCCCTGCTATGGTGGCTTCCGGCTTGGATAGCGTTTCTGCGAAGCTTTCTGTAACTGGTGTAAGTCACAGATTTGGATCACCCAAGAATGGCGTGTTGGCGATATCCGAATTCAATTTGGAAATTCCGCCGGGAAGTTTCGTCAGCATTATCGGTCAATCCGGCTGCGGCAAGTCTACACTGTTTAATATCCTCGCGGGTCTGTTGCAGCCGACTTCTGGCCAGATAACACTTGACGGCATCGAGATCACGGGACGCGCTGGCATGGTGTCGTACATGCTTCAGAAAGACCTTCTTTTGCCGTGGCGCACTGTTCTTGACAACGTGGTTTTCGGGATGGAAATTCAGGGCGTTTCAAAGACTGAAGCCCGCGCGCGCGCGATGCCGCTGCTGGAACGATATGGTTTGGGCGGGTTTATAAACAGCTATCCAGACATGCTTTCGGGCGGTATGCGCCAACGCGCTGCCCTTTTGCGGACGCTGCTTTGCAACAAGGACGTCATTCTGCTTGATGAGCCGTTTGGTGCGCTTGATGCCCAGACAAGGCTGCGCATGCAATCGTGGCTGCTGACCCTTTGGCGTGATTTCAAGCTGACGGTTCTTTTCGTCACGCATGATGTCGACGAAGCGATCTTCCTTTCTGATAAAATTGTCGTTCTTTCTCCGAGGCCTGGGCGCATTCGTGAGGTGCTTTCCGTTGATCTGCCCCGTCCGCGCGATCGCACGATTGTAACGGATGCTCGTTTTGCCGCTCTCAAGGCACATTGTCTGTCGTTGCTGTTCGAAGACGAGGTTGCCGCCGACGGATCAGTGCCATGACCGCTGCATCACAAAATAGCAACGACAAATTGCGCCAACCGGGCGTGCAGCTGAAAGAGCCCGCTGCGTGGTCGGCGAAGTATGTGGCAGTGCTGCAAGCGATTATCGTGCTTGGCATTTTCGTAGTTTGGGAACTTGCCGTCCGGGCGGAATGGATGAGCAATTTCTTTTGGTCAAAACCTTCCGACATCGCGCGGACAATGGTGATTTTCTTTCGTGAGGGGACTGCGCTGCAGGACACCTGGTTCACCTTTCGCGCGACCGTTATCGGCTTTGTCAGTGGGTCCGCACTTGGGGCTGTCATCGGGCTTTCCTTGTGGTGGTCCCGAAACTGGGCCCGGGTGTGGGAGCCATTCATCATTGTTTTCAATGCCATTCCAAAGCTTGCGCTCGGGCCGCTGATCATCCTGATTTTTGGCATTGGAATTGCATCCAAGATTGCGATGGCAATTGCACTTACCTTTGTGATTACCGCCCTTGCAGCCTATGCCGGTGTTAAGTCCGTGGATCAGGATCTGGTGAAATTGACTTACTCTCTCGGTGGTCGCCGTCGCGACGCATTTGTCAAGATTGTTTTGCCGTCGGCTATGCCATGGATCATTTCATCCCTGCGCATAAACATTGGCCTCGCACTTGCCGGTGTTCTGATTGGAGAGTTCATATCATCCCAATTCGGCCTTGGAAAAGTTATCCTATATGCCGGTGCGACTTACGATATCGCGCTTATTTGGGCAGGTATTGCAATTCTATCCGCGTTGTCGATGGTACTTTATGCTGCCGTTGTCTGGCTAGAGCGCAAATTGCTTCGGGGTTTGCATGCGGCGAATAGTAACGCGACGCAAGGCTGATGCCCAATTTCACTAAATGGAAACGTCAAAAGCAACCAGAGGGAAATAATCCAACATGACCAACTTAACGAGACGTATGTTCGGCAAAGGTGCCCTTGGAATTTCGGCAGCGGCACTTGCGGGGATTAACCCGGCGCGCGCGCAGGAATTGCGCAGCTTTACTGTAACCGAACCGGGGCACAGTATCGACAGCCTGCCGTTTTATGCGGCCATGAAGAACGGCTATTTCAAGGACGCTGGACTTGATCTCAAACTGATCACGACCGAGGGCGGAGGCAAACATATTGCGGCCGTTCTGGCAGGGGATGCTCAGGCCTATATCGGCGGCCCCGAGCATATCGCCTTCGTGCTGGCCAAGGGTGGGGAGCAGCTCAAAGCCGTGGTCGCGATGTCGAACCGGGCAAACGCGTTTCTTGTTGCCCGCACAGGGGTCGAGGTTGCGGCAGACGCGCCGTTCCTGGAGCAGATCCGCGGCAAGAAGATCGGCATCGGCACCCGCGGCGGAACCGGCTATTCCATCATGCTTTACCTATTGGAAAAGGCTGGGATGGACCCGCGCAGCGATGTTACGCTGGTTGAAATCGCCACCGAGGCAGGACAGCTTGCTGCGATGCAGGCCGAGGCCATCGATATGGCAATGGTGACTGAACCGATGATCACCAAGGGCGTGCAGGAAGGCGTGTGGCAGCCTGCCTTTGCCTCGATGCCCAAGGAACTTGGCCTGTTCGCCTGGACCACGCTGAACGTGCCGCAGACCCTGATCGACAGTGACAAGTCGCTTGTTCAGGCGATGGTCGATGCGTCCTTGAAGGGGCTTGCCTATGTGACGTCTGATCCTGAAGGTGCGCGCGCGATTGCGCGTGAAGAATTCCCGACGCTGCCACCGGCTGACCTCGAAGCGATGCTGGTGAACACGATGGAAAACGAAATGTGGCAATCCGACGGTGCCATCCCGCCCGAGGCTTGGGACAAGACGAAATCCATTGTCACAATCGCCGGTCTGCTGACGACGGATGTTCCCTACGAACAGGTTTTTGATCCTCAGTTCATGCCGAAGGCCGGCTGACGTTTCTGGCCAACCCGAGCGAATTTGGGTTGGCCGCCTTGCGAGGGAAAGACATGACCGCTGTTCGGAAATTATACATCTTGTTGTGCGGATACGAAGTCATCCGCAAGTCGGCCTGCCTGCGCGGGGCATCCCGTGCCCAGATACTCGCGGTGCCGATCTGCTCCTATCTGCTGGAGACCGACCGTGGCTACGTCATGTTCGATACCGGCCTCGACCCCGAGACGTTGGTGGACCACGACCACGCCCGCGAAGTCTACACCAACGACGCTTTTCCGGCACCGCCGATTGTGCTGCCCGAGCACAGGCTAGAGACCCAGCTGGCGGAAATCGGTGTGCGGCCCGAGGCCGTTACGGATGTGATCCTCAGCCACGCTCACTCCGATCACACCGGCGGATTGAAGCTTTTTGCAAACGCCCGCGTCTGGATCCAGAAGCTGGAACACGAGGCGGCTTTTTCCATGGCGGGGCAATCGGCATCGAATTTTCCGGACATCGCCGGCCCGGTGGACTGGCAGATCCAAAGTGGCGACTGGGAACTGATGCCGGGCATCGACGTGCTGTTCACCCGGGGCCATCGGCCTGGACATCAATCCGCGCGGATCACTCTGCCATCGGGTGCGCGAAAGATCCTTGTCGGCGATGTGGTGGACCTGATCGAAAACTTTGACCAGGAAATCCTGGGCTCAAGCATGGATGACGTGGCCGCAATGCAAAGCCTTTTGCGTCTCAAACTTCTTGCGACGGAACCCGATTGCGAACTGTTCCCGCTGCACGACCCGTTGTTTGTCCAAAGCGCCCGACTGGCACCGGTGTATTATGACTGATCAGGATTTGCTGACCGGCTATGGCGACCAAACAGTCTCATCGACAGACCAGGCGCGATATGCGGCCCTGGCGCGGGGAAACCGCGACGCCCCTCTTCTGGACGCTTATGTCCAGCCCGAAACCGGATATGCCTGCCACATCGCCAAGGGGCAGGTCCTGCGCATAATCTGCATCGACGGCCCGCAGGTCTGCGATTTCAATGCCTTTGCGGCTGACGATCCATCGGAACATTTCTGGTCTGGACGCACCCGGACACTGCAGGGCGCACATCTGACGATTGGGGACAGGCTGTGGAGCACAGAACCCAAGATGCGTCCGATGTTCACGATCATCACCGACACGGTTCCCAGGCCCGCCTTGCCGCACAATGCCGCGTCACATGACCTGATCTATGCGCGCTGTTCGGCAAGCGCATGGAAGCTAAGAGACGGCAGGGAGCACGCGCCAAACTGCAATGACAATCTGACCCAGGCGCTGGAGGCCATCAGCTTTTCCGCCGCCTATGTTCACGATGCTTTCAACATTTTCATGACGACCGGCATCGATGAGCGGCACAAGCTTTTCTTTCTGCCACCCGCAGCGCAGTTGGGCGATTCCATCGAAATGGTTGCCGAGATTGATGCGGTTGTAGCGGTCTCAGCTTGCCCCGGTGGCTGCAATGGAGCCATGAACAAAGGTCTGCAGATTTCAATTTTTTCTGGTGATCCGGCTTGCGGGAATTGAGATGCGCCGCACGCAGTAGAGGCCGTGCAGGTGTCAATGCGTCATGGCGAAAAGCCGGTCAGCGGTCGCCATACTGTTCACGATGAGACAGGCGCGGTCATGAACCGCGCCCATAGCCGCGTGTCAGATCGCGCAGCCGGGTCAGCACCTTTTCCTGATCCGGGCTGACCCGCCAGGGCGCGCCTTGTGACAGGCCCCCGGAGGTGGCGACAAGCGGCATGTCCGGCTGATGATGTTCTGCCACAATGGCCATCGCCCAATTGCCAAACAGCCGCGCGGGCGCCGGCAGCGATTGATCAAGCTCTACCCGGTCATGCCGCGCATCGGCTGCAATCTTGGCAAACAATGCGCGCACGGTCGTCTCGGGGCCTTCAAGAACCTGGGCAAACCAGTCGTCATATAGAACCAATGCCCCGGTGACCTGCAGTGCCGCGTTATTGGCGCGCGCCACCCGCAGAATATCCGTGAGCCCAGCCTGCTGTGCAGGGGCCCCCGATCCCGGCAACAGACTGTGGCTGCGGTAAACCAGACGCAGCAAGGATTCTGGGGGCAAAGCAGGTTTGTCAGGCCCATCCGCCCCAACTGCCGCCATTTTGTTGTCTGCCATTCTGCGCTTCCTTATCCTCTGGTTGCCGCTGAAAATCAGGGCTGTGCTACGGCACGATCACTCCGCGCCCGGCAAACTTGCGAGCCTTGAAATCGCTGAGCGCCTGATTGATGTTGTCGAGGCTGTATTCGGAATAGTGCATCTTCACCTTGCCATCAGCGTTAAGCTCCATGAGCTCAACCAGTTCGGTGTAGTTGCCGACGAGGCTGCCACCGATGTTGATTTCGTTGATGACCAGATGCGCGGTCGGGACCTCTATCTTGCCGCCGTAACCGACCATGATTAGCTCGCCCCCGGGTCGAACCATTTTCCAGCACAGGTTTTCAACCCCAAGTTCGCCTACAAAGTCGATCACGACCTGTGCGCCGCCCTTGGTGATTTCCTTGATTTCGGCGATGATGTTCGGGCCGCCATCCAGCACGAAATCGGCGCCCAATTCCTTGCACAGCGCGCGCGCGGCAGGCTCGCGGTCCACCGCGATGATCCGGCAGCCCGAGATTTCGTGCAGGCATTGCAGTGCGATATGGCCCAGGCCGCCGACACCGACGATGACGCAATAGGCACCGGGGCGCAGGTTCTTGGCGGCCTTTTTCGCCGCACGGTAGGCGGTGATGCCGGCATCCGCCATCGGCGCTACTTCCAAAGGCGTGATGTTGGGGTTCAGCTTGATCAGGCTGCGTTCCGAGGTCAGGAAATACTCGGCGAAACCACC